>NZ_DHFC01000018.1:194332-349999 GCF_002400205.1 Aminobacterium sp. UBA4834 | reverse complement strand
AGATACGATACAGACCGTTTTTTTCCCTATTAATATTGTTAAAAAACGGTCTGTATCGTATCTTATCTCTACAGAAAGCTATGTAGGTGTGGCAGTTCCCCAGTCGTCTATAATTTCCAGAGAGGGGAAGCTGGGAGTTTTTTTGGTGGAAGGAAATTATGTTCGATTCAAGGAAGTGAAAGGATTCCCTCTTTCGGATCATTCTTTTTTTATTTCTGATGGTCTTCAGCCGGGCAATATTATTTTGCTTCGAGCAGATCACGCTAGGGAGGGCAGAATAGAGTTATGGTAGAGCAGGATATTCAAAAAAACATAGAATCTATACGAATTAAAATTGAAGAAAGTGCTCGCTTAAGCGGGCGGAGCGGAAAAGATGTTACATTAATAGCAGTAACGAAAACACGTTCAGTAGAAGAGATGGTCTTTGCCATACAGCACGGGGGAATCTCGGCTATTGGAGAAAATAGGGTTCAAGAAGCCTTGGAAAAGAAAAAGCAGTGGCCAGAAGATGTTGAAGTAGAGTGGCATCTTATCGGTCATTTACAGAGAAACAAAGCTCGTAAAGCCTTGGAATCTTTTCATATGATTCAATCTGTAGATTCCATTTCTCTTGCGGATACATTACAACGTATCTGTTCTGAAGAGAATAGAAGCATCCCCATTTTGCTGGAAGTGAACACATCTGGGGAGGAGTCAAAACATGGCGTAGCATCAGAACAGGCAGAAACTCTGCTTGAACATGTTCAAGAGACGTGCCCTCTACTCTCTTTAAAGGGATTTATGACAGTTGGTCCACTTTCTGAAGATGAAATGTCAATACGGAAAGCCTTCGCTTCTTTACGGGAACTTCGTGATCGCTTGGAAGTTTCAAGTGGTCTTCCTTTACAGGAACTTTCTATGGGAATGAGCGGAGATTTTGGGTGGGCTATAGAGGAAGGAAGTACCATGGTTCGCGTTGGGTCGGCTATTTTCGGGGCCCGATCGTATTGATCCTCTTATATGTGGAGGTGGTTGAATGTTCGAGCGCCTCATGGCGATACTCGGTCTTGCTGAATATGATTACGATGAAGAGGGAATGACCGGATCGCCAGACAGTCCTTCGGTTCAAGCCGAAGAGGATTTGGAGGAACGGCAGAGCAGGGTGTTAAAAACTCCTCCTGTCCAGGCTCAAGTGGTTTTATGTCGGGGGAATCTTTGTCTTGATCGCAGAGAAGAGTTGGGAGAGGCCCTTCATAAAGGGCAAATGGTTATCGTTGACCTCAGAAACATGGATCGCGATGTAGGGCAGAGCGTATTGGATTTTCTTTGTGGAGTAGCTTTTGCTATGCGTGGTGACGTGGCGAGAATATCTCCAGGAGTCTTTGTCGCCTCTCCACGAAAAGGGATTGTAGAGGAATGGAAGGAGGAACACCGTGCCTGAGCTTATAACGGCGCTGGATGTAGAAAGCAAAACCTTTTCCAGGGCATTGAGGGGATATGATCCTGATCAGGTAGACGACTTTCTTGACCAGATAGTAGAAACACTTCGCCTTATGGCTGAAAAAACGACTGATCTGGAAAGGGATATTCAGCGTTTGGAAGACCAACTCAAAGACTATAACAACTTGAAAGACACATTACAGGAGACGCTCCTCATGGCTCAACGAAGCGCTGAGGTGAAGACAGAAGCTGCCAAACAGGAAGCTGATGCCATTATCTCTGAGGCACGGGCTAAAGGGGAACGTATTGTATTTGAAGCTATGAACCAGCGTGATGCTTTTAGGCGAGATGCTCTCAGACTTCAGGAAATGAAGCGTACTTTCAAAAGCGACATGGCCGCGTTGCTCTCTAAATACACCTCTATGCTCGAAACGTTGCATGAAGAGGAGACTCTTGAGGAGAGCCAGCCAGAGTGAGGGAAAAAGATTCCACAGTGTCTGTACGCTTCGTAAAAGGAGTGGGAGCTGTACGGGAGAGGCTCTTGAACCGCCTTAATATCAGGACGGTTCAGGATTTGTTACTCTATTTCCCTCGTCGATATGAAGACAGGCGGGGTCTGACTCCTCTGAGCAGCTTAGAGCCTGGCTCCACAGCCTCTTTAATAGTCCGGCTTGTGACCATGGAAAAACATCGAACGTTGCGGGCAGGATTAACTCTTACTCGTGCCCTTTTTACAGATGGTCGGGATTTTGTACATGCAGTATGGTTTAATCGGAGAGGGTTAGAACGAATTCTGACACCAGGGAAGGAAGTCGCCTTGTATGGCCTGGTGGAGCATCGTTATGGGCAAATGCAGGTGACGAATCCTGAATTTGAGGTATTAGACGAAGGGGAAGATCCAGATTCTGTAGGGCATATAGTGCCAGTGTACCCTCTTACGTTGGGATTGCAACAGCGCTGGTTCAGGAAACTAGTCCGATCCTGTCTTGAGGCAGAAGAATTTTGCCCTGCAGAACATTTGCCGGCTCATATCTGCTCAAAGTACAATTTCCCACCTCTTTCTGATGCTGTCTTTGAGATGCATTATCCTAGTGCAGGGGCTCCCTGGAAAGCAGCACGGGATCGCTTGGCTTTCGACGAGTTTTTTACTCTTCAAGTAGGCTTAGCTCTTCGCCGTGGGGAACGATCCCGGTTGGCGGAGAAAGCACCTCTGTTGCCTCGTGAGGGTGAGTTAAAGAAGCGTTTCCTGTCAGACGTTATTCCCTACCCCTTAACGTCCGCTCAAAGGAGGGTGGTGGGGGAGATTTCCAGCGATCTCGCTCAGGAGATACCTATGCATCGACTCCTTCAAGGCGATGTGGGGTCGGGGAAAACTGTAATAGCAGTTTTAGCCCTGCTCCAAGCTGTGGAGGGAGGGTTTCAGGGAGCTTTTATGGCCCCTACCGAAATATTAGCTCAGCAACATTTCTATAGGTTGTCTTCGTACCTAACTCCCTTAGGCGTATCAGTCGAGCTCTTGGTAGGCTCTCTTTCTTCACGGGATCGGCAGGATGCTTTACAAAGAATAGAAAGAGGAGAAGCCCATGTTGTTGTTGGAACCCACGCGCTCTTTTCCGATCCAGTCTCTTTTCATAAATTGGCATTAGCGGTTATAGATGAACAACATCGTTTTGGCGTCTTACAGAAAAACGCTCTTAGAAACAAAGGGACACAGGAAGGACAAGCTCCTCATGTATTGGTTATGACGGCTACTCCGATCCCTAGAACTCTCACGCTTTCAGTATATGGGGATCTCACAGTATCTGTTATCGATGAGATGCCCCCTGGCCGCCTCCCCACGAAGACATGGTGGCTTCGTAAAAAAGAGACCCATCGACTTTGGCCCTTTCTCAGGGAGCGACACAGTGAAGGGGAGAAAATGTATTGGGTCTGTCCGTTGATAGAAGAGAGCGAATCTTTAGCCGTTGCCTCTGCTACAGAACGATACGAGCAGATATGTTCCATCTTCCCTGATATAAGAACAGGGTTGCTTCATGGCCAACTTCCTCAAGAGGAAAAAGAGGCTACAATGAGGAAGTTTACTGCTGGTGAAATCGATCTTCTTGTGGCTACCACTGTGATTGAAGTGGGGGTTGACGTTTCTGAGGCTACTGTTATGGTTGTTGAGGACGCTCATCGTTTTGGCCTTTCTCAGCTTCATCAGCTTCGGGGCAGGGTTGGACGTGATGGACGGCAAGGATATTGCATTCTCTTGGGAGATCCCACAACAAGAGGAGGCGTACAGCGTTTAAAGGTAATGTGTGCTACCACTGATGGATTTAAAATAGCCGAAGCAGATTTGAAACTTCGTGGTCCAGGAGAAGTTTGTGGGGTTCGACAACATGGAATTACTGATTTCAGAGTAGCCGATTTGTTGAAAGACCGTGCTTTGCTTGAATTGGCTCGTAGAGAAGCTTTTGATTTGGTAGCAGAGGATCCCTACCTTTCTCAAGAGCCTGAACTTTATTCTCATGTCCTTCAGACAGTAGGGAAATATTTGGATTTGGCGGGTATCGCATGACAGTGTTGTATAATTTTGAAAGATATGTTCTCCGACTATTGGCGCGGGGGGCGTATACATGTTGGCAGATTCGAGATAAACTCATGAAGAAAGGAGCTACAGAAGACGTAGCTCAGCAACTTGTGGAAAAATATACAGAACTTGGCTTTTTGGATGATGAGGCCTATAGTATTCTTTTCATAGCATCTCATACCAGTTGGGGAGATAGAAAGTTACACGATGAACTCCATAGGCGAGGAGTCCATCGTGATTTAATTTTGAAAGTGCTGGAGGAAGCGGAACCCGACGAAGAAAGCCGGGCTTGCAGCTTGGTAATAGAATGGAGTTCTCAGGGTATAGTCTCTGAAAAAATACGAGGAAGGCTGATTCGGAGAGGTTTTTCTCTTCATTCCGTTAGAAAAGCTTTGGAAAGGACTTGTGAGCCCTTCTATTGACCTGTAAAATATAATCCTCAGCACGACGTGTGCGGTCTTAAAAATCTAGTGACAGCACCTTGAAAATAAAATGAGGAGTGATAGGCCAATTATGCAAATTATGACTGCAATTTTAGGAATAGCTGCAGGCCTGGCTGCTGGTGTTGCGGCTGGGTTTATGCTTTCGAAAACTATTGGAGCAAAACACCTTGAAAATGCTAAACTTCAGGCGGAAGCGCTCTTAAAAGAGGCTTTACAAGAAGGAGAACAGCGGAAGCGTGAAAAATTGACGGAAGCGAGAGAAGAGGCTTATCGGCTCCGTCAGGAAGTGGAAAGGGAAAATAAGGATCGTCGAGCCGAGTTACAGCGGGCGGAGCGGCGCCTTGAGCAGAAAGAGGAGAATCTCGATAAAAAAATTGATCGGGTTTCTCACAAGGAAGAAGAGCTTCGGCTTCGCCGAGAGGATCTTGAAAAAAAGATAGCTGAACTTGATACCTTGAGACAGGAACAGGTCGTTCGTCTGGAAGAGATTGCACAAATGTCTCAGGAAGAGGCGCGAGAGATATTGTTGACCCAGACCGAAGATAACATGCAGCACGATCTCGGTATGTTAGTAAAGGACCTTGAAGAGAGGGCTCGACGAGACGCAGAAAAGAAAGCCAAAGAGATTATTGTTACGGCAGTTCAGCGATGTTCTGTAGATCAGACCTCTGAAGTGGCTGTAAGTGTTGTGCCCCTGCCTTCCGACGAGATGAAAGGACGTATTATTGGCCGTGAAGGGCGTAACATTCGTTCTTTCGAGACGTTAACAGGCGTAGATCTTATTGTTGATGATACTCCTGAGGCTGTGACGTTGAGCAGTTTTGACCCTGTACGCAGAGAAGTTGCCCGTCTCTCTTTGGAACGGCTTGTGGCTGATGGCAGAATTCATCCAGCCCGTATTGAAGAGCTGGTAGAGAAGGCCACAAAAGATGTGGAAGAGCAGATTCTGGAGGCTGGCGAAACAGCCCTTCTCGAAACAGGAGTTAAGAATATGCACGATGATCTTATACATCTTATTGGGCAGTTGAAATACCGCTATAGTTACGGGCAAAATGCATTGCAGCATAGCTTGGAGGTCGCTCATTTGGCGGGTATCATGGCGGCAGAGCTTGGTTTTGATGAGGAATTGGCTCGTCGTGCAGGATTGCTTCATGATATAGGAAAGGCTGTGGACCACCAGGTAGAAGGGCCTCACGCTCTGATCGGTGCTGACATAGCCAAGCGTTACAATGAGGCTCCAGAAGTGGTTAACGCTATAGCGGCCCACCATGAAGATGTGGAACAGAATACTGTATATGATGTTATTATCGCTGCTGCTGACGCTGTAAGCGCTTCTCGTCCCGGAGCACGAAGAGAAAGTCTCGATGCGTATATTAAGCGACTTGAAAAACTAGAGGAAGTTGCCAAGTCCTTTAAAGGGGTCAGCAAAGCTTTCGCTATTCAGGCTGGGCGCGAAGTACGCGTTGTGGTCTCTCCGAATGTAACAGATGAGGGTGTAGTCTATAAATTAGCCTACGATATTGCCCGAAAAATAGAAGAAGAAATGAAATATCCAGGGCAAATCAAAGTGACCGTTACGCGAGAAATACGAGCTACAGAATATGCAAAGTAGGCTATAAAAGTTATGAGAATACTATTTATAGGAGACATAGTAGGACGCCCAGGTCGAAAGACCTTGTCAATTTTGTTACCCCAACTGAAAAAAGAGTTTGCGAAAATTGATTTTATTATTGTGAATGGAGAGAATGCTGCGGCAGGAAAAGGTCTGACAGAAAAGATAATGAATGATCTTTTTGATATGGGAGTCGATGGGATTACCTCGGGGAACCATATATGGGATCGTTCAGACTTCTATTCTGTTCTGGATGAAGAAATTCGGGTAGTACGACCTGCCAACTATCCCCCGGGATGTCCCGGACAAGGGGTTAGTGTGCTATCTAAAAATGGGAAGAGATTAGCTCTCTTAAACCTCCAGGGGAGGGTTTTTATGCCCGATCTGGATTGTCCATTTCGCAAGGCTGATGAAATTCTAGAAGAGCTGAATGGAGTTCCTGTCCTTGTAGATTTTCATGCAGAGGCTACTTCTGAGAAGAGAGTTTTGGGTTTCTATCTAGATGGGAGAGTTTCAGCTTTCCTCGGAACCCACACTCATGTTCAGACTGCAGATGAAGAAATTTTACCCGATGGAACAGCTTATATATCGGATGTGGGTATGACAGGTGCTCACCGAAGTGCTATCGGAATGACTCTTGAAAGCGTTCTTCCTCGTTTCTTGACAGCGCTTCCCTCTCGATTCCAGGTGGCGGAGGATGATCTTCGTCTCTGCGCTGTGCTTATTGATGTGGAAGAAGAAACAGGAAAAGCTCTTTCTATACAGAGAATCATGAGATTTCTGCCAAAAGAAGACTAAGTATAGGTTCAATATGTGTAAGTAAAAGAGACCATCCCAAAAAATCGGGATGGCCTCTTTTTTATTGTACGTATGAAATTCTCAATTATTTTTATGAAACGCCTCTTTTTGCTGGCATTGCGAAATCAACAAATGCGGGGGAGCATCTCCCCTACAGGCATGTCGACAACACGCATCCCGCCTATCTCTGTTATGAGAGCCACCATCCCCGGGTGCTCCTCTGTAACCGTTCCTATAAGGGATGCCTCTTTGCAGAGAGGATGGGCATGCAATTGCCTCAAAATGTCTTGAGTCTGAGAAGGATCCACGGCTATGGCTGCACATCCTTCACAAGCGAGATAGAGAGGATCAAAACCTAAAATATCACAGACAGACTGCACTGTTTCCCGGATAGGGATGTTTTTTTCTACAAGCTCAATCCCTATCTTTCGACCTTCCGCCCATTCGCACATAACAGTGCCAAGACCACCTCGAGTGCAATCTCGCATACATCGAAGCCCCTCTATGTCCAGGAGGGGTTCCAGCATATTCCATAAAGGAGCGCAATCACTCTCAAGCCCCTCTGGCGTCAAATCAAAACGACTCGCACCGATTGTTGCGCCATGTCGGCCGATAGAGGTGGAAACAATAATGCTATCCCCTGGCTTAAGGCGATCCATTCCCAGCGGGTAGGAGGTAACCTGTTCTCCTACAGCACAAGTAGTAATGAAAAGCCCTTCTACGTGTCCTTTCGGGACAACTTTTGTATCCCCCGCTACGAGCTTGATATCAAGATGATGACAAATATGGGCGGCACTTTCCATGTATCGCGCAAGTTCTGATATAGGAAGCCCCTCTTCTGCCACTACGCTCATGGCGATGAATTGGGGACGAACGCCTCGAACGGCTAAATCGTTTGCACTGCCGCATATGGCCAATTCCCCAATATCCCCCCCTGGAAACTCACGAGGAGACACGGTGAAACTATCTATAGTTATGCCATATTTTCCCCACACTAACGCACAATCCTCAAGCTCGGGAACTGTATCCTTAGAGGAGAATGCACCGAGAATAGCTTCTATTAGGTTTTGAGTTAAGCGTCCTCCGCTTCCGTGGCCAAGGGTAATTTTTTCCAAGAAGATACACCTCTTCTATTATATTTATAGTATGCAGAACATGAACCTTCGCTAGAAACCATACAAGGCCCTATCGGCGTCATGGGTGTGCATTGAGCAGCGAAAAGGGGACATTGGCTGGGTACTAAATGTCCGGACAGAATATCTCCACATCGACAGCCGTGAGGCGGTGGAGGAGTTGGTATAGTGAGTTCCAGTTTGGGAATAGCGTCAAAGAATGAATATGAGTCTTTTAATTGATACCCCGACTGGGGGATGACACCCAGCCCTCTCCAGGATGCAGAGCATGATTGGAACACAGAATCAAGGAGGTTCAGGGCTTTGAGGTTCCCCTCGGGTCTCACTGCTCGGGGATATAAAGAGTGGAGGGCCGCTGTGCAAGATGTCCTCTGAAAAGTAAGATCCGCTATAGCTAAAAGAATATCCATAGGTTCAAAGCCGGCAATAGCACAGGGGATGCCATACTCTTTTGATATAAATCTGTAGCCGGAATGGCCCAGAATAACGCTCACATGTCCAGGAAGGATAAAACCATCAATCTGTAAGACGGGGTCTTGTACAAGTTGCTTTAATACCGGCGGGGTTTTTTTATGGAAACAGAGAATAGAAAAGTTCCGCACCCTTTCCTTTGCTGCTTCCAGAATTGTAGCAGCTGTGGCAGGAGCTGTTGTTTCGAAACCGACAGCTAAAAAAACAACCTCTTTTTTAGGATGTTCCTTTGCGAGGTTTAGCGCTTGAGCTGCACTGGTGACTACTTGCACCTCGCGACCTTCGCTCTTTTTCCCTGCTAGGGAACCGTGAGTTCCTGGGACCCGAAGCATATCTCCATATGTAGCGATCATAATACTAGGAGTATCAAGAAGATCTATAGCGCAATCAATTTCGCCCTGATCTGTTACGCAAACTGGGCACCCAGGTCCTGACAGAAGAGAGATATTTGGAGGGAGGAGAGAGCGGATCCCCGAACGAAAAATGGAAACAGTATGAGTTCCACAAACCTCCATGAAAGTCAGCGGTTCCGAAGCCCTTTGAGAAATAGCTTCTATTATCGTGCGGGAAGATTTCATATTAGGCTTCAAGATCTTGGCCTGCATAGCGATAGATCTCATCCCAAAGAATTTGTAACTCTGCTGATTCGTTAGGCTCCAATTTCTCTATGGCAAAACCGGCATGCACAAGCACCGTATCCCCTATTACGACAGACTCTAACAAATCCGTTCGTATTTCAACCTGAACAGATCCTGCCATAGCTATGGCCCGATGTTCATCGAGAAGAGTTTTTATCTGATGAGGAACAGCCAGACACATCTTGTCAACCACCCCTTTCCCCATGCCATTTTACTCTATATTATCCTTCCTGCAACGGATAGTGAAAAAGCATTTTTACTACATTTGATTTTCAATGAAGAACTACAAAATCAAAATACATGGTGTATAATTGCAATACATTCAAGTAAAGATTGAATAATGTCAATCTTGATCTTTTTATTACAGAGCTCTGCGGTGCATGGCTTTGAAGGAGGTGGGAGAGTTACCGCATGAGGGTGATGGAATGACGGAGTGAGCTTTGGAGTAAAAATAAGTAAAGGGGGGTTTTACAGAAGATGAGTAGTAATGGAGAAAGAGAACAGTGGGGAAGTAAAATAGGATTCATTTTAGCTGCCGCCGGATCAGCCATAGGTCTGGGCAATATATGGAGATTCCCCTACATTACAGGACAAAATGGAGGAGGAGCTTTTGTCGTAGTTTATGTTGCCATTGTATTTATCATAGGCTTTTCAGTAATGCTTGCGGAGATAGCTATAGGACGCCGGGCCCAACTCAATGCTGTGGGATCCTTCAAGAAATTGAAAGGCGGGGCATGGTCTATTGTGGGATGGATGGGCGTTGCAGCAGGGTTTATTATTCTCTCTTACTATGGAGTTATCGGTGGTTGGACTATTAAGTATATTATAAGTTCATGGACAGGCCTCATGGAGGCTGGAGCTGCTGGAAAAGCAGGCGACGTTTTTGGCGGATTTGTTTCAAATACCTTCCAGGTAGTGCTTTATCAAGCTCTTTTTATGCTTGCTACTATTTGGGTTGTTTATCGAGGGATAGGGGAAGGTATTGAAAAATACTGCAAAATTCTTATGCCGGCGCTTTTTGTCATTCTCTTAGTTTTGATTGTCAGATCATTGACCCTTGATGGGGCTGGCAAGGGAGTGGAGTTTTATTTAAAGCCAGATTTGTCTAAGGTTTCGAGAGATACATTCCTTGCGGCGCTTGGTCAGGCCTTTTTCTCGCTTTCTCTTGGTATGGGATGTATGGTTACCTACGGAAGTTATTTAAATAAAGAAGCTACTATCCCCAGCGCTGTTTTTCAGATTTGTTTTCTCGATACAATGGCAGCTTTGATGTCGGGACTTGTTATATTCCCAGCTGCTTTTGCTTTTGGAGTTGAAGCCGGAGCCGGAGTGGGCCTGACATTCGTAACTCTTCCTTCTGTCTTCGCGAAGATGCCAGGAGGTCCCCTATGGTCATCTCTTTTCTTTATTCTTGTTTTCATAGCGGCCCTTACATCGGCCATCTCACTTTTGGAAGTAGTTGCGGCCTACTTTATTGATGAAATGAACTGGGGACGACCGAAGGCGGCTTGGCTTATGGGATTAACCATATTCCTTCTGGGAATTCCGTCAGCTTATTCACTCACGGGGAATTTGAAGATAGCAGGGAAAGATTTTCTTGATGCGGCGGATTTTCTTGCCTCTAATATTTTATTGCCCCTTGGCGGTCTCTTTATCGCGCTCTTTGTGGGATGGATTTGGACGGAGGGGGCGAGAAAAGAAGTTAGCAACGATGGGACCTATCATTTTAGTATTATGGAAGCTTGGATATGGGTTTGTCGTACAATAGCTCCTATCGCTATTGCTATTATTTTCTGGCAGGGGCTGAGGTGGTAATGGGGAGAAGTAATTGCTCCAATTGATAGAGAAAAAGTGAATTTGTGCAGTTATAATAAGGTAGGGGAATTCCCCTACCTTATGTATACTTTAGCAAATATGAGAAAAGTTTTGCTTTTCACAAGTCCCTTGACTATCATTTTATATAGTGTAAAATCGTAACGGATTACCGGATGAAAGCTACAAGAGAGACCTTTTTACTCTAGAGGTAGAGGGGCGCCGAAGGGGCAATGTTTTTGGGCTTGGTCGCTCAGAGACGGAAACTCTCAGGCTCAAGGATTGTGGCTGGACGGGGCTCTGGAATGATTAGCCGCCCTTACTTTTCGATAGATTTGGGGCTATGCGACAGAGAATTTCCCACCTATATTTATATAGGAGGCACGAAGTATATGAGTCGCAAGCTCCTCGTTTCCAATAATGCAGGTTTTAAGAAGAACGTTCCTGATCTTGAGTTTGTGAAAGGTTCTTCATTTGATGTTCTGGTTCGTGTTCGAGATTACGTTCATCAAGGATGGGCTCTGTTGACTCATCCCTTATATGGTAATCTGCGTCCTTATCAGCACCCTTTCCGTTCTATAGTTATACAATCGCCCGTGAAAGAAATGGAAAAGTTTCCTATTGATGCATATTCTTTGAATTTGATTGAGAATGCTCTTTCAGTTTATCGATCTTGTTTAGACAGGCTTATGCTCGTTTCTTCTTTGTCCGATGAAATGCTCGAAGATTATTCTTGCATAGACCGGGAACTTTTAAAAGAAAGTCTTGAAAAGTACTCAATGATTATCTCTGTTGGGGAATAAACAGGGATAAATGGGGTTTGTGTTGTCGTGGTAGGGGCTCTATGCCTACGTTTTTTTGAAGGGAGGTGAAGTTTATGGCAATGGTTGAGCTAACCAAAGAAAACTTTGATGCAGAAGTGAAGGAGAGCAGCCTTCCGGTGCTGGTCGACTTCTGGGGACCCAAGTGTGGCCCCTGTATGGCCCTTCTTCCTAACGTGCATAAGATGGCGGAGGAGTACGAAGGAAAAGTAAAATTCTGTTCCGTCGACGTTTCTCAGAATCGTCGCGTAGCCATCAATAATAGAGTGATGGGGTTGCCTACGTTTCTCTTCTGGAAAGAAGGGAAGGAAGTGGCGCGGATTAGCGGTGCCGATGTAACTCTTGAGGCAATCAAAGAGAATGTAGAAAAATTGTTGTAGGAGAATCCGTGAAAAGGGGGGGGAGTCTTTTGAAGTTAGAACTCCATAACGTCAAGGTTAATAAAGTCGCTTGGGGCGATAAGACGACAGTAAAAGACGGCGTTCTCTATGTTAATAAGGAAGAGCTTATAGCTAAGCTTTCTGATGATGAACGTCTTGTCAAAATTGATGTCGATCTTGCTATGCCCGGCGAAAGCGTTCGCATTCTTCCAGTGAAGGATGTAGTTCAGCCCAGATGCAAACTTGAGGGCAAAAATGAAGTGTTTCCCGGATTTATCGGTGACGTGGACACAGTAGGAGAGGGAAAAACCCTTGTCCTGAACGGTGCAGCTGTCGTCACCACAGGGAAAATTGTTCGCTTCCAGGAAGGTATCATCGATATGATGGGTCCTGGAGCAGACTATACTCCATATTCGAAAACAAATAACGTAGTTCTTGTTCTTGACCCTGTTGAAGGGCTTGAGAAACACGATCACGAGGCTGCTTGCCGTTTGGCTGGCCTTAAGGCCGCTGCCTATTTGGCTCAGTCCTGCAAAGATGTGAAGGCCGATGAAGTAGAAGCCTTTGAACTTCCTTCTTTCAATGAAGCTATGAAGGCCTACCCCGAGCTGCCCAAAGTTGCGTACCTCTATATGCTTCAGTCTCAGGGACTTCTGCACGATACCTATGTGTACGGTGTTGATGCTAAAAAAATCCTGCCGACGTTCATTAACCCTACTGAAGTTTTTGATGGTGCTATTATTTCAGGAAACTGTGTTTCTGCCTGTGATAAGAACAATACTTACGCCCATCTGAATAACCCTGTGATCAAGGCTATGTTTGATCGTCATGGTAAGGACTTCAACTTTATCGGTTGCATCATTACCAACGAAAACGTAACCCTTGGAGATAAGAAACGTAGCTCTTCCTATGCAATTAATCTTGCCAAGACTCTTGGCGTAGACGGCATTCTTATTTCCGAAGAAGGGTTCGGTAACCCCGACGCTGACCTTATCATGAACTGCTGGAAGGCTGAGCAATCTGGCATTAAAACAACTCTTCTTACCGACGAGTATGCGGGCCAGGATGGCGCAAGCCAGTCTCTTGCCGACTCCTGCAAAGAGGCAGATGCCTGTGTTACCGCAGGAAATGCCAATGAAGTCATTGTGCTGCCCCCAATGAAAAAGGTTATCGGCCATCCCGAAGAAGCCAATATCATTGCTGGCGGTTGGCAGGGTTCTCTCGCTGAAGATGGCACTATCACCGTCGAACTTCAGGCGATTTTGGGTGCTACAAGCGAGCTTGGTTACACTAAACTTGGCGCTTATACCATCTAGTTCGTGTAGGAAATCTATTCTTATTTGAATAATTAAAAAAAGAAATATAAGAAGGAGGTGCGAAGCATGGGTAAGTTGGCTGGTAAGAAAGTTCTTTTCCTCGGCGAGCGCGATGGCGTTCCCGGACCTGCCATGGAGGCATGCTTCAAAGATAGCGGCGCTGAGGTCGTATTCTCAGTGACCGAGTGTTTCGTCTGAACGGCTGCAGGTGCCATGGACTTGCAGAATCAGCAGCGCATTAAAGATGCTGCTGAGAAGTTCGGTGCCGAAAACGTTGTGGTCATTCTTGGTTCTTCCGATGCGGAAGGTGCCGAGATTTACGCAGAGACCGTAACGAACGGAGATCCGACGTATGCAGGTCCTTTGGCTGGAGTTCCGTTGGGACTCGCAGTATATCATGTATTCGAGCCAGAAATTCGTGAGGAAGCCGATCAGGCTGCCTGGGAAGAGCAGATTAGCATGATGGAAATGGTTCTTGATCCTGAGGCCCTTTCCGCTGCTGTGAAATCTATGCGAGAAGAGTACAGCAAATATACGCTGTAATCCTTAAAAGAAAGGAGGGGGACATATGACTTACCGTGTCGTTCATTATATAAACCAGTTCTTCGCTGGTATTGGCGGTGAGGACAAGGCTGATTACAAACCCGAACTTCGTGAAGAAGTAGTTGGTCCTGGTATGGCCCTGAAGGCTGCTTTCAAAGGAGAAGCCGAGATTGTAGCCACCGTTATCTGCGGAGATACATATTTTGCTTCCAATATGGAAGAAGCAACAAAAACGATCCTTGATATGGTGAAAAAATGCAAGGCTGATGCATTTGTAGCTGGTCCTGCATTTAATGCTGGTCGTTATGGTACAGCATGTGGCGCCATTTGCTCCGCCGTATCGAAGGAGCTTGGTATTCCTGTAGTTTCTGCTATGTACCCAGAGAACCCGGGTGTAGAGATGTACAGAAAGAACCTCTTCATTGTTGAAGCAGCTGATAGTGCCAGAGGTATGGGTAAAGCTGTTCCGGCAATGGCTGCTCTTATCCTTAAGCAGCTTAAGGGTGAGAAGATTGGTTTGCCTTCCGAGGAAGGGTACATTGAGCGCGGAGTTCGTGTAAACAAGTTTTACGATAAATTGGCAGCTGAGAGAGCTGTGGATATGTTTGTGTCAAAGCTTCATGGGAAACCTTTTACCACTGAGTATCCTATGCCTGTCTTTGACCGCGTTCCACCCCATGCAGCTGTTAAAGATCTTAAAAATGCAACAATAGCCGTTGTCACATCCGGCGGTATTTGCCCCAAAGGGAACCCCGATCACATCGAGGCTTCCAGTGCAAGCAAGTACGGCGAATATGACATCACCGGCGTAAATGATCTGACTGCCGACAGCTATTGCACAGCTCACGGCGGATATGATGCAACCTATGCCGATGCAGACGCTGACCGTGTTCTTCCGGTTGACGTTTTGAGAGAGATGGAAAAAGAAGGAGTCTTTAAAAAACTCCACAATAAGTTTTACACCACCGTTGGTAACGGAACTGCTGTTGCCAGCGCCAAGCGTTTCGGTGCCGAGATTGCCCAGAAACTTAAAAAAGACGGCGTCGATGCGGTGATCCTCACATCTACCTGAGGAACCTGTACTCGTTGCGGTGCAACGATGGTAAAAGAAATAGAAAGAGCAGGTTTCCCGGTAGTTCATATCTGCACAATTGTTCCTATTTCCCTTACAGTAGGTGCTAACAGAATCGTTCCAGCCATCGCTATTCCTCACCCACTTGGTGATCCCACCAAGCCGTTTGCGGAAGAGAAGGCTCTTCGCCGGCGTTTGGTAGAGAAGGCTCTGAAGGCTCTTCAGACAGAAATCGAGGATCAGACGGTCTTTACAGACTAGTTGCTTCGAAGAGAGGGCCCAGGGAAGTTCCTGGGCCCCCTCTTCTACTTTTATTTGACTGAAAGCAGATTGTATAGAGCAAGAAATAACGAAAAACAAAGACAGAGAGAATGTTAATGAGGAGGTTTTTGCAGCCATGTCCAATGTTGGTATTAAGGGTTACGCTTACTGCCTGAACCATGTCCCCGAGCTAGGTTTGCACTATGGGAATACCCCTTATGTAGAAAGGCATCATCATAAAGGAGAGAGTGAGTACCTGAAAGGACTGCCGAAGCATATGCAGTCTTATGAGGAAGCTAGAGATTACGCTCCTAACCAGGCGTATATTGGCGGCATTTCCCTTGAAGAATATGAAACGAAAGCTCAGCCATGGTATGAAAACCGTTTGGAAGGCTCAAGCCGCTATGGAAAATACGGAGAAATTATGCCCGAAGATGAATTCCTTGGGCTCATCGATATATGTGATGTTTTTGATATTGTTTGGCTTGAAAAAGGGTTTGCTTCTTCTGTAAAGGAAAAGCTGGCTCAGGATCCTGTAATCAACGATCATGTGTTGGCCAGACTTGAAGCAGGCCATGATAAAGAAGAAATTGAAAAGGAAGTTGCAGAACATAAGGCTTTGCCCCTTTACTTCAACAACGAAGTAGTGGGATGTGCTCGCAGTGGCCATGAAGTAGACGAGTGCCTCTTCCCCTACGTTTTGCTTGAGAATATTGCCTGTAAAGCAGGCGGCGTTCTTGCCCTTCTTCATATGTTGAAGAATGCCGACGTAGCTCCTGAAGAGATTGATTTTGTAATCGAGTGCTCAGAAGAAGCTGCTGGCGATATGAACCAGCGTGGTGGCGGTAACTTTGCTAAAGCTGTTGCTGAAATTGCTGGCTGTGTCAATGCGAGTGGCTGTGACGTTCGAGGATTCTGTGCTGGTCCCGTGAATGCCATGCTTGCGGCAGCATCTCAGGTTGCTTCCGGTCTGCGGAAAAACTGTGTTGTTTTGGCCGGTGGAGCTATTCCGAAACTCTATATGAATAGCCGTGACCACGTTAAGAAGGAAATGCCTGCGTTGGAGGATTGCCTTGGAAACCTTGCTGTTATGCTTGTTCCCGATGATGGCACTCTCCCCGTAATGCGTCTTGACGCAGTGGGTAAGCACTCTGTTGGTTCTGGTGCTTCTCCCCAGGCTGTAACGTCAGCTCTTGTCTATGAACCCCTTCAGAAAGTGGGACTTTCTTTCAGCGATGTAGACAAATATGCAGCTGAACTTCATATTCCTGAAATTACGTTGCCTGCTGGTGCTGGAGATGTGCCATTGGCCAGTACGAAGATGATTGCAGCACTGGGAGTCATGAAGAAGTCTGTAGAAAAAGCGAAAATGATGGATTTTGTTAAGGAGAGAGGCCTTATAGGATATGCCCATACTCAGGGACATATTCCTTCAGGTGTTCCTTTCGTAGGCCCTGCTTGTGAGGCTATTAAGGCTGGAACTATGAAGCGAGCTATGATCATCGGCAAGGGAAGCCTATTTTTGGCCCGTCTCACCAACTTGTCTGATGGAGCTTCTTTCTTAATAGAGCCGAGCAGCGGTGGACCCGGAGCTGCCGTGAGCAAGGAAGATGTAAAAGAGTTGATTCTCGAGGTTCTGTCCGAGATCACGGAAAAGCTCCAGTAGTAGGAGCGAGGTGACCGGAATGAGTGAAATTAGGCATCTAGTTGGAGAAGCCCTCTCCGAGATTATAGAAACAGCAAGAAGCGGAGGGCCTTGTATTCCTGTCGGTCTTATGGCTATGGGCAGTGAGCATGGTTCAGAAGAGCTGGCATGTGCCGGCCTTCTGGCTCAGAACCAATACCCTGGCGTAAAAGTAGTAATGATAGGCCCTAAAGTCGAGGGGTACGAAACTCTAGATTGGATTGAGACCGAAGCATGTGAGGCCGATGTATCTGAAGCCATGGAAAAAGCTCTGAAAGAGGGAACGATTCAGGGAGCTGTTGCCATGCATTATCCTTTCCCCATGGGAGTTACAACTATCGGTCGTGTAGTAACGCCTGCGAAAGGAAAAGACATGATCATTGCCTCTTCAACAGGAACTTCGGCCATTCATCGTGTGGAAGCAATGGTTAGAAACGCCATCTATGGTATTGCTGTGGCTAAATCTATAGGGAAGAAAAATCCCACTGTGGGTATTCTGAACGTAGAGGGAGCTCAGCTTGTTTTCAGAGCGTTAAGCCAGCTCAAGGAAAAGGGATATGATATTACCTTTGGTACGAGTATCCGTAAAGATGGCGGTTCTGTCCTTCGAGGAAACGATATTTTAGCGGGAGCTGTAGATGTATGTGTTACAGATACATTGACGGGTAATGTATTGATGAAGGTCTTCTCTTCTTTCAATACTGGCGGTTCCTATGAGGCGCTTGGTTGGGGATATGGTCCTTCCGCCGGGGAAGGCTGGCCCCACGTGATCTCCATTATCTCCAGGGCTTCTGGTGCTCCTGTAATTGCCAACGCCTTGGCTTTCAATGCAGCAGCTGTTCGAGGGAAACTTCCTGCCCTTGTTGCAGATGAAATGGCACGGGCCAAACAGGCTGGGCTTGGCGATATAATTGCAGCTCTTCAACCTAAACCAGCCGCAGCAGAAGAGACAGTGACCCCTCCCCCAGCAGAGCCTACTGATGATGAGATTCATGGAATAGATGTCCTTTCCATAGAAGATGCGGTACGGGCTCTTTGGAAAGAGAAAATATATGCTGAATCTGCCATGGGATGCACAGGGCCAGTGGTGAAGCTTCCAGCAAAATATACTGAGAAAGCGAAGGAAATATTGAAAGCTAACGGATATCTCTAAAAAACGATAAAATTTAGAAATTAGCTATCAATAACGAATAAACGCTGAGCGGGAAACATTTTAATGTTTTCCCGCTTTTTTTGTTTGTCAAAAGTGATATAATTTTTACAGTTTTTAGATTGTTTTAAATCTAACAACAAGTAGGAGGTGATAGAAGCTTCAGAATAAACTGGATTCCCGCTCTTTGTTTGTTGCACTAAACGGCGTGTACTGAGGGAATTGGACATGAGGGGACTGAGCGCAGGAGCGCAGGAGTACATATGTTCCAATTCTCATAACGAAAGGGGGAATTGCATCAATGGAAGCTGTAATGAAGTTAAATGGGGTATTGAATGGAATAGTATGGGGACCGTGGATGTTGGCTCTGTTGGTAGGCACGGGTATATATTTAACTCTTATTCTTGGCTTTCCTCAAGTTCGGTATTTTGTTCTCATGTTTCGTGAGGTTTTTGGCAATTTAGGGAAGAAAAAAGAAGGGGAAGGGGCTATTTCTTCCTTTGCGGCTCTTTCTACAGCTTTGGCTGCTACAGTAGGAACTGGAAATATTGCTGGAGTAGCTACGGCTCTTCACCTTGGTGGTCCTGGAGCTCTCTTCTGGATGCTTATCTCGGCTGTTTTTGGAATGACCACTAAAATGTGTGAAGTTACCCTGGCGGTTCGGTTCAGAGAAAAAGATTCTATTGGCAACTGGCGCGGTGGCACCATGTACATTTTGGATAAAGGTGCCGGCCAGAAGTGGTTAGCATGGCTCTTTGCTCTTTTTGCTTTCCTTGCCTCTTTTGGTATTGGTTGTGCAGTTCAGGCGAACTCTACGGCAGAAGGATTCTATCTTGGTTTTGGTATTCCTCACTTTTGGACTGGAATTATTGTAGCTATTCTTACCGCCCTCGTTATTGTAGGTGGACTCAAACGAATTTCTGACGTAACCACATATCTCGTTCCTTTTATGGCGATTTTCTATATCATAGGCGGTGTAATTGTTATTTCAGTTAACATGGCCGGTGTACCTGCCGCGATAAACAACGCAGTCAAATACGCATTTAGCGATCCAATGGCTATGCCTGGTGCTGTAGCAGGATGGACGGTTAAACTAGCGCTCACAAAAGGTATTGCTCGTGGTGTCTTCTCCAATGAAGCTGGTTTGGGATCTGCTCCCATGGTTCACGCCACAGCCATTGTGGACCATCCTGTACGTCAGGGTATGTATGGTCTCTTCGAAGTTTTTACCGATACTATCGTTATTTGCTCTCTTACAGCTCTCTCCATTTTAACCAGCGGTGTTCTTACAGGGCAGCCAGAATTGTCTGGTGCCCAGTTGACTCTTTCAGCCTTTCAGTCGGTTCTTGGCGGTACAGGAACTGTAATTCTTTCTATCGGCTTAGCTCTTTTTGCCTTTTCAACGATCTTGGGATGGTACTGGTATGGCGAAACAGCAGCTGAATACATTTTTGGACCTAAAATTATTCCCGTAATGAAGGGACTCTGGATCATTTTTATAATTCTCGGCGCTTCTGGTGGAACCCTCCTTGGTGATGCCTCATCCTTCCTTACGAACCTTTGGGACCTCTCCGATACTCTCAATGGCCTTATGGCTGCTCCTAACCTTATTGCATTGCTGTTGCTTTCCAATGAACTTCGTCGACTTGTTAAAGATTTTGATGCAAAGAGAGAATCTGGGGAATTACAATAATTTTTATTTGTATTTCTCTAAAATCGTGATAAATAAAAGAGAGCAGGAGCGAAGTATGGTTCCTGCTCTCTTTTCAAGAAGGAAAGGTTCTTTTAAAAATGGGGGTAATGGCGATGTCTCTTCGTTTAACATGTATGGAGGTTAATCTCGCCAATATTCAGGCCAACTTTAAAGCCATTCGAAAACACATAGGGACGAGACCTCAGATTTTTGCAGTTGTAAAAGCTGATGCGTATGGACATGGTGCTATAAAAGTCTCAAAGGCACTTATAGAAGCTGGATGTCAACGATTTGCTGTAGCTACTCCCGACGAGGCTATAGAACTTCGAGAAGCAGGGATTAACGATCCTGTGCTTGTTTTAGGCCCTTCTCCTTATTATGCAGCTAAAGAATATGTGCATTACGATATAGCAGCAGCCTGTACCGACATGAATTTTGCTAAAGCTATGAGTCAGGAAGCTGTGAATCAGGGGAAAACGGCATTGCTTCATTTAAAAATTGATACAGGGATGGGGCGGATTGGTTTTTTCCCAGAAGAAATGCAAGAAGTAATTGATGAAATTATTAGACTGCCTGGCATTAAAATAGAAGGGCTTTTTACCCACTTTGCTACAGCAGATGAAAAAAGGTTGGATTTCACAGAGTTTCAATTCTCTCAATATATGAAAGTCTACCATTTATTTGAAAATAGAGGAGTTAGAATACCCCTTCGCCATGTTTGCAATAGTGCGGGCATCCTTCATTCTCCTGAGAAATATTTGGATGCTGTGAGGCCGGGAGTCATTCTTTATGGAATGTGGCCTTCAGAGGAGTGCGTTCGCCCTATTGATCTCAAGCCGACTTTTGAGGTCAAGACATCAGTTGCCTTAGTTCGAGAGGTTCCTTCGCATAGTGGAATTGGGTACGGGCTTCGCTATATGACTCGCGGAAGAGAAAAAATAGCCGTATTGCCAATAGGGTACGCTGATGGCTACTCAAGGGCTTTGTCCATGAAAGTACCTGCTCTTATACATGCTAAAAAGGTGCCTATTGTAGGAAATATCTGTATGGACCAGATGATGATTGATGTTACAGGTATAGACGATGTAAAAGTGGGAGACGAAGTAGTGCTTATCGGACGTCAAGGAAACGAGGTCATTACGCCAGAGGAGATAGCTTGCGCGCGAAATACTATTAACTACGAAGTTCCAATTATGTTCCTTAAACGAGTTCCTCGGGTATATAATGCCTGATCTTGAAAGTGTAAAAATAGAAGAAATCTCAGTGGAAAGGTGAAGCAACTTTTCTTTAGAAGATTTGTTTTAAAAAAGAGATTTATTGAGAAGGCTGGATGTCAATGAAGTGCACCTCCAAATGCTGGATTTTCTGTCCTGCTTTTGGGGTGCATTTTATAAATTCCAGCCTTTTTTGTATTGCTGGTACCATTGATGTAAAAAAATAGTTATAATCAAACGAAGTTATATTTATGAAGGAGGCTTCTTTATCTATGATAAATTACCAACCCTCCCTGCGCGGGTTTTCTGTAGAAACTCTATCTTGCAAGGATATTACATCTCTTGAAGAGATGGCTCGACAAGCGAGAATCAACGTTTTAACTATGGTTGCTTTGGCAGGAAGTGGCCATCCGGCAGGGTCCCTTTCCAGTATGGATATGTATCTCATGACGTATGGTGTTGCAAATCTTACCCCCGAAAATTGTAACAACGTAGATCGCGATTATGTTGTAGTAAGCCATGGACATACATCGCCTGGAGCATATTCTGCTTTGGCGGCTTGGGGTTTTTTCGATCCCCTGGACGCTGCGGCTAATTTCCGTCTTTGTGCCAGCCCTTTCCAGGGCCATGTAGAGCGTGAAGTACCAGGCATTGATTGGGGAAGTGGCAACCTCGGGCAGGGATTAGCTGCTGGCGTGGGCTTTGCTTTAGCTCAAAAAGCACGCCAGCATAACGGTCGAGTCTTTGTCCTTCTTGGCGATGGAGAACAGACGAAGGGACAGATCGCAGAGGCAAGGCGTGTAGCGGTAAAGGAGGGGCTCTCCAATATCACAGCCCTGATAGATTACAACCATATTCAGATATCGGGACGTACAGAAAATGTTATGCCGGCTGATGTTCGGGCTCTTTGGGAGGCCGATGGCTGGGGGGTTCTCGAGTGTGATGGACATTCCTTTACAGAGCTTTACACAGCTCTTCGAGATGGAGCCTCTGACGGGGTTCCTACAGTCATCATATGTCATACGCTTATGGGGAAGGGCGTTTCTTTTATGGAGGGCATACCAGATTATCATGGAAAAGCTCCAAATCTGGAACAGTACCGTCAGGCGGTTGCAGAGCTCGGAGGGGATCCTCATTTTATTGAAGAAGTCCGCCCCCGACGCGGAAACCCTCTCCCTCTCGGGCGAGAGGTACCGCCAGCCCAGTCAACTCTATGTGTAGGTGAGCCTCGAACCTATCCCTCCACAGAAAAGACAGATAACCGGTCAGCTTTTGGACATGCCCTCGCTGATATCGGAGCTAGAAACTATGAGAAGAAGGAAGGAACACCTCTTCTTGTCTTCGATTGTGACCTTGCGGGATCGGTGAAAACTGATGGATTTGCTAAGGCATGCCCTCATTGGTTTATACAGGCTGGCATTCAGGAACATGGTACAGCTACTATGGCAGGGGCAGCCTCTGTAGCGGGGGTTTCGAGCCTTTGGGCGGATTTTGGAGTTTTCGGACTCAGCGAAGTTTACAATCAGCAGCGTCTCAACGATATTAATAAGACTGGGTTGAAGTTGGCCCTCACTCATGTAGGTCTTGATGTGGGAGAAGATGGAATGACCCATCAGGCTATTGATTATATTGGACTGTTGCGCAACATGTTCGGTTGGAAACTTGTAGTACCAGCTGATCCCAACCAAACAGACCGTGCTACTCGCTGGGCCTTTACAGAGCCTGGTAACGTGTGTCTTGCCATGGGGCGGAGCAAGCTCCCCACTCTTGTTGATGAGGAAGGACTTCCAATTTTTGCGGGAAATTATTCTTTTGAATATGGGAAGGCTGTAAAAATAAGAGATGGGAAAGATGGGGCTATCTTTGCTTTAGGGGCAATGACATGGCGAGCTCTGGAAGCGTGGAACATTTTAAGGGAAAAGGGCATTACGGTAAAGATTTTCTCAGTGTCCTGCCCTCTTCATATAGATACGGAAGCTCTTAAAGAGGCATGTTCTACAGGTGCTGTGATAACGGCAGAGGACCATCACTATCAAAGTGGTCTCGGAGCTGCTACCGCTTTCGCCATGGCTCAGGAGCATCTCTTCGCTTCTTTCCTGCCTCTTGGAGTTTGGCGATACGGAGATTCAGGGAAGTCTGACGACGTATTCAACCATATGGGTTTAAACAGCACATCCATTGCGAGTAGAGTTGAAGAGGTTCTTTCTAAAAAATAATGAATCTGGAAAAAAAGAAGGTATTGCTTCATATTTGTTGTGCTCCTGATGCGACCATCCCCTGGCCTGCGTTGGCAGAAGAAGGGTATGATGTTACAGGATACTTTTATGGCCATAATATCCATCCTGTAGAGGAATATATCCAGCGCAGAGTGGCTGTGGAACGCCTTGCCTCTCTGCTTTTTTGCCCTGTAGTTATAGAGGAATACAATCCGGAAGAATGGTTTCGTAAAGGAGCTTTATTAGCTCATGAGCCAGAGGGAGGGTATCGTTGTGCTCTCTGTTTTACCCTTCAGCTTCTGGGCGCGGCTCAGGCTGCTTTGCAGAATAAGTGTTCTTTTCTCTGTACCACCTTGACCATCAGTCCTCATAAAGATCCAATACGAATTAATAACATTGGTGAAGGTGTGGCCAGACGTTACGGTTTAACTTGGCTTCATCGCGTGTGGAGAAAAAATAACGGCTTTGTTCGGTCAGTTCAAGCAAGTCGAGCCATGAGGCTTTATAGGCAATCCTATTGTGGGTGTCTCTATAGCTTGCGAAAGGAAGGGAGATGACCTCCATGGAGAGTGAAGGCAAGCCATTATCAGTGGGCAAGCTTCCTCCAGATATTCTCGAACGCCACATATTGCAATACTCCGGAGCCTTTCGCCCCGACGTTCTCGTGGGTCCTGGCATAGGAGAAGATGCCTCCCTCATCCGTTTCCCGGAAGGGAAATTACTGGCAGTGGCGTCTGATCCTATAGTGGGAGCTACGACAGGGGCCGGGACGTTCCTGGTTCATATCAATGCTAATGATATAGCATGTAAGGGAGGGGATCCGGCCTATTTTATTGTTACTCTCATTATACCGGTAGAGATGGGACTCCCTTTTGCGACGTCGGTAATGGAAGAAATAGATACGGCATGTAAGGAGTTGGGGATTGCGGTTATAGGCGGACATACGGAGTTTACCGACCGCTATAAAAAACCTGTAATAGTAGGAACAATGCTAGGTCCAACCTCATATCTTTACCGTGCTACAGATATTCGTCCTGGAGATGGGGTTATTATGACGAAACATGCGGGCCTTGAAGGCATGTCTATTCTTGCCCATGACAGACCAGATCTGTTACAGAGAGTGCTTTCAACTTCAGAGATAGAGACAGTAGCTTCATGGCTCTCATCTGTTTCTATTCTTGAGGATGCACAGACAGTCCGTGATTTGGCCCGCTTTATGCACGACCCTACAGAAGGAGGTCTTTTCGGAGGGCTTGCAGAAATTTGCCGTTTAAGTGGTCTGGGGCTGGAACTTCAGGCAGAGGCGATACTGGTGCACCCTCTTACCCGAAAAGTACACAAAACTCTTCAGTTCGATATTTTTCATCTCATATCTTCTGGTGTTCTTGTAGTGGTTGTTCCAGAAGAGCATATATCTACGGCTTTGAAGCGATTTGAAAAACGGAATATTCCATCAGCCTTTATAGGCACCGTAGTAGAAGGGCCTGGAAATTGTCGTTTCGACACCACAGAGGAACTTTGGCGGCTGCTGGATTTATAAATAGGAGGGATTTCGTGATAACGGACAATGTTCTCAATAGGACAGAGCGTTTACGACAACAGATGAACTCTATGGGGCTTGATGCCGTTGTTTTGATGGTTTCTGAAGGAGCCAACTGGCAGAGTGTCTATTACATTTCTGGCTTCAGGGGAAGCAGTTCCGGGGTGGTGGTAACTGAAAAGGACGCATTCCTCATTACTGACGGGCGCTATCTTTCTCAGGCTTCGGAACAGTCACCCTATACTTTAGTGACGCAGGGATCTCGCACGATGCTTGAAGCTGTATGTGAGCTTTTAAAGGATCAAAAATGTCATCGAATCGGTGTGGAAAAAGATATAGTCTCCATTAGAAATTTTGAGAAAATGAGCGCTATTATGTCTCTTGTAGAGTGGTATGATACCTCCTCTATCCTGCCTCTTCTACGCAGAACAAAAGATTCCTCAGAGGTAGACTCTATTCGAAAGGCTGGACAGATTGCCAGCGATGCATATCGGGAGGTTTTGGGGCACGTGTCTTTGGGCATGACAGAAAAAGAGTTCGAGGCCCTTCTTGAATATACAGTTAAGAAACTTGGAGCAGAGGGCGGGTGGGGGAACCATAACTTTATAGTGGCTTCTGGCGCTCGTAGCGCATTGCCCCATGGAGCACCTACCGACAAGGCCTTTCAGAGCGGGGATTGGGTGACTGTAGATTTTGGAGCCATGGTGAACGGGTATCTTTCTGACATTACAAGGAACTTTTGTTTGGGAGCTCCCAATGAGAAGGCCAGAGAAATCGAGAGCCTATTGCTTCGAGCTCACAGAGAAGCTGCACTGGCCTTGAAACCTGGCGTGAGTGGACGAGATATTGATGCTATCGCACGTCGAATTATTGTCGAAGAGGGGTATGGGGAGCAATTCTCTCATGGCCTCGGCCATGCTCTTGGCCTTGAAATTCATGAAAATCCAAGGCTATCTCCTCTCTCTCATGATATTCTTCAGGTTGGCGATGTGGTAACAGTAGAGCCTGGCGTCTACTTCCCTGGCGTTGGCGGTATGCGTATTGAAGACGATTACCTTATTACAGAAACAGGAGCAGAGCGGATATCTGGCGATCTTCAGCAAGAATTAGCAGTTCTTTAGTTCGAAAAGAATGGAGTTTGGGGAGGGATGGACTTATTCCAAGTTGCTTTTTTAATAAGGCCATAGATATAATGAACGTGAATTCTGAAACTCCATTTTTAAGGAGGGGGACCATATGGAAAAATATGTCTGCACAGTATGTGGGTATGTGTATGACCCTGCAGAGGGAGACCCTGATGGCGGAATTGAACCGGGAACAGCTTTCGAAGATCTTCCTGAAGATTGGGTGTGTCCCGTTTGTGCTGTAGGGAAGGATATGTTCGAGCCAGAAGAATAGTTTTTCGGCTTGTTTAAAGAAAAGGGAAAAGAGAGGGATATGAAATACGCCCCCAACATTGTGTTGTGTGCCAACTTTTAGGGAGCTAAACATTTCCCCTCTCTTTTTTTCTTGACATCTTCCTCCATATCTTTATAATGATCCAGTAATGAACATTGGTTACTATTTTTTATTTCATGGAACTAGTGTTTAAAAGAGGAGGATCAATAATAATGAAAAAATGGTTTGTAATGTGTCTTTCGCTGCTGTTGCTTTTTGTGGGAACTTCAGGTGCTATGGCTGAGTCTGTATTGGATAAAGATGTAATAGTTGTGGGGACAGAGTCCACATTCCGGCCCTTCGAGTTCCGCAATGTTCAGAACGAGGTTGTTGGCTTTGATATTGATCTGATCAATATGATCGCAGAGAAATTGGGAAAAGAAGTAAAGATAGTTGACGCTTCTTTCGATTCTCTTATTCCCTCTCTTTTGACAAAGAAGATCGACATTATAGCTGCCGGGATGAGCGCTACGCCGGAGCGAGCTAAAAGAGTGGCTTTTTCCGATGTTTATTATATTACCCCTTCCGCTGTAACAGTGAAGACAGAAGTTGAAAACATCACTAAAGAAGAAGACCTTTTAGGGAAGATAGCTACGGTTCAGATGGGGACTATCCAGGATGAATACGTATCGAAGCTTGATTTGAAAGAAGTCAAGAGATTCTCTAAGACTGACGATGCTTTTCGTGAAGTTCTTCTTGGGCGGGCCGATTTCGCAGTTATAGACGGAACAGTGACGAAGGAAAATTTAAAAGAGAATAAAGATTTTATAGGGAAGCTTAAAGTTGTTATGCAGCTTCGAATCGATAAAGGTATGGCTCTTGCCATGCGGAAAGACGATCCGACGTTTGCAGAGGCTGTCAACAAGGTCCTCGCAGATCTCAAAGAGTCTGGTGCCCTTGATGAACTGGAGAAAAAGTGGGTAGAAGAGTAGTGGTAACGGAGTAGGCGCATAGAAGAGAGAATAAAGTTTTCTTTACACAAGCGTGCATTGAAAGACAAAGGTAAAGCCCCTGGCAGAAGCTGTCGGGGGCTTTTTCATGCAGAAAAAATCCACTGTTTTTGAATTGTGAACATGTATGGTGGCTTTATAAATCGTTCTCTATTTCTGAGATGATATGTTGAGCAATATCTAAAAGCTCCGCCTCTGTGAGATTTTTACTTTCAAGGTTCAATGTGGTTTGCTGAGGAAGCTGCACGGAAAGAGCGGGCCCTACATGTGGATAGACTTCAAGCAATGCCCTGTATTTCCCCACAGTGAGAGTGCGATATGTGGCGCCGAATCCAAGAGGGCGATCATCTTTTTCAACGTCTTTTTGCGGTATGTAAAGGTCTCCTGCGCCAGGGCCGGAGAGAAGATTTATTTCCAAACGTCTCCCGCCGGGAGCAAGGTATGTCCGCTGAAGCCATATGCCATGACTCTTAGAAGAATCTACTAGTTCTTTCGAAAAAAGAGAACCGCTTGTCCATCCATCCAAGTCTGGAAGGGCAGATGGCAGAGCCCATCCTTTTCCGACGAAAAGAAAAATGGAGAGAAAGAGTAGTAGTATCGTTTCCCACATCCTCCTGGCGGATGGAGCTATGAACAAAATTTTCATGGCGAACCCCTACTTTCTTATAGTTTCGCATATACTCAAATACATTGTACGGTAATTTAGGAAATGAAAAAAGGGGCCCGAAGGCCCCTCCGTGAATCACAAGTGCTCTACAGATATCTTGCTAGGCCAAGCTCTTTGACTTTCCCCTCTGTAGGGACCCCGTTTTCGTCCCAGCCTCTTGTTTCATAGTAGAGTGGGAGCATTTCATGAAGACGATTGACGCGCCCTTTCATGGGACCTTCAGGGATAGGATCATAGAGGAGCCGCGGTGGAAGAGTATCGTCTGTTTCGGAAAGGCCTGCCTTCAAATTGAAAATTCGCTCGAGGTTCCAGATCCTTTCGCCGGCTTTCATAAAGGTTTCTTCCGTGTAATCTACGCCAGTCACGGCGGCGAGTTGAGGGGCTATATCTCCGGCACCAAGGGCGAAGGTAGTAAAAAGGCACATGCCAGAAGAATCCAGAGCTGCTGTGAGATCTTGAAAAGCTTTCAACCATACGGGTTTGTTCTCTGTTTCTTCAGGGTCTATTTTTTCGGGAGCGCCGAGAATTTCCGGGGATGTCAGATAGCCTCGAACGTGACAGCCGCCTCGATTAGAAGTGGCGTACTCTAAGCCCATTCCTTGAAGAGCGCGGGGGTCGTATGCTGGCATCTCTTGCTTTTTTACAGTCATGGAAAGTTCTGGATGTCCATATTTTTCAGCAAGCCTCCATGACCCTTCTGCTATTTCGTCTCCAAACCCTCGCCGATATGCCGTATCCTCGGTAAGGCGAACCATGGCTTCCGCATTGCCGAAGCGAAGATCCCAGCCAGTCTGATCTCGTGAGAGGACTCCCATCTCGTAAAGTTCCATGGCACAAGCTATTGTTGATCCCAGAGTGATAGTGTCCATCCCCAGTTCATTGCAGATAAAATTAGCTTTTACTATGGCATCCAAATCGTCAATTCCACACGCTGGACCAAAAGACCATGTGCTTTCATATTCAGGACCTTCACCTTGGCCGATATAGGCGCCCCCGCTTTTGGCGACTCGCCCGCATCCAACAGCACATCCCATGCATCCTTTGTTGGTAATAAGATTTTCCTTATTGAAAGTTTCGGCACTTACGCGATCGGCCCCTTCAAAAACGGCCTCCTGAAAGTTTCGGGTAGGCAAGCCACCAGCAGAATTGATGATGCCTACGAGAACATTGGTGCCAAAAGTGGGCAAGCCTCCAGAAGTGACAGGGTGATCCTTAAGTTTTTTTCGAGCTGCCGCGACAGTTTCAAAGACTCTGTCTCTATGGGCAACCTGTACGCCTTTCGTTCCTCTCACGACAATAGCCTTCACCATTTTAGAACCCATAACCGCGCCAACTCCCGAGCGGCCTGCAGCCCTATCCTTTTCGTTCATAATGCAGGCGAACTTTACGAGATTTTCTCCGGCAGGGCCGATACAGGCTACTTTGGCTTCCGAGTCGGTCTCGTTGAGAAGATCGTCAGTAACTGTATGAACATCTTTCCCCCAATGTTTCGCTGCGTCTCGAATTTCTATGTTATCGTTATAAATATAGATGTAGACAGGAGCAGAAGCTCTCCCCTCCAGAATGATCATATCGAAACCTGCATATTTGAGCTCGGGACCCCAGAAACCGCCAGAATTAGAGGCGGCGATGGTTCCTGTGAGAGGACCCTTAGTCACCACATCATATCGGCCTGAGGACGTAGAGAGTGTGCCGGTAAGGGGGCCAGTTGCGAAAATCAATTTGTTCTCTGGGCTGAGAGGGTCTATTGAAGGGGGCACTTCATCTATGTAATATTTAGTTCCTAACCCCCTCGCTCCAATGTAGTTATGGGCGTCTTCTACCTGGAGAGGCTCGAAAGAATAGGTTCTGCGAGAGAGGTCAATGCGCAATACTTTCCCCATCCATCCGTACATTATTGTCTCACCTCTTCTTCTATCGCTGCAAATTTGGCAGCATAGGCCCGTTTCTTTTCCAGATTATCCTTTTCCGCTGGTACGTACTGAAGAGCTTCGGTGGGACAGAATCGTACGCACTGAGGATCGCCTTCACATTCCGTGCATTTAAAAGCACTTTTCCCTTCAGGACTATAGGAAATATTGCCGAAGGGACAGGCTATCACACACATACGACATCCAATACACCGTTCAGAGTGTACCTTGATGACCCCAGATTGAGGATCTTTTTCCAGAGCGCCTGTTCTGCAAACAGAAGCGCACGGAGCATCTTCGCATTGCAAACAGGTCAACGGGACATGTACTCCGAGGTCGAATCGAAAGACTTTGATTCGAGCCAAGACTGGACGACATTCCCCTTCTTGTGACAAGGAGCAGGCTACTTCACAACTGCCACATCCAATACAACGATCTGGCGAAATGAGCAGTACTTTCATCATTTTCTTTTCCCCCTCCATTCAAAAATGATCAGCACGGAATCCCCGTTATTCTTTTGCTGTTTCGAGAAGGGCCATAGCCCTTGCTTCCATTTTTCGAAGGCATGAAGGACAATATATTCCAACATGTTCCTGTAGCTTTTGATTCATTTGCAGGCATGTTGCTGCTTGTATCTGCTCTTGTGTAGCGAAAGCCTTACCACATGATTGACATTGGACGAGCTGAAAGGTTTTGCCCCATAGCGTGCGCATTTCCTGCGTATCTATCTTTTTTATAAAACCGGTAGGACAAACTTCTGCACAAGCACCACATCCTGTGCAGTCTTCAGGAGATGCATGGAAGGCGGGGCCCACTTCTCGTAAGTGGCCACGATGGCTGAAGTCCAGGCATCCCACACCTTCTGTTTCGCAGGCCCGGACGCAGAGGCCGCATAGGATACAGTTAGGAGTCGCTGCTTCTGTTGTTTCTTGAGGCACTTCAAGATCGTATTGAGAACAAAGAGCCAGTAGATCTGGCGTATGAGGAGCTTTTTTTATAAAGAGAGACAGGACGAAACGCCGCAGGTTCCGAATTTTTTCCGTATCGGTATAAATCTCCAACCTTTCTGTGGTAATGGGGTAGGAACAGGCCATTACTACGTTTCTTCGTCCACGATGAATGACCTCTACTGAACAGAGGCGGCAGTTCCCATCAGGAGGAAGCCCCGGATGAAAGCAGAGGGTGGGGATAGGGATATGAGCCATGGTTGCTGCCTCAAGGATAGTGGTTCCAGGAGCGACATGGAAGGGGGCCCCATTAAACGTTACGGAGATCATGATTTATCCCTCCCTTTTGCTGTGGCTGCACACTCTTCGTGTACGGGGGATATGTGTATGGCATTAAACCGGCACATGTCCAGACAAGTGCCGCACGTAATGCATTTATCAGCATGGATAACTCGAATGTCCCGATCTTTACCCGTAATAGCTGAAGCTACGCAATTTGCCTGGCAGGCCCCACATCCAATACATTTGCTTCGTATGATTGAAGGGGTATACATTCTGCTACAGACACCAGCCCGGCAAAAGTGTTGATTTTCATGCTCTTCATATTCTTCGGGAAAGTACCGAAGGGTAGATAAAACTGGGTTGGATGCAGTCTTTCCCAGTCCGCACAAGGCCGTGTCAGGCAGAAACTGGGCAATGGTTTTGAGACGCGACGTATCTCCCTTTTCTCCTCGTCCTTCTGTGAGGCGATGGAGGATGGTTTGCATTTCCACAAGCCCCTCTCGGCAAGGGGCACATTTCCCGCAAGACTCTGTAACTAAAAAATCAATAAAGTATCTGGCTACATCTACCATACATGTGTGATCGTCCATAACGATCATTCCGCCAGATCCCATCATAGACCCCACCCCTGCAAGGCGATCGAAGTCTACAGGGAGGTCCAATAGGGATTCTGGAATGCACCCTCCAGAAGGGCCGCCTGTCTGGACGGCTTTGAGGGAGCGATTTTTGAGAATGCCTCCGCCTATATTGAAAATAATGGAGCGGAGGGGGGTTCCCATGGGGACCTCTACAAGTCCGCTATTTTTTATTTTTCCAACGAGGGAAAAAATTTTGGTTCCAGGACTTGCCTCCGTTCCATATTGGCGGAACCAGGATACGCCTTTATCTATAATGGCTGGGACATTTGCCCATGTCTCCACATTATTCAGCACGGTGGGATGACCCCAAAGCCCTTTTTCAGTGGATCGGATGTATTTAACTCGGGGAACACCTACACGTCCTTCGATAGAGGCCATGAGGGCTGTAGATTCTCCACATACAAAAGCCCCCCCTCCCCGGTAGAGTTCTATGTCGAAAGAGAAGCCCGATCCCAGAATATTTTTACCCAGCAATCCTGCTTCTCTTGCGTCGCGTATGGCCATTCCCAAGTGCTTTACAGCGAGAGGGTACTCGTTTCGCACATATATAAACCCTTTCTGTGCTCCAATGGCAAAGGCGCCAATAGTCATACCTTCTATAATGCAGTATGGGTCTCCTTCCATAAGGCTTCGGTCCATAAAAGCTCCCGGATCCCCTTCATCTCCGTTAGCTACAACATAACGAAGGGGATCTTCTGCGTTTCGGGCGGCTTGCCATTTTCTTCCTGTGAGAAATCCCCCTCCGCCACGCCCTCTCAGTCCGGAATCTATGATAGTTTGCACAATATGCAGTGGAGTTATGGACAGCGCTTTGGCGAGGCCTTTATAGCCCCCGACGGCAATATAATCGTCAATTTTTTCGGGGTTGATTGCTCCTGAATGACGAAGGGCGATACGAGTTTGATGAGCATAGAAAGGAACATCTTTATCAGAAATAGCGAATTTCTTGGTATTAGGATCTCGGTAGAGCAGATGCTTAACAACATTCCCTTTCAGAATTGTTTCTTCCACGATTTCCGGAACGTCTTCCGGGCGAACTTTCTGGTAAAAAATATTTCCAGGCTCCACAGAGACGAGGGGGCCGTGCTCGCAGAATCCGTGGCAACCAGTGGAGTTAACAGAAATATCCACCTGGAGACATAATCCCCTCTCCAAAGCCTCTTTTTTGAAGGCTTCATATACTTTTTGACTCCCGTTGGCCAGACAGCCGGTTCCAAAACATATACGTACACATGGCATTGTGCACTTTTCTTTTTTTTGTTGTTGCAGCAACTGGCAGTAGCTCTCAAGATCAGCAGGTTGAAGGAATTTCATGGTCCATCTCCTCCTCCTCCAGCATGGCTGCGACTAAGGCAGGCGTCATTTGCCCGTAGACTTTTTCATTGACCATAATGACAGGCGCCAAAGCACAAGCGCCAAGGCAGTTTACTGTCTCTAATGTAAAGCGTCTGTCTGGCGTTGTCTCTCCTACTGAAATATTCAATCTTTTTTCCACTTCGCGGAGAATGAAAGCTCCCCCTCGCAAGTGACAGGCTGTTCCACCACAAATTCGGATAGTCTTTTCCCCTCGGGGAGTCAAGCTGAAGGCTTTGTAGAAAGTCCCCATACTATAAACACGGCTTTCTGGAATATTGAGATACGCTGCTGTTTTTTTCATGGCAGAGATAGGCAGATAACGAAAAGCTTTTTGTATGTCTTGCAGAATAGGCAGCAGAAAACGAGGTTCTCTGGGATAGGAAGAGAGTATGACATCAGTGTCTCTCTCGCCCCGGTTGGTGTCGTCAGAAGGCAACACTACATTTAGATCTGTCAATGAAAGTCCCCCCTTCGCCAACTTTCTGACAACTCTTTATATATTGTACAACTACTGGGGGTTTTGTCATATATTTTTTGTTGGTTGTTTTTACGCAGAATAGTGTAAAACAGGAAGTTTTGAGGGCACTCTCTTCCTTGTACAACAAGGTCAACTCATAGTGGGGTAGATTATTCCTTCCTTTTAAAGAAAAAGAAAGGATTTTTTGGAAAAGCACAGTTGACAAAAACATGTTATGATTTTTCAATTGGACAGATGTAGAAAAATAAGAATAGCTTCTTCGGGAGGAGTTTTTGTGTACGGTTTTACTTTAAAAGTTTACGGCTGTCAAATGAATGTTTACGACGGCGATAAGTTGCGAACGGCCTTAATTCAGCAGGGATGGGTGGAAGTTCCTGAAGAAAAGGCTGATCTGGTGATTTTTAATGGTTGTAGCATACGGGCTAAAGCGGAGCATAAGGTTTGGAGCGAACTGGGGCGATATGGCGAGCAGTGGGACTCTCAACAGAAACCTTATGTAGCTGTAACTGGATGTATTGCCCAGCGTCTAGGTTCCGCTATGATGGCGCGTTTCCCATGGGTGCGTCTTGTGGGGGGGCCTCGTCATATAGGGGAGTTGCCTGATGGTGTGGCCCGGGTTATGAAGGGAGAAAGAGTTGTTCTTCTCGACGAGGATCCACGGGCTTTTGTGGATTTGAACGTCCCGCCGATAGAACGGGTTAATCCCTGGAAGGCCTATGTAACCATAGCTCATGGCTGTGATAATTTTTGTACGTACTGCATAGTTCCCTACGTGAGAGGCCGTTTTGTTTCCAGACCTCCTCAGGCTATACTGGAAGAAGTTCGTGGACTTGTCTCAGATGGCGTCAAGGAAGTGACTCTTTTGGGACAGAATGTAAACAGCTATGGTCAGGATTTTAAGAACGGATACACCTTCTCGTCTCTTCTGCGAGATGTGGCGGCCATAGAAACCTTGCCCCTCATTCGCTTTGTCACATCCCATCCAAAGGATTTCACAAAAGACATTGTGGATGTTATGGCGGAAAATCCTGCAAAAATATGTCCGTCGATTAATTTACCTATCCAGTCGGGGAGCGACCGTGTTTTGCAGCTTATGAACAGAAAGTATTCTCTTGCCCAATATCGTGAAACGGTCTCTCTTATTCGTTCAGCCCTTCCAGAAGTAGGCTTGACGAGCGATTTGATTGTGGGGTTCCCAGGGGAGACGGAAGAGGATTTTCAAGCGTCTATCGCTGCTCTGAAGGAATTCCGTTACGATCTCGTTCATACGGCGGCCTATTCTCCACGGGAGGGGACTGTTGCCGCTGATATGGAAGACCAGATTCCACAAGAGGTAAAAATGGAGCGGTTGAATATGGTAAACGATCTTCAATCTTCTATAGCCGCAGACATTAACCGTGGCTGTGTGGGGAAAGAATATGTGCTTCTAATAGACGATAAAGCTCCGAAAGGGGCGGGGTTAGTGCAAGGTCGAACTCCTTCCGATAAAGTGGTTATCATCGAAGGGCCCCAAAACCTTATAGGTCACTTTGCTAAGGTGGTTATTACCGGGGCAGAAAATTGGTGTCTTTACGGAGAGGTGCTGGACGTCGTTGACTAGAGATCAAGGGAAGGCTCTACTTTTTTTTGCGGGAGGAATACTCTGTCTCCTCCTTGCAGGCTTGTTAATCGTTACTTTTTCAGGACGTTGGCAGGCCGGTGCTCCCACAGTAGTTGCGGGGCCACTTCCCCTTTCAGTAGAGAAAAAAGATGTACGGAATCTTACAGATCGAGAGGATCTCGAAGGAGTGCATTCCGCTGTTCCGGGGGAAGAGTGGGTTGTTTATATCACGGGCTGCGTTCAGAAACCTGGAGTTTATCACGTAGCGCCAGGCTCTCGTTTTTACCATGTGGTAGACCTGGCAGGTGGCTTTTCATCGGCGGCAGATCCTGAAAAAGTTAATTTGGCAACTCGCCTTGAAGATGGAATGCATATCCATATTCCCTCTCAAAGTGAAAAAACGGAGGAAGAGCAGACACCCGCGGCTTCTTTGGGGGAATTAGCTCCTTCTAATCAGAAGAAAATCAATATTAATCGGGCCTCAGAACAGGAATTAACAGTGTTGCCTGGAGTAGGCCCCAGCACTGCAGCATCCATAATTGCCTATCGAGAGGCAAGTGGACTTTTTACATGTGTAGAGGATTTATTACGAGTTCGAGGTATAGGGCCGGTGAAGTTCGAGAAAATTCGTCCCCTTGTAACGGTTTCTCCATGACAGTTCTTGGGAGAGCTCCAGTTCTTTGCCCCTTTGCTGGAGTTTGTGTGGCTCTTATTGCACAGGATCTTGGTGTATCTCTGCCCCTTCTCCCCCTTTTGTCCGTGCTTTCTGCGGGAGCTCTTATTCTTTGTTGGACTGTTGACAGGTCTCCGGGATATTGGGCTTTTTTTGGTGGGATTATGGCTATTACGGCTCTAGCCTCCCTTGTTATTTGCCGACGAGTACCAATTTCCACTACGTTCTTACCGCAGGAATATGGCAAATGGAAGGGGTATATAGTCTCAGAACGTTCCTGGGGAGGACGGAGAGCGGCGCTTGTGAAAACTCCGAAAGGGATCTTTTTAGCAAAGGTCTCCCCTCGAAAAGAACTTGTCGCTGGCCAGAAAGTGGAGATGGAGGGACGAATTCTTTCCTTGCCCCATTCAGATAAGGGCTCTTTTAGGGAAGATCTCTATTGGCGGGCTCGGGGAGCTGTGGGAGAGATAATGCCTGCTCGTCTTACCGTTGTTGGGCGGTGTTCTTGGTTTCATGTGGCTCGGTGGCGAAATCTTATTTCGAAGAGTATCCTGTTGACATTGCCATCCCGTACGCGAGCGTATCTTTTGGCAGCATGGACAGGCATGAAAGATCCAGAACTAAAATCTTTCCATGAGCGGTGGGGAACGAGCCATCTGCTGGCTGTTTCCGGATTCCATGTAGCTATTTTTGCCGGGGGGATCTCCCTCCTTCTTCGTCGCAGTAAGGGACACGTTTGGGGGACGTCTCTATTTTTGTGGCTTTATGTTTTTTTAACAGGAGCTGCCGCAAGTGCTGTGAGGGCAGCATTAATGATGCAGATAGCTCTTTTAGGTCACGTTCGTGGCCGTCCGGTACGCCCTTTAAATTCAGTATCCCTGGCAGGCCTCCTATTACTGCTCTGGCGGCCGTGGTGGTTTTGGGATCTGGGGTGGCGGTTATCTGTGCTTGCAGCCTATATTATTGCTGCGGCTCTGGAACGTAATCTTACTCGTGGTTGGCTGCTTTCTGTAGGGCCTTTGATTTGGGGGACCACTCTCCCTTTGGTAGCCACGATCTTTGGATCAGTTCCGTTAGCTGGCCTTTTGATCAACCCTATAGCCGGGCCTGTATTTGGTTTTCTTTATCCTTTCGCGTCCCTTATGGCTTTGCCAGCCCTTGCGGGTATTCCGGGAGGAAGATGGGTGGCATATGGAGCTGAGGGTCTTTTTATCCTCTGGGAATATGTTGCTGATTTTCTGGCAACCCTTGTCCCGTGGAGAGCGACCTGGAATCCGTTATGGGACATATTGGCCTTTGGGATGCTTCCCATGATCACAGGTCGGGCTCTTTCCCTTTCATGGAAGAGAACGATGTCAGTCGCTTTATCATGGCAACTTTTTTCCATACTGTTATGGAGATAAAATATTATTAAAAGAAAAAACCGAGAGACACATAGATATTTGGGAGGAGGCAGTGGCATGCTGTTAGTCCTGGATGTAGGAAATACCACAACGGTAGTGGGTATATATAAAGGGGAGGAGCTTTTGGCTCACTGGCGGCTTATTTCAGAACGTCATACCTCTGATGAGATAGGCATTTATCTCCTTAACTTGCTGAACATAGCTGGAATTAAACCAGAGAATATAAAAGGAGCTATATTATCGAGCGTTGTTCCAGCTTTGGATGTGGCCATACGAGAGGGAATTTATAATTATTTTCATTTAGATTGTGTCAAGGTCTCTTCAAAATTAGATCTCGGCATGGAAGTTCGTTATGGAGCGCCTCTGGAAGTAGGTGCCGACCGTCTTGTGAATGCGGTGGCAGGAAAGGCTCGTTATGGAGCGCCCTTGATTGTGGTGGATTTCGGTACGGCCATTACTCTTGATGTTTTGTCGAAAGATGGCGCCTATCTTGGCGGAACAATTTCACCGGGGCTTATTTCCGGAATGGAGGCTCTCTTTGGCCGTACTGCGAAACTGCCCCAAGTATCTCTCGAAGCGCCTTCTTGTGTTATTGGGAACAATACGATGGAATCTATTCAGTCGGGGATCATTTATGGGAATGCCGGACTTGTCGATTTCTTAGCCCGCAAGATATGGGAGGCGTTGGGTGAGACGTGTCTCGTAGTTGCTACTGGAGGCCATTCAGAAGCTATAGGAAAAATATCAGAAGTGATAGGGAAAGTTGATCCGTGGCTTACTTTGGAAGGATTGCGTATTATATATGAAAGAAACGTGCCAAGTAAAGAATAAAACCTTTGGAGGACTACGAACTATAGGAGGAATTCCCCTGGATTCTCCTCTTATTTTGGCTCCTCTAGCTGGCGTAACAAATCCGCCGCTCAGGCTCTTTTTTAAAAAAATTGGAGCCGCGGCTGTCCATACAGAAATGGTGAGTTGTTCCGGACTGATACGGGAGAATGAGAAGACGTCTCGTATGCTCTCTATTTGTCCTGGCGAGCAGCCCACAATCTTACAGCTTTTTGCAGGGGATGTGGAAATGTTAGTTCGAGGAGCAGAGAAGGCCCTTCATAATGCTCCAGACCGCTTCGCAGCCCTAGGCATTAATATGGCATGCCCTATGCCGAAAGTGTTGAAAAAAGGGGCGGGTTCCCGATTACTTGAGTTCCCCGAGAAGGCTGTATCCATGGTGGAGGAACTGAAAAAAATGGGCCTGCCAGTGTGGGTAAAAATAAGAATATGTCCCGAGTTTTTACCATATTCGACATCTTATTTTTGTGAGGAACTTCTTCGTGCAGGTGCTGATAATATATGTCTCCATGGTCGGACTCCTGCACAGCGATATTCTGGAACGGCAAATAGAGAAAAAATAGCTGAAATAGCCCATTCTTTCCCCGGGTATATAAGCGCGAGTGGAGATGTTTTTTCGGTAGAAGACGTAGAAAAGTATCTCGAAGCAGGGTGTGTTACGGTTTTTATTGCCCGAGGAGCACTGAAAGATCCCTTTATCTTCCCTCAAACACTGGCAGCTTTGGGCTTTTCGGTGGATAATAGATTGTTATGTCCCTCCATTGATTTAAAAATATCCATGATGGTTGAATTGGGGGATCATATTGCAGAAGAGACCAGTCCAAGACTGGCTGAAATATTAGTAAAGCGGCTTCTCTCAGGTATGTTTAAAGGAACCCCAGGAATAGCTGAATTCCGACGGGAGAGCGCCGGTATTCACGGCTGGAAGGAAATGAAACAACTGATGGGCAGCTGCGGGCACTATCTTGAAAGGAGAGAAGTAATGTGTCGGCCAATGTAGATACGAAGACAGATCAGACAGCTCTTCCCGAAGAGGAAATATTCCGTCAGCGGAAAGACAAACTTGAAAGGTTAAAAGAGGAAGAAGGATATAATCCGTACCTCGTTGAGCGGTGGAATCGAGAGGATATTTTAAGTGCGGTACGTAAACGTTTTGACCATTTGGAGATAGACCAGAGTGACGAAGAAGTACGTCTCAAGGTAGCTGGTCGAATTATGACTTTGCGCAAGCATGGGAAGGCCATGTTTGCCAATCTGCAAGATGAAACGGATACGATGCAGCTTTATTTCCAGCTTAATGCAATGGGAGAAGAATCCTACGAGTTTGCTAAGAAATGGGTGGATAGCGGAGATTTTGTAGGAATCGTAGGATATCCCTTTAGAACTCGTCGCGGAGAATTGACCTTATTGGTTACAAAATGTACGCTGCTCTCTAAATCCCTTCGCCCGCTTCCGGAAAAATGGCATGGGCTTAAAGATACGGAGGTTCGCTACCGTCAGCGCTACCTTGACCTTATGGTGAATCCAGATGTGCGGGAAAACTTCAGGAAACGATCAGCGATTATTGCCTCTATAAGAAAAACGTTGACAGATCATGAAACCCTTGAAGTGGAAACTCCCATCCTCTCACTTTTGGCGGGGGGTGCGAATGCCCGTCCCTTTAAAACCTTCCATAACGCTTTAGGAGTGGAAATGTACCTGAGAATAGCTACGGAGCTTTTCTTAAAGCGGTTAATTGTGGGTATGTATGGCCGAGTTTTTGAAATTGGTAAAAATTTCAGGAACGAAGGAATCGACACAATGCACAACCCCGAATTCACCGCTATGGAAGTGTATTGGGCCTATGCCGATTATAATGACATGATGGATCTTACGGAAGAAATTATTCGCAATGCCGCTCTTGCCGTAGGAGATATGACAGTGAATTATCAGGGCGTAGAATTGGATTTCGGCAAGCCTTTCCGAAGGGCTACAATGCTTGATTTAGTGAAGGAATATGCTGGCGTGGACTTTAATACTATTACGAACGATGAAGACGCACGGCGGATAGGGACTGCCCATGGAGTAGAGTTGAAGGGGACGGAGAGCCGTTTTGGGGTCTTGAACGAAATGTTCGAGACTTTTGTTGAAGACAAACTGATTCAACCTACTTTTGTTATAGGGCATCCTACTGAAATTTCCCCATTGGCGAAGCGCGATCCCGAGAACCCTGATTACACTCATCGTTTTGAACTTTTCATCTGTGGGTCTGAAGTAGCCAATGCCTTCAGTGAGCTCAACGATCCTATAGACCAACGGGAGCGATTCCTCGATCAGCTGCGGAAGAAGGAAGCGGGGGACGAAGAAGCTCACGTCTTTGACGAAGATTTTATTAATGCAATAGAATATGGTTTGCCTCCCACTGGCGGCCTTGGGATTGGTATCGACAGACTTGTTATGTTCCTGACGGATTCCAAGTCTATAAGGGATGTCATTCTTTTCCCCACCATGCGCCCGAAAGCATAAAGGAGGCTCTTTTGGTGGATCGTGAAGAAGCGAGGAAACGAATAGAAGCCCTTCGTGACGAACTTAATCATCACGCATATCTTTATTATGTACTTGACAGCCCTGTTGTTGAAGACGATGTGTATGACAGCCTCATTAAAGAGCTGGTCCATCTAGAAGAGCTGTTTCCAGAGTTCGACGATCCAGACTCTCCTACACACAGAGTGGGAGGGGCTGCTCTTGACCGGTTTGAAAAAGTAGTTCATGAATCTCCACTTTTAAGTCTCGATAACGCGCTATCGAAAGAGGAGCTATGGCCTTTCTTTGATCGAGTTTCTGAAGCGCTGGGGCTTGCCGGTCTGGAGTATATTTGTGAACTTAAGATAGACGGTCTTGCCGTTTCTCTTCTTTACGAAGATGGAGTTTTTGTTCGAGGGGCAACTCGTGGAGATGGCCGGATTGGCGAAGATGTAACGGCTAATTTGCGGACAATTCGCTCTCTCCCCCTTAAATTAGGAGAAGCAATTCCCGGGCGTCTGGAAGTCCGTGGCGAGGTGTTAATGACGAGGGAACAGTTTGCTGCTTTGAACGAGGAGCGAGAGGAGGCGGAGGAGCCTCTTTTTGCCAACCCCAGAAATGCTGCGGCTGGAAGTTTGAGGCAGCTGGATCCTTCTGTTACGGCGTCACGAAAACTCTCGATTTTTCTTTACCACCTCATTGATCCAGAAGCCTACGGCCTTGAGAACCAGTCACAAATTTTAGGGTGGCTGCTCCGCTTAGGTTTTCCCGTACAGAAGGCCTGGTGTGTGTGTAAAGATCGAAAAGATGTAGATGGCTTCATAGAAAAGTGGCGAGAAAATCGTTTCCATCTTCCTTATGCTACCGACGGAGTGGTGGTAAAGGTCAATCAGGTGGGTCTTTGGAAGGATTTAGGCACAACGGCGAAAGCTCCTCGATGGGCCGTTGCCTTTAAATATCCGCCAGAAGAAAAAGTGAGTCGTATCTTGGAAATCGAGGTATCAGTGGGGCGAACAGGGACTCTTACTCCTGTCGCCCATCTGGAACCTGTACATTTGGCAGGGAGCATAGTCAAGCGAGCGAGTCTTCATAATGAAGATGAGATACGGCGAAAAGATGTTCGAGTTGGCGATAGGGTACGGGTTCGTAAGGCAGGAGAGATAATACCTGAAGTTGTTAGCGTAGTTTTAGAGGATAGGGACGGTTCAGAGAAAGTTTTTAACATGCCTGAAACCTGTCCAGCCTGCGGTTCTCCTGTGGTGCGGATCCCCGGCGAGGTGGCCCTGCGATGTCCGAACCGAGCGTCTTGTCCTGCCCAGCTCCGGGAAGGCATAGCTCATTTTGCGTCGAGAGCTGCTATGGACATTCGAGGGCTTGGAACGAAATTGATAGCGCAGCTTGTGGAACGGCAGATGGTCCGAAATATGGCCGATTTATTTGCTCTCCGCCGCGACGATCTCCTGACGTTAAATCGCATGGGAAACAAGTCGGTAGAAAATTTGCTTCAGGCTATTGAAAAATCTAAAAGCCGATCATTGTCGCAGGTTATGACGGCCCTTGGCATTCGCCTTGTAGGACAGAAAGTAGCCGATATTTTGGCGAATAACTTTAGAAGTATTGAGAAACTCAGAAATACGCCGGAAGAGGAGCTTTCCACTATCGATGGGGTAGGTCCTAAGATAGCTGCGTCTATCCGGGCTTTTTTTCATGACAAGGCTAACGAAGAGATGCTCCGTCACCTTGAAGAAGCGGGCGTCACTATGGCTGTTGCGGAAGAGGTAGAGGAGGGCCCTGTCCCTTTTGAAGGGAAGCGTTTTGTCTTTACAGGTGAACTTCAGTCCATGACGAGAGACAATGCCGAAGGTATTGTTAAAAAACTTGGCGGAGATTTTTCTTCGAGTGTCAGTCGAAAAACTTCTATAGTTGTGGCAGGGCCAGGGGCAGGCAGCAAGCTCCAAAAAGCGCGGGAACTTGGGGTTACGGTAATTGATGAAGATGAGTTTTTGAAGATGATACACCCATACGTGGGTGATAAATAGGAGGATTGATGATGGCTGTCGAGGCAGAAGATATCAGGCATGTAGCTGCGCTCGCCCGATTGGAGATCAGCGAAGAAGAGGTTAAAGCCATGCATCAGCATTTTGAAAAAATTATGGCTTACTTCAATCGACTTAGCGAACTGGATCTTCAGGGTATAGATGCATTTGCCTTAAAGGTAGATGAAGAGATTCCCTGGAGAGAAGATGTAGAGATAGACAGCTCCGTGAGAGAAGAGGCTCTTAACGAAGCTCCTTATCGTCATGGAGACTTTTTCAGAGTCCCCCGGATAGTAGAGGAGGAGTAAGATGGAACTCTATGAACTTTCAGCTGCTCGAATTGCTTCAGGTATTTCGTCGGGCGATTTTTCTGCCAGCGACGTTTTTGAAGCGTGTCTGAACCGGGCGCGGTCTCTGGAGACTCACATATCTGCTCTTTTGACGGTCACGGAAGAAGAGGGACGATGTAAGGCAAAAGAAATAGATGAGGCACGGGCTGCGGGGAAAGGACTGGCTCCTTTGGCAGGGGTTCCCTTCGTTTTGAAAGACAATATGTGTACTCGAGGTATTCCTACCACTTGTGCCAGCAAGATTCTTGGCCAGTGGAAGCCCCCCTATAATGCAGCTGTTTTTGACTTTCTGAACGAGGCGGGAGCCGTGCTTTTGGGGAAAGCAAATCTCGATGAATTTGCCATGGGAGGCACAACAGAAAACTCTATTTACGGTCCAACATCTAATCCGTGGGATTACGAGAGAGTTCCAGGAGGAAGCTCTGGGGGAAGTGCCGCGGCTGTGGCGGCTGGGTATGTGCCTTTTGCCCTGGGAAGCGATACAGGAGGGTCTATTCGTCAGCCGGCCTCTTTTTGCGGAGTATATGGGTTTAAACCCACCTACGGCCTTGTAAGCAGATGGGGGCTCATAGCGTTTGCTTCCTCCCTTGACCAGATCGGCCCCTTTACGCGAACAGCGGAAGATATAGCTCTTATTCTCAATACCATAGGAAAGAGCGACGAAAGAGATTCCACCTGTAGCCGATGCCCTCGGCCAGACTACACGGGCGCTCTTTGCGCAGAGTCATTAGCTGGTAAAAAAATAGGCGTGGTTAAAGAGCTTGAAGGATATGCATTGCATCCGGACATTCGCGCGACCTTCGATACAACTTTGGCTTTCTGCAAAGAATCAGGGGCGGAGATAGTGGAAATATCCCTCCCCACTACGATCGGGTATGGGCTTGCCTGCTACTATATTTTAGCGCCGGCTGAAGCCAGTTCCAACTTGGCGAGATTTGACGGCGTCCGCTACGGTCTTTCTACAGAGGCTGACTCTCTTATCGACCTCTACATGAAAACAAGGGCTCAAGGCTTGGGCCCTGAAGTAAAACGCCGGATTCTTATAGGTACGTATGTCTTAAGTTCGGGATATTATGATGCCTACTATCTCGTGGCTCAAAAGGTTCGCCAGCTGATTACCCAGGAATTTAAGTCGGCATTTGGCAGTGTGGACGCAGTCTTGTTGCCCACAGCACCGACCCCTGCCTTCAAGAAGGGCTCCTTTGAAGATGACCCAATACAAATGTACCTGACAGATGTTTTTACATTGCCAGTGAACTTGGCAGGTCTCCCAGCTCTTTCCCTCAATGGAGGGTATACGTCGGAAGGTCTTCCCATAGGCATGCAGTTCATAGCTCCGCGATGGGCGGAAGAGAGCCTTCTGTCTATTGCATCTGTTCATGAAAAAACCTTTGGTGCGGCTCCTATTGCCAAGGGAGGTGCTCGTTAATGTCTAAACTAACTTTTACCCCGGTTATCGGTCTTGAAATTCACGTGCAGCTCGCTACGAAGACAAAAATATTCTGCTCTTGCTCTACGGATTATATTGGGGCGGTTCCTAACACGAATGTATGCCCGGCTTGTCTTGGGTTGCCTGGTTCTCTCCCCTCCTTGAACGGGAAAGCTGTGGAATATGGAGTAAGGGCTGGTCTGGCCTTAAATTGCACAATACGGGAAGCCACGCGGTTCCATCGTAAAAACTATTTTTATGCAGACCTACCTAAAGCCTATCAGATTAGCCAGTACGACCTTCCCATAGCGGAGAAGGGGTATGTTGAGATAACGACTGAGGAAGGCGGCCCTCATAAGATACGGATCACACGTCTCCATCTGGAGGAAGACGCCGGAAAGCTTGTGCATGAAGCTACAGACGGCCGACTGGCTGGAGCCGATCAGTCTTTCGTGGACTATAACAGGGGAGGCGTTCCTCTGGCGGAAATAGTTTCTGAACCAGATCTTCGTTCGGCAGCAGAGGCTAAAGAGTATGTATCAAGACTCAGACAGCTTGTGAGATATCTTGAAGTGTCTGATGGCGATATGGAGAAGGGCTCGTTGCGGGTAGACGCCAACATATCGGTGAAGTGTTCCGACGGCCGTTGGGGCGATAGAGCCGAGGTAAAGAACCTCAACTCCCTGCGGGCTTTGGAACGGGCCTTGGAATATGAATTTAAACGTCAAAGCCAGCTTTTGGCTGAAGGGAAGACTATTGTTCAGGAGACCCGCCATTGGAACGACGTAGATGGAGTGACAATGGCGACGAGAAGCAAGGAAGAGGCTCATGATTATCGCTATTTCCCTGAGCCTGACTTGCCACCTCTCATTCTTCCCAAAGGTTTTGTGGAGAAGATCAAGAGCACATTGCCCGAGCTTCCATGGGAAAAAGTGGAGCGGTTCAAAAAAGAATATGAGCTTTCGGATGTTGACGCCATGATTCTTTCAGAACATGTGGCCCTTGCCGACTTCTATGAAGCCTGTGTTCGTGCTGGAGCGACTCCTGCCCGAGCAGCGAATTGGGTCAGGACAGAAGTGCTTAGAATTTTGAACGACAAGAAAATAGAGCTTGCTGATTTCCCTGTAGCTCCTGAAATTTTAGCGAAGATTATCACTAAAGTTGATGATAATAAAATTTCTACAACGGCAGCTCGAGAAGTTCTCGACACGATGGTGGACCGGCGTCTCTCTTTGGAGAAGGCGATGGAGGCCTGTGGTGTTCAGGAAGGCGGCATAACAGGGGCTCAGCTTGAAGAGATGGTTCAATCTGTGTTGGATAACAATAGTGATGTGGTGGAAGTTATCCGAAGCGGAGAGGACAAAAAGGGCAAGAAAAAGAAGTTTCTCCAAGGGCTTGTTATGAAAGAAGCTCGAGGGCAGGCGGATCCGAAGGATGTTGTTTCGGTTCTTGAGAAATTGCTTGGAATATAGCGTTGTGTTTGGGCAGGGTATGTGTTCCCTGCCCTTTGTTTTATTGACTATCGAATCGGCTATGCGTAAGATAAGACAGTATCATTTCAAGACTATAAAACAGCCTGAATGCTGGCCATTGAACGCTGTGGCAGTAGGGGGCATATTTGAGGAGGTAGTAGGGTATGGGAACGCGCAAACCTGAAGACATCAGAAGTATTGCCATTGTAGCTCACGGTGGAGCCGGCAAGACGTCCTTGGTGGAGGCTATGCTCTTTTCCAACGGCGATATCTCCCGAATGGGGACCATCGAAGGCGGCAACACCGTTGCAGATTTTGGTGCAGAAGAGCAGAAACGGCAGATTTCTATCAACACCGCTCTGGTAACCTTGGATCGTAAGAACAAGAGACTCTATCTTCTCGACACACCAGGTTTCGCTGACTTTATAGGCGAGATGCGTTCCGCTATGCGAGTATCTGACGCGGCATTAACAGTCGTAAGCGGTCTCCATGGTGTAGAAGTGCAGACTGGAAAGGCCTTTGAGTTTGCAGAAGATTTTGAGATCCCTGTAGTTTTCTTTGTAAGTAAGCTCGATCGTGAAAATTCTGATTTTTCTAGAACTGTAGCGGATATAAAAGAACAGTTGAGCGAAAAAGCAGCTCCTTTTTTTCTCCCAGTAGGAGAAGAGCTTTCTTTCAATGGTCTTGTAGATATACTGAAGCAGAAAGCGTACCTTTATAAAAATGACGGTTCAGGTTCTTTCTCTGAAAGTGATGTTCCCTCAGGGATGGCTGACGAAGTGGTTTCTTTGAGAGAGTCTCTTGTAGAGTCGATTGTGGAAGCCGACGACGAACTCATGATGAAGTATCTGGAAGGGGAAGAAATATCCAGCGATGAACTTATGGCTGCTGCAAGAAAGGCAATACGAGAACGGCACATTTTCCCCATCCTCCCTGGCTCTGGAACGGCCAATATCGGTGCTCACCAGCTCCTTGATTTTCTAGCGGATATGCTTCCCTCCCCCCTCGAGTCTCATCACAGAAAGGCTATGGTAGGGGAAGAAGAAGTAGAAATACAGGCAAGTCTGGATACGCCCTTTTCAGGACTTTGCTTTAAAGTAATGGTAGACCCTTATGTCGGTAAGCTCTCGTATATCAGAGTTTTTTCAGGCCACTTGGCCAGCGATGGAATTCTTTATGACGTGAATAGAGATGAAGAAGAGCGCATCAGCTCTTTTAAATTCATGAAGGGGAAAGATGGAACAGACGAAAAAGAAATTATTGTGGGTGATATTGTAGCCATTCCGAAACTTCATAGCACCCAAGTTGGCGACACAGTAAGCGTAAAAAGCCAGAATATCCAGTTCCCCCCCATTAATTTCCCTAAACCTGTTTATAGCGTTGCAGTGTTGGCCAAGAGCCGCGCTGATGAGGATAAACTTTCCAACGCCCTTCATAAAATTCTTGAGGAAGATCCAGTCCTTACCTTCGAAAAGAACCCGGAAACTGGCGATAACGTTTTGTCGGGTATGGGCGACATGCATATAGATATTGTTCTTTCTCGCATACGTGAGCGTTACGGAGTTGAACTCGAAACGAAAACGCCCCAGGTTCCTTATAGAGAGACAATACGGAAAAAAGCTGAAGCTCAGGGGAAATATAAAAAGCAGACTGGCGGCCGTGGGCAGTATGGAGACGTCCATATTCGTTACTTGCCCCTAGAGAGAGGAGCCGGGTTTGTTTTTGAAGATAAAATTGTAGGCGGTGCTGTGCCCAAAGGGTATATCCCCGCAGTGGAGAAGGGGCTTAGAGAAGCTCTGTCGAAAGGTCCTTTAGCGGGATTCCCCACGGTAGATTTTCAGGCCGAGCTTTTCTTTGGTTCCTATCACGAAGTGGATAGCTCTGAAATGGCCTTTAAAATTGCAGCATCCATGTCTTTCAAGAAAGGAATTCTTGAAGCGAACCCAGTACTTCTTGAACCCATTATGGTTGTGGAAGTTATAGTTCCCGAAGAGTACCTTGGTGATGTTATGGGCGACCTTAACAGTCGTCGCGGCCGAATATTAGGTATAGACAGCCACGGACGCTTGCAGGTCGTGAGAGCCCAGGTTCCTCTTGCGGAGATGTTTAAATACGCTATTGTCCTTCGCTCCATGACATCTGGTCGAGGAACATTCTCTATGGAGTACGACCATTATGAGGAAGTTCCGGGGGATGTTGCGAAAAAGGTTATTGCTGAGCACAAGCAGGAAGAGGAAGAAGAATAATAAGAAGCATAGAATATGGAATGTAGAAATAAACCAGAAGGGGCCTCAACGAGGCCCCTTCTGGTTTATGTACATTAATAAATGTGCGGAGGTATGCCAAGACACAGAGCTAACGGTTCTTCTGATCTTCCGAGAAGAACTTCCACATAGTCGCCTCTGCTTTTTCAGGGCTAAGAACACCTTCTGACATGACATGTTTCCATGCCCGTTCAGTTAAGGAACCAATATAGCGATCAAAATCGGCGTTCAGGCGCTTTGCTGCTATTTCTAAAGTTTCTTTACGAAACATTTCCCATTTAGCCGCTTTTCTCTCGTCTATAGACATCTTAGCGTCCCTCCTTTGTATATGCTGACGTTACTTTTTTTCTCCTGCTTTTTTTGTGGAAATATATTCGTCGATGGCTACAGCCGCTTTCTTTCCTGCGCCCATGGCCAATATGACGGTTGCGGCTCCGGTAACAATATCTCCACCAGCAAAAACCCAGTCTGGGTCTGCTTGCCCTGTCTCTTCATCGGCTTCAATGTATCCCTTCTTATTGAGCTTCAGTTCAGGGAAAGCGTTGAGCAAGACTTTATTGGGGCCTTGTCCAATAGCTTCAATAATAGTATCGGCCTCAAGGGTAAACTCACTGCCGGCAACGGGCTGAGGACGGCGACGGCCAGAAGCGTCAGGTTCGCCAAGTTCCATGCGGATACACTTGACTCCCACCAGGTTGCCCTTGTCGTCTCCTACGTACTCTACAGGGTTTGTAAGCCAGTTGAATACGACGCCTTCCTCTACGGCGTGATGGTACTCTTCAATACGGGCAGGAAGCTCTTCAAGAGAGCGGCGATAAACCACCTGCACGTTCTTCGCGCCGAGACGAAGAGCGGAACGGGCAGCATCCATAGCCACGTTTCCGCCACCTACGACAACCACTTTCTCTGACTCTTTCACAGGGGTGTCGTATTTAGGAAATTCATATCCATGCATTAAATTGATTCGGGTCAAGTACTCACTGGCAGAATACACGCCATTCAAGCTTGTTCCAGCAATTCCCATGAAATGAGGAGTTCCTGCTCCGGATGCAATGTACATGGCATCGTAATTATCACGAATTTCTTCAATGGTAACGCTCCGTCCTACGACGGTATTCGTCTGAATCTCTACGCCTAAAGCCTTAATGTTCTCAATCTCACGGCGTACGATAGCTTTAGGAAGACGGAACTCAGGAATGCCATACATGAGAACTCCGCCTGCGGCATGCAATGCCTCAAAAACAGTTACTTTATATCCCATTTTTGCCAAATCGCCAGCAACTGTCAAACTGGAAGGGCCAGAACCTACAACCGCCACTTTCCCTTTCGTCTGAGGTACGACCTTAGGTGGCTCTTTGCTGCCATGCTCAGCTTTCCAGTCGGCTATAAAACGCTCCATTTTACCGATAGAGACAGGATCATATCCCTTTATTTTCCCTACAGTGCAAACGCCTTCACACTGCTTTTCCTGAGGGCAGACACGTCCGCACACTGCAGGAAGGTTTGTGTACTGGGTAATAATCTCATACGATTCTTCCAGATTTTTTTCTCTAATAGCTTTAAGAAAAGCTGGGATATTAATGGAGACTGGGCACCCTTTAATACACGGAGCATTCTTGCACTGAAGGCACCGTGAGCTTTCTGCTACAGCCTCTTCAATGCTATAACCTATAACAACATCATTAAAATTCTTAATCCGTTCCTCGGGTGATTGCTCGGGAACGGGCAGTCTTTTAGGAGCAATATTCAACGCCATTTCCTATTCACCCATTTCAGCCTGAAATTTTTCCAAAGACATTTTTTCCTCGTCTTTGTACTGTCGCAGACGGTTCATGAACTCGTTCCAGTTCACGCCCCAACCATCGAACTCTGGCCCGTCGACACAGGCAAATCGGATCTGGTCGTTGATTGTTACTCTGCAGCCACCGCACATACCAGTTCCATCGATCATGATGGGGTTGAGTGAGACGAAAATGGGAATGTTCAATTCTTTCGCTTTGAAAGAAGCGAATTTCATCATGATAGAAGGACCAACGGCCCAAGCCTGGTCGATCTTCTCGCCACGCTCTGACAAGAGAGCCATGGCATCAGTAACCACACCCTTCATTCCTGCAGAGCCATCATCGGTAGTGATAATGAGTTCATCGGAGACTTGCTCGCACTCTTCCTTCATGATTACAAGGTCTTTATTCCGTCCGCCAAGGATGGTAATAACCTTGTTTCCCGCTTCCTTCAAAGCGCGGATAATGGGGAAGAGAGCTGCAATTCCTACTCCGCCACCAATGCCAAGCACTGTTCCATAATGCTTGATCTCGCTAGGAGTGCCCAGAGGTCCGAGAATATCAGAGAGAGAATCTCCCTCGTTCAATTCGGCAAACTCTGCTGTCGTCTTCCCTACAATCTGGAAGATCATCCTGATGAGCCCTTTCTCTCTGTCAAAATCAGCTACTGTGAGAGGAATCCGCTCACCTTTTGGGTTCGTTCTAATAATAACGAACTGTCCGGGCTGGACATGTCGCGCTACCCTTGGAGCCTCGACCCATACGTCGAACTCCTTCGGTACGACAAGCTTTTTGGAGACTATTTTGTACACTTTGTTTCCTCCTCGTTGTATCGAAGATGTACTGGGGGTAAATTTATTTGGGGTTGTGTTATCCACTCTCATCTCGATACCTTATATGTTATATTTATTTTGTCAATATAAATTATGCCACGAATCCTTCCTACTATACCTCAAGTTTTTTGCGATTTTGCACAAGGAAAAACATTACCCCCTACTTTATCCAAACGCAAGAATTGACGAATCAGGGGGAGGGATGTAATATACCTATAGAGGGTATACCCTTCAAGAAAAGGAGGAAAACAAAATGATTAAAGTATATTCCACTCCCACATGCCCCTGGTGCACAAAAACCAAAGAATATCTTACTTCAAAAGGGATGATTTTTGAAGTAATTGATGTCTCCCAAAATAGGGAGGCGGCTATGGATATGGTACGAAAGACTGGCCAGATGGGAGTTCCAGTGGTGCAGTTTGATGAGAAGTATATTGTGGGGTTTGACCGACAGGCTATCGACGAAGAAATTGAAAAACTAAAGGCATAGCTTGCATTTCTTCAACTCTCCCATATCTGTCTTTTATACTTCCCCATAGCTTTGAGGTGAGAAAGAGTATAAAATTCTTACAGAGTTCAGATATAGGGAGGTCATAAAATGAAACCCTTGCTTCAGCTCCATTTAGGAGCTGCTCTAGGTTCCCATCTTGTTTCGGGAGGAGCAACGTTTCAGGAACTTCAGAACCTTTCGTCTCGCCTTAGACAGGCGGCTCAACAGATAAAGGAGCGATCTCGTGACGGTTTGCAGGGCACGGGATGGCTCCTTTTACCTTACTCTGATCCTACAGAGGTAATGAAAGTGGGAAGATCCCTCGCTTCTTTTGATGCGTTGATACAGATAGGGATTGGCGGATCAGCGTTAGGGAATCAAATGCTTCATTCTGCTCTTTTGCCCCCGTATTGGAACGAAATTTGTCATGAAAAAGGGAGGCCTCGCTTCTATATTTCCGATAATGTAGATTCTCTTGAGAACATGACTATGTGGAAGTGTGTGGATCCTAAACGTACTGCTTTGATTGTAGCAAGCAAGTCGGGCTCTACTGCTGAGACTATGGCAAACTTCCTCTTTTCCTGGGAACGTTTGGAAAGGGCTGTGGGAAAAGAAGAAGCAGCCAGGCAGACAGTAGTGATTACCGATCTGAAAGAGAGTCTGCTGAAGGATTTTGCTCTGGAGCAAGGCTGTCTTACGTTAGAGCTTCCTTCCACTGTTGGAGGCCGTTACTCTGTTCTTTCCCCGGTGGGGTTGCTTTCTGCCGCTGCTCTTGGAATAGATGTGCCAGCCCTTCTTTGCGGGGCCCGCGAAATGGCGCAGTCTCTCGTCGATCTGGAGGGAATGGAACAGAATCCAGCCTGGGTTTTTGCGGGACTCACTTGGCTTCATTATCTCAGAGGAAGGAATATGATTGCTTTTATTCCATATCTTGACGGACTCGCCATGTTCAGTGACTGGTTCGCTCAACTTTGGGGGGAGAGCCTGGGGAAGGCAGGAAGAGGGTCTACCCCCATTAAGGCTCTTGGAACTATCGATCAACATTCCCAGCTTCAGTTATACACGGAAGGGCCAGATGACAAATTATATGTATTAGTACATGTGAAGCATGTGGATGAGGATATTACAATTCCTCTCTCTAAAGATAAAAGCCTGTCTTCTCTTTCATATCTTTTCAATCAGTCAATGAATCGGCTACGGGATGTAGAGCAGCTCTCCACAGCTTCCGCCCTCATTAAGGCAGGGCGTCCGGTTCTTTGGGTGGAGATACCGAAACTTGATGCGAAGCATCTTGGAGGGCTTATCTATTTCTTCGAGTTTGCCACAGCTCTTACTGGCGGGGTGATGGATGTAAATCCTTTCGATCAGCCAGGAGTAGAGCAAGGGAAACATTATACATACGGTTTGATGGAGAGGCCAGGCTATCAGTCTTTCGCAGAAGAAGCCCGCGGTTTTTCCGCATTGCTTTCTCAACGTACGATCGCCATCCCATCGCAGGAAAAGTGTTAGAATACAGGGCAGATTAGAGACTATATAAAACATAAAAACTTAACCCCGGCTGGATGGGAATCCTGGTGGGCTTGCAGACTGTAGATTATGTAAAAGGAAGAATAAGTAAAGCTGAATAGAAGGGATTGGGGAAGTATGGATACGTCTCTCCTGAATGTACATTCCATAACAGTTCGTCGGGGAAATGCGACGATACTGAGGGATTTAAGCCTCCGCGTAGAGGCTGGAGAAGTGACAGGTGTATTAGGTCGAAATGGAGCAGGGAAGTCGACCCTCGCCTATGCGCTGATGGGGGTGCCAGACTATATTCCGGCTAAAGGGACTATTTTTTTCCAGGGCCAGGATATTACCCAGTGGGCTATTACCGAGCGTGCCAGAGCAGGTATAACGTTGGCGTGGCAGCTCCCAGCAAGATATGAGGGTATTACAATTCGAGACTATCTTCGCACGGGAGCAAAAAGTTGTTCAGAACGAGATCTGGAAGAAGCCATGTCTTTTATTCAAATGAATTCTTCTTTTCTGGATCGCTGTATAGATAAGAGCCTTTCAGGGGGGGAGCGGAAACGCATAGAACTTGCCTCCATTTATTTAATGAAACCTCAACTGGCTATTTTGGATGAACCGGATTCAGGGGTGGATTTGCTCGCTTTGCGGGAGGTTATGGGGCTTTTGCGTCTCTTGGCAGATGGTGGAAGTGGCGTAATGGTGATTACCCACCGGGAAGATGTGGCGGCAGGTTGTGACAGATCATACCTTATGTGCGATGGCCGAATTATATTGGAAGGCAGTGCCTCAGCTGTAAAACGCTATTTTATGTCTCAGTGCCGCCCTTGTGACGGATGTGAAGAGCAGGTGATTCGCCGTGGCAAAGATTAGCGAAGAGTTTCAAGAGATCCTTTCTATTGCTGCCCAATCTCCCAACCATGGCTATTTCAACCATCGCAAAGGAGCGTATGCCTTTATTCAAGCGAATAAAGTTGTTGACTATCATGAAATAGAAGGAGTCCATATTGAGGCTTACGAAACAGACGATGGAGTAAAGGCCTTTATTGAGATAGAAGAAGGGACGCAGGTGAAAGAGCCTGTTCATCTCTGTTTTGGCGATGTCCGCAAAGATGGGCGGCAGGTTATCGTAAGTCATATTGTAGTAGGCCGCGGGGCGAAGGTGGAGTTTTTAGCTCACTGTGTGTTCCCTCATGCAGAAAAATTCCTTCACGCCATGGAAGGCCTTGTGGAGGTAGGGGAGGGAGCGGATGTTGCTTATAGAGAGCTCCATTTTCACGGACCGAAGAGCCAGATGGACGTTCGGCCTGTAACGAAAGTGACAGTTCAGAATGGCGGCCGGTACGTAAATGATTTTACGTTAGTAGAAGGGCAGATCGGTACCCTTGATATTAAGATCGATATAGATGCTGTTGGAGAGGGGAGCCATGTAGAGCTTACCTCAAAGGTCTATGGGAAACATGATGATCAAGTTAAAATTCAGGATGTTGTAAAATTGTCTGGACAGAATAGTTCGGCGCTTATTAAGACTCGTACCGTTTTGAAGGATCACAGTAGAGGGAGTTTCCTTGGCATGATTGATGGGGCGGCTTCAGGTGCGAAAGGCCATGTTGATTGCACGGAAGTGATTCAAGGTCATGCTGTGGCCGATGCTTCTCCTGTGGTGCGAGCATCTCACCCGGAAGCGGAAGTGACCCATGAGGCAGCTATAGGTCGAATTGCCGACGATAAAATAGCCGGACTTATGGCGAAAGGGCTTTCGGCGGACGAAGCTATAGACATGATTGTCTCTGGTTTGTTGAAGTAGAGACACCCGATTAAAAAAATAATAGATGAGGGAGAAGCTTCGTATGTGAGCTCCTCCCTTTTCTTTGTCTTCTTGGCGACTTGTACTCAGCCTTCCCCTGTTCTCCATTTTGCAAGCGTGGCACAAACTTACGGACCAAGTGTTTTCCTATCAGTCTTCCTCTTTTTCCTTTTGCCATATGTCGGAAGAACGTATTGAGGAGAGGGCGTGAAGAATATTGACTTTGATCCACGGAGCTTCTTTCTCAAGCTCCTCAATGAGAGAGCGGGTGCGGCTTCTCTGAGTATCTAGAGAAAAAGGACAAACTTCTTGAACGACAGGCAGATTGAGTCGCACCGCTTCACTGCGCAACTCTTCCTCACCTACGTAGATGAGGGGCCTGATGACCCAGACGTTTGTTCGACTTTGCCAGAAGCGAGGTTGAAAACATTTGAATCGGCCAGTTTGAAATAAGTTCATAAGCACAGTCTCTGCCACATCGTCAAGATTGTGCCCTAAAGCCAGAACGTTATATCCTTTATCTTGAGCTACGGAACTGATAATTCCTCGCCTAAGGTTTGCACAAAAACTGCAGGGAGATTTTTCGTCCCTGTTTTTTATTATTTCCGATATAGGGTAGAGAGTGATAAAATGATCTACTTCTAAAGAGTGGCAAAAGTTGGTTAGAGGTTTGGTGTCTAAATGTCCCCCGGAAATATCTACTGTGCAAGCGGCGAGGCCGAAATGGCGAGGTGATCGTTTCCGGAACAACGCGAGGGCTGTGAGCAACATGAGACTGTCTTTTCCTCCAGAGAGTCCCACCATTATTTTATCCCCATCGTTGATCATGGAGTAATCTCCTAGCGCTTTGCCGATTCTTTTCCGGATAGTTGGTTGTATTTTTAGTTCTTTATCCTTTATTCCTTGAATCATCTGTAAATTTGTGCCTCTCTTTATAAAATAAGTTATAATTAGGGCTGAAGTCCCAACTATATGGAAGATAGAAGTACGGTATAGTTTTACAAAAACAACTAAACTATACCATAGTTATGGTGAAATGATTTTTAAAGAGTACGTGGAGGTGGAGCTATGGATCCGATACGCCTGGTTATCGCGGATGACCATCGACTCTTTCGAGATGGCGTCAAAAAGTTGTTAGAACTGGAGTCGGATATAGAGGTGATCGGTGAAGCTGGAGATGGGGAAGAGGCGCTGAAGGTGGTCCGAGACAGGGAGCCAGATGTGCTTCTCTTCGACATTAATATGCCCAAAATCGATGGGATTCAGCTCGTGAGGGAGCTGAACAGTTATCCCCATAATATTAAGTACGTGGCTGTGAGCGCTTACGATGATGAAGATAGCCTGTCGGCTCTTTCTTCAGCTGGAGTTTTGGGATTTGTTTTGAAAGCGTCTGGGCGAGTAGAACTTTTGTCGGCTATCCGATCGGCCAACAGAAACCAGCCTTACGTAGATCCTCGCGTTGCAGGAAAGCTGCTCACTTCTTTCTCACGGCGTAAAGAGGAGAACGACCAGCTTTATGAACTGACACCCCGAGAAAAAGAGATATTATACTGGCTGTCTCAAGGGTTGAGTAATGCTGAAGTGGCTTCTAAGATGGTGCTTTCAGAAAAAACAGTGAAGAACCATGTAAGTCACGTTCTTAAGAAACTAGACTTACGGGACCGCACGCAAGCGGCTATTCTTGCGTGGAGAATTGGGTTTGCCCAGCTGCAACCGGAATCATTACGCCAAATCATTGGTGGCGGTATAGGAGAAAAATAAAAAGATTCATAAAAAGGAGAGGCTTTTTGTTCAGCGCCCCAAAAGCTGGACATGGAATCCAGCATGTAGAGGTGCGCTTCATTTGCCTCTCCTTTGTCCTTTTTGCTTTTTATCCTATTCCTTTATTTGTTGTTTTGTTGCATCCCAAGCTGAGAAGAGATCCCAGATATCCACGAAAGCTGCTGTTGAAGCTGAGCCAGCCTTTTTTCAGCATCAGTGTATTGTTTGTAAATGCGCTTCTGCCTAACGGCGAGCTGTTCATCGAAATTTGAGATGCGCTTGTCAAGAGAAGAGATCTGATCTTCCCAGAACTTGATTTGGCTCGGGATTCTTCCCTTGGGTTTCGATGTCCCCCCTACGGCGACTGTGGAGGAGCTGACACATCCTTCCATAGTGGCGTCTAATCGCTTCATGACGGTGGTCATGAAGGTCTGAACTGCCTCAGGGTCCCTTTTCATGGCTTCCATAAATTTATCTGTATTAAACTCTAACTTACCGCTTTTACCAAAGTTGGCCTTTTCTGTGGAAATACCTAACTGGGAAAGGCGGGTATAGGGATCATTCATCCCTAAAATTCCCAACACTCCACTGAGGTCGGAGACGGACGCCTGTTTCCCGCTTCCGGCAGCGATGACAAGTCGATCCTCGCTCACCCGAGCTGTGGCCAGGGGAGGGGAGTATGGTTCTCCTTCAGAGTTATATCGTAAGTCATGAGCATTATTGATGCGGTCGGCTACGTCTTGGAGGGTATCCTCCGGCTTCACTGCAATAGCTACGCCGCGGTCTCCCACAGAGAGAGTGAAGGATGTATCGTTGGTGAGACCTTCTTCTTTAAGAGTCCCTAAAACAGCCTGACTGCCTGTCCTTTTTGTAAAGGGAATGAGGGCCGGGTTTCCTAAATCGTAGCGCAATTGACTTTTAATTTGCCAAAGGGTGGAGTCTCCATGGAGCTTTCCCCATTTGCGCTCAAAATCAGACTTAGGATTTTTAACAAGCTCCTCGGAGAGGCGGATATTAATCCAGTCCATAATTTCATTATAGGCTTTGACGAACTCTTGAGTTGACGTAACGGCTTTTTCCGCATCAAGAGATATGTCCATGGTCACTTTACCAGGCCCGTTGATAGAGAGGGTTACCCCTTCAAGAATGTCATTCACAGTATTGCTCGAACGGGTAATCTTCATCCCATCCACTATGAATTCGGCATCCTGAGCGGCAATATAGTGGTCGACATCATTGGCATTAAGTCCAAGTACATTCAAAACCTGGGCGCTATCTCCCTGATCAAGTGTGTAGACGTTAGCGTTAACTGTATACGATACCTTGTATTTTGACCCTTCTGCCGGTTTATTCCCGCCATCAATCCACGTTATTTTGTTACTTCCTTGCTCCACTGTGAAATCTGTACCTTCCACATAGGTCGTTTCACCTTGAGCCACAACAAGCTTGCCGTTGGCAGGGGCCTGTTTATCGAAAGAAAAATCCAGAAGGTCGGGGTCCCCATCAGCCCCTCGTGTGATTGTGGATGAAAAAGTTTTCTCACCCAACCCCGTTTCGGGGCTCTCCAGGATAATCCTGTTATCTACAATACGAGCCGTTATCCCCAAAGCTTCTCCTTTGGGCTGTCCATCTGCATCTAGTGTTATATCTGTAGCCTTGTTAATTTTATCCACTACTTTTTGGAGGGAATCCGAGGATGAGACATCTATTTGGGCTCGTTTCCCTCCAATAGAAATATAAAAGGTCTCGTCTGCTGTAAGTCCGGCATCAGCCATGGTCCCTTTAATTTGAGAGCTGAATCGAGTCTCCCGCGTCGCTTTTTGTAATATTTCGATCTCATGGCGACTGATAGCTGCTTTAGATGAAACCTCCGCCGTAACAATTGCGTTACTGTTGGCCCCTCCGCTTAGAACAATAAATTCAGCTTGTTTGCTGCTGTAAGTGCTCTCAAGTTTTAGGGGGGATAACGCCGTACTTGCTTGTTTAATAGAGGCGGCGAGCTCTTTGTAGAGCCCAATTTTGAGTTCCAGTGTATCTTTTTGCCTGAGCCACACCTCTTCGGGCTTCTTCGCTTTTTCCATAACTTTATCGAGCATTGCTCCCCAATCTATACCTGTAGCAACTCCAGGCATTGTAAAGAGCGGATCGTTCGAACTAGCCATAGCGTATCCTCCTTACTCTGTATAATCCTTTATATTAATTATCGGACAAAGAAGTGAATGTCTTGATAGAATTTTTGCACCACATATTCGGGTTTTCTCCTCTCATCGTGGTAGAATAACGTTTTAAGAAGGTTTTGAAGGGGCTGGTCCCATGATTGGAGTTATACAAAGAGAGTTGCAAGAGGCTATATGCGTTAAAAAGGCGGCATTGGCTCTATCCGAAAAGGTTGAAAAAGCAGCTAATATCCTCATACAATCTCTCTCCCATGGTGGAACAATATTTCTTTGCGGCAACGGAGGGTCTGCTGCTGACGCTCAACATTTAGCGGCAGAGCTGGTTGGCCGTTTTGAGAGGAACCGCAGGGCTTTGCCAGCTATGGCTTTGACGGTAGATACAAGCATTATGACGGCAGTTGCCAACGACTTTGGGTACGAGGAGATTTTTGTGAGGCAACTTGAAGGCTTGGCTGAGCCGGGAGATGTGTTAGTGGGCATCTCTACCAGCGGCCGAAGTTCCAATGTGGTAAAAGCCATGAAGTGGGGGCGTGAAAACAACCTCGAAACTATCGGAATGACTGGCGAGAAGGGTGGAGACATGGCGCCTTTTTCCTCTGTCCTGTTAGCGGCTCCTTCCCCACACACTCCCCGCATTCAGGAACTCCATATTACATGGGGACATATTCTATGCAAATTAGTAGAGGAGGCTTTATTCCCTCATGAACCATGAATTGGCTGTAATTCTGGCAGGAGGTCTCGGCACTCGTCTGCGATCTGTTGTTTCGGACCGCCCAAAGGCCCTTGCTCCTATTCAGGGTAAACCTTTTCTTCATTGGTTGCTTTCTTTCCTTTCGCGCAGAGGGATTGGTGAATGTCTTTTGCTTTTAGGCTATAAAGCCGAGCAAATTATGGAATACTGTGGAGACGGAAGGGCCTGGGGGCTCTCTATAAATTACAGCCTCGAGCCAGCACCTCTGGATAAAGGGGGGGCTTTGCGTTTCGCTCTTCCGCAGATACGCCACGATGATTTCCTTTTCCTGAACGGAGATACAATTCTGGATGTGGATATTCCGTCTATGTTCTCTACAAGCCGAGAACGTGGGTCTCATGTCCTTATAGGGCTTAGAAAATGGCCATCTATAGAGAGAATGGATCCAGTGGAGATCGATGGGGCGGGGAAAGTATTGCGCTTTGGGGATGTTACTATTCCTGCCGATGAAAGAGGAGAATGGTTTGTGAACGGCGGGGTATATGTAGTCAAGAAACACGTGGTAGAATCTCTTCCAGAAGAGCGTCTTTCTTGGGAGAAACAGGTTTTGCCGACGCTCTTGCGAAAAAAGCAGCCAGTTCATTCTCTCCAGTCCAGAGGATATTTTATCGACATCGGAGTTCCAGAAGATTATCAGAGAGCACAAGAAGAAATTCCTCGTTTTGTAGCCTCTCTGAAGGCTTAAAGAAGGTGTTGTGAATGTCTACAAAAGTTTTTATTACGGGAATTGGCGGCTTTATAGGAAGCCATCTTTCGGAATTTCTGGCACGTCAGGGCTTCGAGGTCTGGGGCTCTTATTTTCGCCCCACCAACGATATGAGCGTCCCTCGCCAGCATGCGAAAGGTCTTTTCAATATTGATCTCCGGCAACGGGATCATCTGGAAGAAGCCTTGAATATTGTTCGTCCGCACGTAATTTACCATTTGGCGGCTCAGAGCTATCCCATGGTTTCCTACAAACAACCTGAATATACAGTAGAGTCTAATATAATAGGAACTCTCAATCTCTTCGAAACAATGCTCAAGCTCGGTCTTCATGAGGCGAGGGTTCTGCTCGCTTCTTCCACGGCTGCCTACGGCTTCATTGATCCATCTGAGGCGCCAGTTACGGAGGATCAGCCGTTCCGCCCAGCTCATGTGTATGGTATGTCTAAGGCTGGTCAAGATTTGTTAGGGTATACCTACTTTAAGGCTCAAGGCCTTGACATTATCCGGATGCGGATCGGGAATTGCGTTGGAAGGCGACGGAGGGGGGAGGTGGTTTCCGATTTTACCATGCGCCGAGCCCAGATAGATTTGGACCTTATTCCTCCGAAGTTCAGAGTAGGGAATCTTTATACGAAGCGGGCTTTCCTTGATGTGCGAGACGCGGTAGAAGGTTTTCTGGCCTTGCAGAAAAAAGGGAAAAGCGGGGAAGCGTATAATATTTCCGGCGCTGAAGCCGTTTCTATGCAGCACCTTCTTGACGTGGTGTTACAAGGTTGTGAGAAAAATGTCCACGTTGTGGAAGACCCAGAACTGGTTCGAGCTGTTGACGAGCTTATTTACTGGAATGACCTTTCCAAAATAAAGAAAGATACAGGCTGGTTCCCTTGCCGGAAGCTCGAAGAAACAGTTGTGGATATGATCGATTGGTGGAAAGGCGTTTTACCTTGCGGGCGTTAGAGGGAGGAAACAAATATTGATAATAACCATTGACGGAAAAGAACTAGAGCTGAATTTAGATGATAAAGAGCTCCTATTGAAAGAGGTACAGCAACGGCTTCTGGACAAGGGGCGGATTCTTTGCTCTATTAAGGCGGACGGAGAAGAGATTGAAGAAGACGTTTTTCTTTCCCGTCAAGGCGTGGAAAAAGTTGATTTTTTAAGCACCTCCATTCGTCAGTGTGTATTGGAATCTCTGGAGAGTGCGGAATCTTATTTTCCTGCCTTGTTGAACGGCATGGAACGCATCGTGGAGTTTCTCGAGGGAGAAGAAACGGATAAGGCGTTAAAGAGCCTCCAGCAGGGGATAGAGGGAATTGGGTGGTTGCTGCATACTATGCGGAACTCTCAATTCTTGCTCGGCGCTGAGGATAAAGATCTTGCAGACGGAAATCTTAAAGAAACATGGGCACACCTTGAGAGGGCGTTGAAAAAGGCATCTCTAGCTTTGGAGAAGGCGCAGATGCTGGAACTAGCATATATTATTCGGAATGAAGTCATACCTCTTCTTGACGGACTGTCACCATACATAGAGGGGCTTCTTTCCTTAGCTCGCAGTGCCGTACAATAATCTTATGAAGCCGGCGGTTTTTCTGGACAGGGATGGCACTTTAATAGAGCATGTTCCGTATCTGTCTGAAATGAGTCAAATTAAGCTTGTGTCTCATGCTGTTGATGCTTTAAAAATTTTAAGAGATATAGGTTTTAGCATTGTAGTTGTTTCTAATCAGAGCGGCGTTGCCAGAGGATATTTTGATGAACCCTTCGTTCAGGCTTGTCATAAAGAAATTGAACGTATGCTTGAGGATGAAGGTGCCTCCATTGATGGATATTATTATTGCCCTCACCATCCCCTTTTTGGGGCTCCTCCGTATAAGAAACAGTGTCTTTGTCGGAAGCCGTCCCCTGGCCTGGTTATGCAGGCGGTGAGGGACTTGGCATTGAACCTTTCCTTGAGTTGGGTTGTGGGAGATAACGAACCGGATCTGCTTTTATCTCAAAATGTAGGATGTCCTTTCATATTGGTTCGAACTGGGTATGGCAGAACGATGGAAGAGAAGAGTAACGGAGACCTGCCAACAGGAACAGTTGTGGATGGACTGTACGAGGCTGCCCTCTATATACAGTCTCTCTGCGAGTGAGATTCAAAGAGGGGTATGAAAAAGGACTCCATGAGAGGTGTGTAACTTTTGACATTACGAAAAGGACTTGTCATCTTTTTAACATTGACTTTCGGCGTGAGCGCTATAGTCCTTCTTTCAAGTGTGGACGAGGAGACAGTCAAAATGCTCCTTTCCGCAAAGAAAATAGCGTTGCTTATGGCTCTCGCCCTCGTATTTTGCGCATGGTGTTTTGATGCGTTACGGTTTTGTGCTATCGCCAGAGCTGCGTCTGAAAAAGTGACTTTTCGCCTTGGGATTATTCTTACATGGCTTCACTACTTCGGCTGTGCAGTCACGCCAATGCAGAGCGGGGGCGGCCCCTTTCAGGTTTTTGTGCTTTACAAACATAAGATGCCTATTGGCAAAGGAGTTGCAATTACCCTTACTCGCACTCTATTAACCCTTTTGTTGCTTGGAATTGTGGTGCCCATCTCCCTCATTCTTGTCCCTGATTTTTTGGGAGAGGGTCTTTTTTTAAAGAGCATATTTACCTATGTGGCTATTTTTGTAACAGTATCCTGGCTCTTGGTAGTTCTCAGCCTGACTCGCCCAAAACTTATGAAGAAGTGGGGGCAAATACTAACTCTTTGGCTGAAAAAAATCGGTCTGGTTAGACCTCGAAAAGTGCTTTGCATTGTTCGTCGAGTGAATCACGAGATCGATAATTACAACGAGAATTTTAGGCTGTTCTTCTCGTCGGGCCTTCCTTACTTTCTTCAAGCCGTATTCTTCTCGGCGCTGCATCTGGTTTGCCTTTTCTCTGTCCTTCCCTGTCTCATCTGGGCTGTAGGTCTGCCGGTAAATTATTTTCAAGCTTTTATGACTCAGGCCGTGTTCTTGTTCGTCCTTTACTTTATCCCAACTCCGGGAGCGAGCGGTGTAGCCGAAGGTGGAGGAGCTGCTCTTTTTGGATTGTTGGTTCCATGGAATATTGCAGGCATTATGGCAATCCTATGGCGTTTCTTTACAGAATACCTGGCTATAGGGATGGGTACTATCGTGGCTATCCGATTGCTAGGTTGGGGTACGAGCGAGCAAATATTTAAAGAAGAAAGCGAGAAGTGTTCTCATCATGACGCATAACTCATTTCGCGCCAAAGTTTTCCATTTACGAGGGGGGTTGTGGACAGGACTGTATCTCCTCATCCTCTTAGGGGCTCGACCTGTTTGGGGAAGAGTTCTTCCCTCCCTTCTGCTTGTAGCGATAGGCCAACTCTTGCGTTTTTGGGCTGTGGGGTGTATTCAGAAATATCGTGGAGAACAAGTGAAAGCCGACCAGCTCGTTACGTGGGGGCCCTACGCTCTGGTACGAAATCCCCTTTACGTAGGGAACGGCCTTATAGGTCTGGGATGGGCCGTATTAGCAGGGCCTTGGGTTGTCGCACTCTTCCTCTTCTCTTTTGCGCTCATATATGGAATTTGGATTGTGCCTCATGAAGAGAGCTTTCTTCGAGATAAATTTGGGGAGCGATATAACGAATACTGCCAAGAGACAGGGTGTTTTTTCCCTGTCGCATGGCCGAAGGATCGCTTAAGAGGACCATATAACTGGGCGACGGTGTGGAAAAGTGAACGGCACTCTCTTTGGGTAACAATAGCTGGAACAGTGGTTTTATTATCTCGTTTCCGGTGGTGATAAAGAGTCATGAAGGTTGTGCAAAGATATGGAGAGATACCTGAAAAACAGTGGAGTCTCCTCGCTTCTCCTCTAGGAAACTGGATAGTGGAGTGGTGTGATGATGGTGTTATTTCTCTTTCGCCTAACGGCAAAAAAGAGTCGGCTTTTTCTCACGCTGTACCACCTGCATCGGTAACTGAGGCATGGAAAGCTTTTTGGGAGGGGAACCCCTTCTACATTAACCTCTGCCAAATCGCCCCTCTAGGAACCTTTAGCATGAGAGTATTGGAGATAACATCATGTATTCCAAGGGGAGAGGTGAGAACCTACCAGGAGATAGCTTCCTTGGCAGGAAATTCTTATGGCGCTCGTGCGGCAGGAAATGCTCTCCGGCGAAATCCCTGGCCTCTTTTTGTCCCCTGCCATCGAGTTATACGTAAAGATGGAAGACTCGGTGGGTACGCCGGCCCCAGCGGCACGGATTTAAAACGCCGCCTCCTTCAATATGAAATGGTGCCTGGTTTGAAAAACAGCCACTGCTCGTCCTGATAACGGAGAACAGTGGCTGAAAACGTAAGGTTATTTATTTCTCAGTAGGTATTTTCATAGCCGCGCCGCAACAGCGAGATTTGGCCGTTAAATGCTACTATTTATTTCTCAATGGGTACTTCCATAGCATCGGAGGATTCTGGTAAAATTTGCCCTCCATCAACGACAATAGTCTGCCCTGTAATAAATTTCGCCAGGTCAGAGGCTAAAAAGACCATGGCGTTTCCTATATCTTCAGGTTTTCCTAAAAATCCGAGAGGAATAGATTTCTTCATGGTGTTATAGTATTCCTCTCCCATACTGAGCAGCCCTTCAGTCTCAATGTTCCCTGGCTGCACGGCATTGATCCTAATGCCGTATCGGGCTAGCTCTATTGCGGCAGATCGCATAAATCCGAGCTGGGCGGCTTTAGTTGCCCCATAGTGACTCCATCCAGTATATCCAGTAACGGGGCCTGTAATGGAAGATGTAATAACAATATTGCCGCCCCCCTGCTTTTTCATATAGGGAATACATTCCTTGACAGCCAAGAACATCCCCTTCACATTAACTGTATTGATGTAATCCCATTCCTCTTCTGACATGTTCTCTATAAGGGACATGGGGAATATTCCTGCATTGCTGCAGAGAATGTCTATTTTCCCATGTCTTTCTATTGCAGTATGCACCATATTTTTAATATCGGTGGCTTTACTTATATCAGCGACTATATAGGAGATAGCGCCGAAATTCGATAGCTCTTTAACTGTGTTCTGGAGATCTTTTTCTGTCCGACCTGTGATGATAACAGTAGCTCCATGATTTAAAAAGGTTTTTGCTATCCCTTTTCCAATACCTTTGCTAGCTCCAGTGACAACCGCGAATGCCCCTTCGAGAAGACGCTCCACTAAAATCGCTCCCTTCGTAGTTTTGATAATTTATTCACATATAAAAGTATAGCATAAATTTGAATAAAAGTTAAAGGGAAATACAATACAAATAACAAAAATTCCAGCGCATAGCGTAGAGAAAAGAGTGTTTTTAGAGGAAATTGCATATAGAATATAGAACAAAAAAGAATCTTATCTTACAAGAAGATAAAAATATTTATTCTTATTGCCAATATATATTTTTTTTGTTACTATAATCTATAAACGTTATGTGAATAGAGTAACTATTCAATGAAATTGAGAAGTATTAAATCTAGGAAGGAGGTTTACGTTATGAAGGGGTTTGCTATGTTGGGAATTGGTAAAACAGGTTGGATTGATAAGGACAAGCCAGTTGCCGGTCCTTATGACGCTATAGTCCGTCCTATCGCTGTTTCTCCGTGTACATCAGATATCCACACCGTTTTTGAGGGTGCGATTGGGGACAGAAGAGATATGATACTCGGCCACGAAGCAGTTGGGGTTGTAACGGAGGTTGGGGCGGAAGTCAAGGATTTCAAGCCTGGAGACAGGGTTATTGTTCCTGCCATTACTCCTGATTGGCGTTCCATTGCTGTACAGAGAGGCTTTCCTCAGCACTCGAATGGTCTTCTTGCCGGATGGAAATTTTCTAACTTCAAAGATGGAGTTTTTGCGGAGTTCTTCCATGTAAACGATGCTGATATGAATCTTGCATTGCTACCTGATAGCGTTTCCTCCAAAGCTGCTGTTATGATTACTGATATGGTAACCACCGGATTTCATGGAGTAGAGCTGGCGCAGATTGGGTTTGGAATGAGCGTTGCCGTTTTAGGCATTGGGCCAGTGGGGCTTATGGCAGTAGCTGGATCCGCCCTTGCTGGTGCTGGACGTATTTTTGCGGTAGGAAGCCGGCCAAAATGCGTAGAAGTTGCCAAAGCCTATGGCGCTACAGACATTATTAATTACCGAAATGGAGATATTGTAGAACAGATTATGGAGCTCACCAATGGAGAAGGCGTGGACAGAGTTGTTGTAGCCGCCCCTGGAATTGATATGATCAAGAAGGGCGTTAAGATGGCAAAACCTGGCTCTGTCATTTCTAATGTTAACTATTATGGAGAAGGGGAAGACCTGTTAATCCCTCGGTTGGAGTGGGGATGCGGCATGGCTCACAAAACTATCAGAGGCGGCCTGTGCCCTGGCGGACGGGTTCGTATGGAGCGTTTGGCCTCCCTCGTTGAACATGGTCGGTTAGATCCGTCCCTGTTGCTTACCCATGAGTTTAAGAGTTTCGATAAAATGGAGGAAGCCCTTCTCCTTATGAAGGATAAACCAAAAGATCTCATTAAGCCTATCGTAGTTCTGGAAGATTAGGACTGAATTTATACTGAAAGTGGGGGCGCTTATTGGCCCCCACTCTTTTTTTTACATCCGAAGTAAGTATCCTCCGAAAAGTCGCTGCCATGTATCGTCGTAAATCTTTTTTGGGGGGACGGGTTTTCGTGCCAACCCTTCCGTTATGGCGGCCTGTGCTACAGCTTCTGCCACTCGTGGGGCTGTTTCGTCTGAGAACAGGTCTGGCAGAAGGTGTCGCTCGTTCAGACGCCGTTTGTCCACTTCGCTTGCTACAGCTTGAGCAGCTGCGATGAGAATATTTTTATTCAGCCCTGTAGCGCGAACGTCCAGCAATCCCCGTACAAGGCCTGGGTAAATATAGAGGTTTGGCATGGCGTTATAGGCTGCTGTCGTCAATCCCATAGCGATAATAGATGCCCCGGCAGCCTCAGCTTCCTCCCACGTGATCTCCGGCGTAGGCATGGACAAGGCGAAAATAATGGGTTTTTTGTTCATGGTTTTGATGAAGCTGGGTGGGAGTGTTCCTCGAGAGGAAAGGCCGACATACACGTCAGAACCTTTTATGGCCTCTTCCAGCCCGCCACGAAGTTTTTCAGGATTGGTGCGCTCTGACATATTTTGCTGTATGTGATTCATAAAAGGATTGTTTGCCCCAAGAATTCCCTTGCTGTTCAGAACTATTACGTTGGGAACACCCACGTAAAGAAGCATATCTGCCACCGCTATTCCCGCAGCGCCAGCTCCTTGTATAACCACTTTGATTTCAGTTATTTTTTTACCCACCACGGCCAGCGCATTGGTGAGAGCGGCCAGGACTACAGCTGCCGTGCCCTGCTGATCGTCGGAAAAGACAGGGATCTCAATGGATTGCAGCGCTTTTACAATATCGAAAGTGGCAGGGCTTGAGATATCTTCAATGTCAATAGCTCCAAAAGAAGGGGCTATGTGGCGGGCAAACTCTATAATCTCGTCTGTTTTATGAGTTTCGATACACATAGGAATGGCGCTAATATCTCCAAAGTTTTTGAAGAGAAGGCTTTTCCCTTCCATAACAGGAAGGGCCGCATGTGGCCCAATATCGCCCATGCCTAGCACGGCCGTTCCGTCAGAAATAATGGCGAGCCTGTTCCCTCTCCCTGTATATTCATAGGTTCGGTCATGATCTTCCTGAATCTCTAAAGCAGGGTAAACGCTTCCTTGCGCATAGGCTATAGCCAGATCGTCCTCGTTCCGAATGTTGATAGTCGGGTACGTCTTTACTTTCCCGCGAGCTCTTCGATGAAGCTCCAATGCTTTCTGTCTATCGACAGACACAACAATCCCCCCCTCAGTGGGCGTCTTTTATTCTTTGAATAAAGGCAAAAGAGCCTTGAATTCCGGAGTTCCAGACCTCTTCATCAGCTGATAAATCACTGTCTCTGTAGGAACAACAAGAGCACCTGCCTGAATCATAGTCTGCAAAGCCATCTCGTGATTATCATTCTTTCTACTGCCGCAGGCATCGGCTGCAAGCCAAACCGAGAATCCATTCCTCAATAAGTCCATAGCTGTGGCTAAAACGCAGATATGACTTTCTATACCCCAAAGGACAACTTGTTTCCGTTTATGCCACTCTAATTCTTTCACAAAACCTTCTTCATCGCAGCAAGAAAAGTGAGTTTTTTCGAAAGCGGGAGCGTGACCTTCAAGGACTTCCAAAATATCACTGTCTGTTCTGCCGAGCCCTTTCGGGTATTGTTCCGTATAGACGAGGGGGATCTTGAATACAGCAGCCGTCTGAAGGAGACGGAGAGTATTGGCTTTCACCTCACGATCGTTGGATATAGCTGGAAGAAGTCGTTCCTGGATATCTATGAATAGGAAGAGGGTTTCCTGACAGGATAGTTTAGAGAGATTCATCTTATTCCTCCTTAATATTGGAATTTTTCTCTTGTACCATAAAAAATATTGTAATATAACTCGTGTAATCAGACACACTTTATGTTATGCTTCTCCTCAATAACGTTTGATTTGTACTTTTGGAGGTACTCGAATGACAAAGCCTCAGGGCGAAAAAAATAACAACGGATCTGAACAGTGGACGGTGCGCGATGTTTTGGTAGCCATGTCTGGTAAGGGATATCCGGCCTATCTGCTGAAGTTTATAACAGACATACAGCTTTGGATGGAAGATATTCTGTCTGGAGAGGAATGTAAAGAAAGCGAAAGGGATATTTTGATGCCGTACCTAGAGGAACCCTTCGAGGTGGATATGGATAATTTGTACTCCCGCCTCGAATGGATAGATCAGTTCGCCGACTTGATTCCGTCTACGCGAAAACCTTCGGGACATTGTGATGCGGTAGTGTTGGCATTAGGGCCAGCTCAGTTTGAGGATGGAATTCGCATGGCTATTGACTATGCCTCTCTTTTTGGCCGTGAGGTGTGTCAGCGTGTCTGGCTTGTGAGCGATAGCTATATGATTAGCGACCTTCTTCGTTATTCGGCCCATATTAAGGCTCTTTTCAATCAGGGGATCGTGTTCCGCTTTGTTATGGTAACCCCATGGGGATGGACAGAAATCCCTATAGGAGAGGAGACACATCCAGGCGGTCGCTTGAACTGGAGGAACCTCCGCAAGGGGTCTCAGGAGGCTTCAAATGGCCCGAATGGTGAAGACGATCGGGCTCGATAAGGGGTTTGACTGGCTGATCTCTGCGTGATACAATCTCGCCGTTCGGGGCGTAGCGCAGTCTGGTAAGCGCGCCTGGTTCGGGACCAGGAGGTCGGAGGTTCGAATCCTCTCGCCCCGACCATAAATAAAAATAGATCCTGGCTGATATGGCCAGGATTTTTTTTAAGGGAAAAATTTAAATTGACTAATGCTGACTATTTTGCTAAAATCCGCAATGGAGGGAAATATTTTGGCTATCGATAAAATTGCGGTTAATAGAAAGGCACGCCATGATTACTTTATCCTCGATACTTTTGAGTGCGGTATTGTACTTACAGGTACCGAAATAAAGTCTGTGCGTGCGGGTAGAGTAAATTTAAAAGACAGTTTTGCTATGATCCGCAACGGAGAACTTTGGCTTATAGGAGTGCATATTTCCCCTTACGAAAAAGGAAGTTACTATAACCATGAACCTGAACGAGATCGAAAGCTATTGGTGCATAGAGCTGAGATTGTTCGGTTAAATAGTAAGGTTCGCGAAAAAGGTTTAACCCTCGTACCCTTGTCTCTCTATATGAAAAATGGACGGCATGCTAAAGTTGAACTGGCTTTGGCGAAGGGTAAGGCCGAACACGATAAGCGTGATGCCATTGCTGAGAAAGATGCAAAACGGGCGATGGCCCGGGCTATCAGGCGTGATGGAAGAGATTAAGGGGGCGACTGGTTTCGACGGCAAGATGGAGGGTCTGGAAGAGCGAGTCGAGGACTCCGCAACCTCGCTAAACGGCGGAACAACAATAAACGTCAACAATAATAATTACGCACTGGCTGCTTAGTTCAGCCACGTCTTCAGTAGATCAGTCACCGGTCTGCTGAAAGGCGTCACAATAAGGTGAATGCCTCGCGGAGAGTGTCTCTGGCTTTGCGAGAAAGACAAGGGGGCTTGGGAGCGCAGAATCCTGTTCCTGGGAGTCTGCATCCGACACTAAATCAGGAACTACACTCGTAGGGCTTCCATGGCTGGCCCTTGTCGGACGGGGGTTCGATTCCCCCCGCCTCCACCAATTATAAAAGACAAACCCGTCTCTTTGGGGTATTCCCAGGGTGGCGGGTTTTCTCTTTCTTCTCTCTGCACCGCCTGGTAGTTAAATGGCTTCCTTGGGAAGCTTTCACTCAAAGCTGCGCCCTTGACCTTCCTCTTCATAGGTTACTCCGTCACGGATGTGATAAATGCGCTTAAAGGTGGGGATTATTTTTTCATCGTGGGTAACCACAATAACGGCAGTCTCGAACCTTTGGGCCATATCGTTCAAGATTCTGATGACCGCCAGCGCACGCTCGCTATCAAGTGGGGCAGTCGGTTCATCGGCCAATATTACCGGCGGGCGATTGACCAAGCCGCGTGCAATGGCTACTCGTTGTTGTTCTCCGCCAGAGAGTTGAGAGGGCATGGCCTTGGCGCGGTGCTCCACATCAAGCGCTTTTAACAATTCTATTGCTTGTTGACGCGCTTCGGCGTTAGGTTTCCCCGCCAGCATAGGCAGCAGGGCAACGTTGTCGGTAACATCTAGGAAAGGAATCAGATATGGCGCTTGAAATACAAAGCCGATACGGTCTCGACGTAGCGCGCGAAGATCTTTGATTTTCCAGCCATCGTGATAAATAACATCATCCCCGAGCATCATTTGCCCGGCAGTCGGCTCTATCACAGCCCCTAAACATTTAAGCAACGTGCTCTTGCCGGAACCTGAAGGTCCAATCAGCCCAACAACTTCGCCTGGCGCAACATGCATGTTTACCATCTTCAATGCGTCTACAGCAGTATCGCCACTTCCATAGCGTTTTCTTAACCCCGAGATGCGAACGCCTTTACCCGTCATATTTAACCTCCTATGGCTTCAGCCGGATCGACCTTAAGAGCGACACGAATGGCTATAATGCTCGACAGAATGCAGATCATAATCACGGCGATAAAACCAAGGACTGAATCGAGAGGCTCTAGCAGCACATATTTGGGGAAAATAGGTGCCATCAACAGGGTCGCCGAGATCTTCCCAACCACAAAACCGATCAAGCCCAGCGCGATGGACTGTTGTACGATCAAACCGATAATGGTGCGATTCTTTGTGCCGATCAGTTTCAACACTGCGATTTCTCTTATTTTCCCAAGTGTCAGCGTGTAGATGATGAAGGCGACAATAACCGAGCTCACAATCGAAAGAATCACAAGGAACATCGCAATTTGCTTTGCCGAGGTGGCGATCAGCTTGCCGACAAGAATTTCCTCCATCTGATCTCGAGTGTAGACCGTCAAGCGCTTCCAGCGTCGGATCGATTCAGCCACTTCTTCTGGAGCATGGCCTGTTTCAATCCGAACTAAAATCGCATTGACGTAGGGGTTGGTACTTTGCGAGGCAATAACCGTATCAAGTAAACTAGGCATTCCAGGCTGGTTAAAAGCTGGATTTTCAGCTGTGCGTCGGCGCTGTTCTCGGATGGCGTCATTGTCTTTTAAAAACTGGGCTTCTTGGGCATCTTTAAGCGGGATAAACACCATCGGATCACCATTAGAAGAAACCATCCTCCTGGTCAGGCCGACCACGGTGTATTGGTTACGACGGATCTGGATATGTTCACCAAGTTTAAATCCCGAGGCGATATCAGCAACGGCCTCGTAATGGCTCCGAGTGATCTGACGTCCTGCTACAAGATAGGGTGGCCAGCCCGGCGTTCCTGCTTCTCCAGGTGTGACGCCGGTAACCATGACGCGCACATCTCTTTCTTCTTTGCTTTTGCGCACCTGCATAGTGAGATAGGTGATGTTCGCTGTCTGTTTCACTCCCGGCATGCCTCGTATCTCGCGCCAGATGTCGTCGTAGATGCTTGATGATTCAGCATAAGGACCAAGCGTGTCTTTCTGTACTACCCAGAGATCAGCACCGCTGTTGTCGAGCAGCACCTTAGCGTCATCCACCATGCCACGATAGATGCCGGCCATGGATAATGTAACGCCAATCAGGAGTCCAAGTCCCATGGCGGTAAAGACGAACTTTCCCCAAGAGTGCATGATATCTCGCCCTGCCAAACTGATCATTGCGTTACCCCCGGGATATGATCAACGATGCGAATTCGGCGGCGTTCGTTCAATGCGTTTTCGCTATAGATCACTACCTGGTCACCAATCTTGAGCCCTTCTTGTACCTGTACGAGGCCCTCCAAATCAGCGATTCCTAGTGAAACTGGAGTAAAACGAAGGTCACCATTTATGACTTGCCACACGCCTAATTTGCCATCAATATGATGAATGGCGGCGTTAGGGACAACTGGAGTTTCCGCAAGCGTTGGTAATGTAATCGTGACTTCGGCCAGCTCGCCGATTGGCGGCATAGGATCGGGAATGTGGTCGAATACAACTTTGGCCAATACTTCCTCAATTACCACATCTGCCAATGGCTCGACTCGCAGAACACGCTCTGTTTGCAGTTCACCTGCCTGGGAACGCAATGTGATCAGGGCTGATAAACCGGCGGCAAGACCTCGCGCACGAATTTGATCGAAGCGGACGTTGACCCACAGTGAGTACGGGGCGATCAATTCCACGACAGCTTGACCAGCAACTACGGTGGTTCCTGGATCGGCATTACGTGAAATAATCAATCCGTCAACTGGTGCAATCAGAGACAAATTACTGCGCTGCGCCTCTAGTGCCTCCCGCTCGGCACGTACACGGGAAAGCTCCTCACGTGCTGCAGTTAGCGCTGTTTCCGCAACCAACAGCTTTTGTCGTTTAGTGTCTGCTATCTCCTCACTGGCGAAACCCGCTTTAAGTAACTGCTCGTAACGTAAAGCCTGTGTTTTGGCATAATCCTTACGTACCTGCGTTTCACTTAAGAGAGCCGTTGCTCGCTTCAGGGTGGCATTTTGAGCCTTAATACGCTCATCAAGATCCACCGGATCCATTCCGCCAAGCGCTTGTCCCGCCTTGACATGTTCACCTACGTGTACATCCAAACGTTCGACCCGGCCCGCGAACGTTGGGCCAATCTTGTAGGTGTAACGAGCCTCAATGGTTCCAATACCGAATAGAGCAGGAGAGAGGCTCTTATTCTCGACTGTGGCCAACACAATTGATACTGGAGCAAGTGGCCCCGAACGCAAGGCCACATAGACAAAAAGCGCAAATAGAGGCACAAGTACAGCTATCAGTGCCAGTGTGCGTATTTGGAAAGGCAATTTTTTCATAGTGTATTCCTAATGCCTCGCTGGTAGATGCCAAAAACTTTTGGTGCATTGCGGCGCATATGGCTCACATCTCCAGCTATTAACGATTGCATGACCACCCCTTGAATAGAGCCTACGAAAAGTGTAGCTGCAGCTTCGCTATCAAGCTTTCCGTCAAGCTCTCCACAGTTTTTACCTTGTTCAAAGAAATGATTGAGGCGCTCTTTATAACGCATGGTAAGCGTTTGTGCCATCTGCTTGGGAACGGTTTCTTCAGAACGTTGCAATTCACAAAATAGCATACGTGGAATACCAGGATGCTCTGTTATAAAGTCCACATGTGCCATAAACATGCTTTCAAGAGCGGCGAGAGGAGAGGCTTTTGCGTGTACCGCCTTGTCGATGCGAGACATTAATCGCTCGGCTACCCATTCCATAACTGCTCTTAAGATGGCATCCTTGTTGGGGAAATAACGAAAAAGTGCACCTTGAGTCAATCCCATGTGTTTGGCTATGGCGGCTGTGGTAATTTCGCTCGGATTTTGTTCGCCAGCCAACTCGATCACCGCTTCTACCGTCATCACCCGTCGTTTCTCTCCCGAAAGATATTTGCTTGATGAGCTCATGTAAACCTCCATAAAAAAGTAATTAATTACTATTTTTTATCATGAAGGGGGGATTTGTCAGGCGTTTTTTAAACCTATTGTTGCTGGAGGGCGGCCTTCTTTGCGATCTGCTCCGCACCTTTTTCAGCACATTTCCATTTCTTTCAGTCAGCGGCATAGCATTTTGAGCACGGTGTATAGCCTTTTGCTTTTGCTTCCCAAAGTGAAACTTTCGATTTTTGTGAGATCGAACCGTTCTTGGCTTCAAGAGTTGGTGTCGATATGTGGACTTTCAGTCGAGCTTTATGGCAATATTATTAGGTTTATTGTGGTGTTGCGCGATTATTTTTTGATTCAGCTTTCTCAAATCCCCTCGTCTCACCGGATAGAGCTTTGTTGTTGATTAAGGTCGTGCGATAATCTTTGCAATAGCGTTTTTTTGTTAGGCGTCTTTTGCAAACGAGGGGTGGGGCAATATGGATTCTAAAGATAAGGTATGGGCGCATGTTCTAAACTTGGAAGATCTCGACGGTAGATTCCCTACCAGTAGTGCAGAATCCACGCACGTAAGAAGGTTTTCATGATTATTCGGGAGATACACGCCAAGAGCATTCTTTCAGCCTCAAAAATTTACCCTTATGTCATTAACCCCTATGTCGGCTGCCAACATGCCTGTACATACTGCTATGCCCGGTATATGAAAAAGTTCACTGGTCACAAGGAACCATGGGGTACGTTCGTTGACGTGAAGGTCAATGCTGCAGAGTTGCTGCAAAAAGAAATATGCAAGAAAAAGAAGGCGACAGTTTGGATCAGCGGTGTCTGTGACCCGTATCAGCCCTTAGAGAGAAGATATGAACTCACCAGGCAATGTTTGCAGATATTAATTAGCGAAGATTGGCCCGTGGTGATCCAGACCCGATCTCCTTTGGTTCTTAGAGATATGGATATACTCAAAGAAGCAAAAAACGTGGAAATAGGGCTTACTATAACAACTGCAAATGACGATATAAGAAAATTGTTTGAGCCTGCCGCGCCATCTATACCAGAGCGAATCAACGCTCTTATTGAATTACATCGGCAGGGAATCCGGACCTATGCAATGATTGCCCCGATTCTTCCAGGTGCGGAAAAACTGATTAATCTGCTGACAGAGGCTGTTGACTACATTTTGGTGGATCGCATGAACTACCACTATGCGGATTTTGTCTACAAAAAATACAGTTTGGAAGAGTATATGACGGAGGAATTTTTCGCTCGGGTAAGCCAGCAAATCAAGTCAGATTGCTTCCGTTTGGGTATTGAGTGCTCGGTAGTTTTCTAAGGAATGCCCGATCATAGTAGTTGCGTGTACTTACTACAGGCACTTTTGCTGTTTGGGTGTTCGCACTCATTTGGTCAGAATTGCATAGGCAATCCGTTCTTTATATATAAAATGTTTTTGTTATTGAAATCTCTTGTTTTTTAAATTATTATTGATATTGATTATCGTTATCTAAGTACTTATAAAAGGAGGTTTTGTTTTGAAGACCATCGAAGAGGCAGTTGCGGTTTATTTTCAAGATCTTAAAAAAGGATGCAATAATCTTATCAGTTGCGACCAGTTGAAAGAGCTTATGAGTAGAGAAGATGTTTATATTCTTGATATTCGGAAGCCAGAGGATTTTGAAAAAGAACATCTGGAAGGCGCTATCAATGTTTTTTGGAGTGAGGTAGGAGATCATCTGGATGAAATTCCGAAAGATAAAAAGGTGGTTGTCTGTTGCTATTCAGGTCAATCTGCAGGGCAAGTCGTGTCTCTTATGAGGTTGTTAGGTTATAATGCGTGCTCTCTAAAGGGTGGTATGCAATGTGATTTGACCTACCTACCTTTAGAAGCACATTGCTGTGACATACAAACAGAGACGTGTTCGTCTTGAGGCATTTAGATATATTTCTCCGTGGGAGAAATGAATAAACACATTGTTCAGCACCTCAATGTTAATCAATAGCTAAGTAATTTGAGAGGAATGGGTTCGACACTTCGGTGCTTAGGCGCTTGGGTACCATCGGGCTCATTCCTTTTTTATTTGTTTATAGCCCATCTTTCTGCCTCGCCGGAAATAACTTGAGGTACAATATATATTAATTTGCATATTTGGTGCGTGTTTACGTCTTTGCCATGTGATTATGCCTTTATCACGTGCTCGTGCCTGTGGCGGCCTGGACAAAAATATGCGTAAGAAGAGGCTGAGAATGTAAAATCCTCAGCTATAATTCAAAGAGAAACCGTGGCTGGTCCCGTTGGGGCGGTGCTGGCGGTTTCTTTAGTACTGTTTGTGGTGGCATATTCGACTGACTCGGTTACTCTGGCAGCTTCAGCTACCTTGGCCGCGACGGCTTTGTCAGCAGTTTCAGCCGCATCAGCAGAAGAGACTACTTCAATTACTTCATAGGAGGAAGCCCAATGAAGATTCTTCATACATCAGACTGGCACCTGGGACGCTCCCTTTACGGGCGCAAACGCTACGACGAGTTTGCCCAATTTCTAGACTGGCTCGGCACAACTATCGAAGCCGAAAATGTCGATGCACTGCTTGTCGCCGGAGATGTTTTTGACACGAGCACCCCCAGCAACCGCGCTCAGGAGCTTTACTACAACTTTCTCTGCACAGTCTCCCGTTCCTGCTGCCGGCACGTTGTCATCATTGCGGGAAACCACGATTCCCCCTCCTTTCTGAATGCCCCCAAAGAGATTCTCAAGGCCTTGAACGTCCACGTTGTGGGTTCCATAACAGATAACCCTGAAGACGAAATTATCGTGCTGAGAGATAGGACCCAAAAGCCGGAAGCCATCGTCTGTGCGGTTCCGTACCTTCGGGATAAAGATATTCGCGTTGTCGAGGCTGGCGAAACAATTAAAGACAAAAATGACAAGCTCATCGAAGGCGTTGCAAATCACTATGAAGTCGTCTGCCACATCGCAGAGCAAAAGCGCGCCGAACTCAAGGAGAGTAGCGACATAGACATTCCTATCATCGCTATGGGGCACCTTTTTACGGTCGGGGGCGCAACGGTGGACGGAGACGGTGTCAGAGAGTTATACGTCGGTTCTCTGGCTCATGTGGCGGCCGACCGCTTCCCTCCATCCATCGACTATTTTGCGCTGGGACATCTCCACGTCCCTCAGCGTGTGGGAAATACTGATCACCTCCGTTACTGTGGCTCTCCCATCCCTATGGGCTACGGTGAGGCCCGTCAAAATAAAAGGGTGATTATTGTTGACTTCAACAGCACGACGCCAGACGTTCGGGACATTCAGGTTCCGTGCTTTCAGCCTTTGGAACGCATCGTGGGTTCCCTTGATGAAATAGAGTCGAGAATTGAGGAACTTAAGGGGCAGGGCAGCTTTGCGTGGCTTGAGATCGACTATACGGGCACGAGCATCGTGGGGAATCTGCGGGAGGTCATGGAAGAGGCCATCTTGGGCAGTTCCATGGAAATTAGGCGAATAAAAAACAGGCAGGTTATGGAAAATGCCACTCTGGCTCTTGAAGAAAACGAGACCCTCGACGATCTGACAGTGAACGACATTTTTGAACGCTGCCTCGACGATCACGATGTTCCTCAGGAAGAGCGGGAAGAGCTTGTCACAGCGTACAACGAAATAGTCAGGTCTCTTTATGAAGACGACGTTAATGCGGAATAAGGGGGCTGGACATGAAAATTCTTGAACTCCGATTTAAAAACCTGAACTCTCTCTACGGAGAGTGGCGAATCGATTTTACAGATCCAGCGTATATGACGCACGGCATCTTTGCGATCACGGGGCCGACGGGCGCCGGCAAATCCACCATCCTTGACGCAATCTGCCTGGCTTTGTACGGGGCAACTCCTCGACTCGGGCGGATCACAAAGAGCGGCAACGAAATCATGTCTCGTCAGACGGCGGAGTGCTTTGCAGAGGTTGTTTTCGAATCTCAGGCAGGGCGTTTTCGTTGTTTCTGGGAGCAGCATCGCGCCCACGGTAAGATTGATGGAAACCTCGTCGATGCACATCATGAGATCAGCGAAGTGAAAGACGATGGGCCAGGCACAGTTATCGAGTCGAAAAAAAGCCTGGTTCCGGGCGTTATTGTAGATAAAATTGGAATGGATTTCGACCGTTTCACCAGGTCGGTTCTCCTTGCGCAGGGCAGCTTCGATACCTTCCTGAAGGCCAACCCGGAGCAGAAGTCAGAAATACTTGAACAGATAACTGGCACCGAGATTTATTCTGAAATTTCACGACGTGTCCAGAAGCGTCATAGTAGCGAAAAAGATGCGTTAGGCCTGCTGGAAGCCGAGGCTTCTGGCATTGAACTTCTCACTCCCGAGCGGGAATGCGAGATTGGGCACGAGATAGCCGAAAAACGAGAAGAAGAGACCACCCTCGCCGCTCAACGGGAGGAGACGGAGCGCGCCCTTTTGTGGCTGAAGGATATAGAAACACTTCATGGAGAGATCGCTTCTCTCGCTGAGGAATCCGCAAAGCTCGCATCCGAAATGGAAGAGTTCCAACCGGAGCGAGAGCGCCTTGACCATGCCCAGAAAGCGGCCGAACTTGACGGCGAATATGCCAGACTGGCAGAGGTTCGGAAGGTTCAGAGCGATGATAGCGCCTCGTTGGAAAAGCTGGAAGAGGAGCTTCCCGGGCTTGAGGGTTCCTTTAAAGAGTGTGAAGAGAGCTTGAAAAAAGCAGAGCAGCAGACCCAAAAGGCCAAAGAAGAGCTGAACCAAGAGGTTCCTCTCATTAAAAATGTGCGTTTGCTCGACCAAAATCTCGCCCTGAAAGGGGAAGATGTGGAATCGTGCGCCAAGAAGTGTACGGGGATTGCCGAGGCGATTGAGGCAAAGGAGAAGGAGAGGGGCGTAAAGGAAGCGGAACACAGTAGAGCCGGCGAAAAGTTGAAAGGTGTTCATGAATACCTTGAGACCCACTCCGAAGATGAGTGGCTGGTAAGCGGTTTGACGGGAATAGAAGAGCAGTTGACCTATCTTCTTGACAAAAAGAAGGCCGTGACCCAGAAAGAGGCGGAGGTACGACAAGTTCAGGCAGACCGTGTCACCTGTTGCGAAAGGCTGGCGGAGTGTGTCAGAAAGAATGACGTTCTCAAAAAGCAGGTTGAAGAGACTGTCAAGGCTCACGAAGAGACGCAAAAAGAGCTTGAAACTCTCTTGGCAGGGCGGTTACTTCGAGAATATCGCGCCGAAAAAGAAGCCCTGCTGCGTGAAATGAACCTCCTCAAAAAGATAGCGCAACTTGAAGATTACAGAGCCCAACTTGAGGACGGCAAACCGTGCCCACTCTGTGGAGCTACGGCCCATCCCTATGCTGAGGGGAATATTCCTCTCCCCGATGGAACGCAGAAAAGGATCAATGAGCTGACGGGGCTTATAGAAGCGGCAGAAGCTTTGGGCGAGGACGTAAAAGAGCGTGAAGCAGCTGAGCGGGAGTCCACGAGCAAACTAAAAGAGTTGGAAAGCGATGTTCGGCTCGTTACACAAGAGAAGGAAAGGGCAGAAAAAGATCTCTCAGACTTGAATGAGACGCTACAAAAGATGAGAGACGACTATGAGCGCTTAAAGGTAACTATATCAGAGAAACTGCACCCCCTCGGCGTCGATCTCACATCAGAGACAGACATCTCTTCATTGCGTGGGGCGTTGCACGAACGGCTTGAAGCATTGCAGACCCATGTCGATGAGAAGGAAAAAGTAGAAAGAGAGCTCTTTCAGCTTGAAAAGACGTTGGGTAAGCTTGATGGTGAAATTGAGACGCAGAAGATGGATTTGGCAGAGAAAAAGCAGGCCTTACAGTCGGCTCAAGATGGATATACGAGCGCAATGGCTGAGCGCCAGAATCTCTACGGAGATAAAGACCCCGACAAAGAAGAAGAGCGTATGAGCCAACAGATTGCCAAGGCTGAGGAGGCTGAGAGAGAGGCACGAAATCGGCTTAACCTAGCGCAACAGATGCTGACCGCAACGAAGGCAAGCATAGAGTCGCTCAGTACGAAGATTGGGGAGAGAGCGTCGCTGCTTGACGAGCTCGAATCGGCGTTTCATATCTCTTTGCATGCGGGTGGGTTCTGCGACGAGGCGCGGTTCCTGCAGGCTCGCCTTACATCTTCGGAACGGGCGGCGCTGGCAAACAGGGCAAGGAGCCTCGACAACCGGCAGACGGAACTCAAGGCCAAAGAGGAAGACCGCAAAGAGCGTTTGGCGGCTGAAATTGCCAAAAAGGTGACAGATGAGGGGCGTGAAGAGCTTGAGCCCCAATTTAGGGAGTGGGAAGAAAAACTGAGGCTTCTTCGTGACGTTATTGCGGGGTTGAAGCAGCAGCTTGCCTTGAACAGCCAGGCCAAAGAGCGCATGAAAGAGAAGCAGGGGGCTATTGAAGAGCAGAAAAAAAAGTGCAATCGGTGGGCTAAACTGCATAGCCTGATAGGGTCGTCAGATGGCAAAAAGTATCGGAATTTTGCGCAGGGGCAGACCTTCAAATTGATGGTGTCTCATGCCAATCGGCAGCTTGCCAAAATGACAGATCGCTACCTTTTGATACAAAATGAGGAACAACCGCTGGAGCTTGATGTTATCGACAACTACCAGGCGGGGGAGGTCAGATCGACGAAAAACCTCTCTGGTGGAGAAACCTTTATTGTGAGCCTTAACCTGGCCCTTGGACTCTCGAAGATGGCGAGTCAGAAGGTGAGGGTCGATTCTCTCTTTCTGGACGAAGGGTTTGGAACGTTAGATGAAGATGCCTTGGAAACCGCTCTCGAAACCTTAGCTGGCTTGCAGCAGGAAGGAAAGCTGATCGGCGTGATTTCACATGTATCCGCGCTGCGAGAGAGGATCAGCACGCAGATTGAGGTGGAGCCGGTGTCGGGTGGGAAGAGCAGACTGACGGGCCCGGGATGTTGCGAGGGCGCGTAGGGCTGCTATAAAGGCTATGGAAGAGGCCGAAGTGGCTAAAGCGGCCGGAGCCGGAGCGGCTTTTTAGTAGATAATGCAGGCGTTACCGGTCTGCTTGAAGTTAAAAAACAAAAGAGAAGGAGTGGATCTCGATAAGGGGCTGTTCCTTCTTTTTTAGTTTTTGCTGCTCATGAAATGGCTTCTACGAGCCACAAAACTTTTTGCTGATCGTATATAAGCCACAAATTCCCTTGCTGCTCATAAAAAGAAATATACGAACTGCAAAGTATCGCTTTTATTCAGGGAAACCATTCTGCTCAAAATATAAGCGCAGAAAAATTCCCGTACCTCTTCGCCCTTACCTGCAAAATAATTTTCTAAATGTCGCTTGCCTCGAAAACTTCAAAGAGAAGTTTCCTTTTCAGGCTTCCCCATGCTTTAAATTTTTGTACTGAAATCCCCAAAGAGAAAACTTCCTTTCATGGTTACTTTTCCCACTCAAAACTCCAAAAACTTTTCACTTTTTGTTTTTTCAATGCCACGAGCACACTTATACATATAGAGAGACTCTATTTTTTAAAAATATTGGCGAGTTTGAGCGTCGGGAATTTTTTGAGCAGCATGTCGAGCCACAGTTCGGGCAGATATAGGCCCGAGCTTCAGATCCAACATCAAATTGAATCACAGGCCGAATGTAGATTCGAATTGCTTAAACCGCCTGAACTGCTTGAACGCCGGAAATATTTCAAGCTCACGGAGAGTTTCTCGTGGCTGCATTGTCTCAGTTACGTGGCAATTCATTAGAAAGAGGGGAAGTTTTGTGGCAGACCAGACACTTCTAAACGACACTCGTGATTTTTGGTGGACGTGTGTAGACCGGTGCATCATTCGTGATAAAGACCTTTCTCCTATCGACAAAACCGTTTACGCCGTTCTTTGCAGCTTTGCGTCTACGTATGAGAGAAAATGTTTTCCTAAAGTGGCAACAATTGCCGCATATGCGAGGTGTTCCGTGCGCTCCACTCAAGAGAGCTTAAAACGACTGCAATCGAAAAAATATTTGAGGAGAACTCCTCGATACAAAAATAAGCTTCAGCTCTCTTCGGAATATACACTCATTGGCCACCGAGCGAGAAATGCATCTCCTACAAGGGCGCATGACGTACACCAGGGGGGTGCGCCAAAGGCAGTGGCGGAACTAGAATCACTTGAACTAGATACTTCTCTTTCAGAGAAGAGAGAAAAATTCTCTCCAGAAGCGCGTCCTTCAGGTGGCTTGTACGGAACATCAAACGCAAAATCCCAACCAACCGCTTCCACGCAATATATTCCTAAAGCGACAGTGGAACTGGAAGAAGTTCCTCAAGTAATGCGTGCAACGGTGGAGTATTTCCTACTCAAAACGGGAAGGAAGGAAATTACCCCACAAGAACTTTCCGCACTCAAAGTCCTCGAGAAAATTCATGTACCCGCACGTGTGAACCATGAGATCGCAAGGGCGGTGGCACGATATGAAAAGCTGAACCGTCCGCTCCACAGCCTGACTCTTGAATACATTTACGAAAGCTTGAAATATCAAACATCGAGGCGAAAGGGCGAGTCTGAAACTCAAGAGGTTTCCACATCTGAAGATCCATATGAAAAGCAACGATCGGCCGACTTGAAAGAGTGGGAGGCCAGGCGGCAGGAGGCCTTGATTGAAAAATACGGAGGTGAGTTGCCATGACAAAACGAGTTCTCTCGTATGTGCGGCGACTTTTCAAAAATCCATCTATAACGAAATCGGATTTATATGGCTCCATGGGAGATTTCAGACAGGCTGAAGAGCAGCAACTGTTCTGTGCCAAATGTCCGGGAATCACATTGTGTAAATATAAGGGGCTCCGATGGTCGATTTCAGTGAAAAAAATCTTTAGACGGCAGATTATTGTAGCTGAGGTGGGGAATTGTGTGAATCGCCAGAGGGAAAAACGACAGCGGGAAACGGAACAACTCATTCGGGCGAGCAAGATCCCAGAGGCCATGAAACGCTGCACTTTCGGTACGTTCATAACGGCCGGAGACCCCATGATCAGGACGGCGAAGGGGTTGGCAATGGCGAGTGTGGAAGACGGCGCCTCCTTAATTCTGGGTGGAGGAACTGGCGTGGGGAAGACCCATCTTGCCATCGCTATGGTGCAAAAAACGGTCAGTCGAGGGAAGGCGGCTCTATTCGTTCCGGTGGTAGATTTGCTCGACGAAATTCGGTCAGGCTACAATGAAGGAACCGCAGACGCGATTCAACAGGTGGTGAAGGATGCGGATTGCGTGGCTCTCGACGATTTGGGGGCGCAGCGGTCTACAAGCTGGGTAAGCGAGAGGCTTTTTTCTGTTATCGACGCGCGATACAGGTCGGGGAAACAGACGATCATTACCACGAATGCGTGCTCTATGTCGCAGCTTGAGAAGATGTTGGGGGAAAGAGGCGCGCGGATTGTTTCACGGTTGGCGGAGATGGCGCAGCCTCTGTTTATCAAGGCCCGGGATTTCAGAACACGCAAAAATGTGCAGCAGCGCCTTCCTGTTGGGAAGTAGCGGTATGGTTTGTTTTAAATCATGCAATGGTGGGGGCGGGGTGTGAAAATGGCGTTTCAGCTTTAATATCTATACCGAGTTCTTGCGCAATTGCAACTTGAAGCATCAAACTATAATTTTTTATTCCCGCTTCTTTGGCGGCACGATCCATCCATGCAGGTATTGTAAGCGTCTTTTTTACGCTGTACTCTTTTACAGATGCGCGAATGAGTGGCATCCAAACATCAACAAGTACGCAGATTGTTCCTTTTTTCTGTGGCAAATTTTTAATAGATGACGGAGCGGGAATTGATTCGCCATCGACTTCCATGCCGTAGATATGTAGCCCCAACGCCTCTTTTGCGCATTTGATAGCATCTGTTTCGTCTTTACTTACCGTAACGCACCCAGGCAAATCGGGGGATGTTACTCCCACTTGATTTTCTTCATAGTGAAAAGTGCTGAGTAAATATAGCGGTCTGCCATTGTCTTATTCCTCCTCTGGGGCAGGAATCATTACTTGAGTCGTATTCCTGCTTGTTTCTCAATACTTTTTAGTAAGGCTCCTGAAATATCTTTCTCTGGATGTTTTACCGTAACGTTCCCTTTTTTGTGAGGGTGTTTTAATTGGACAGGATCTCCAATGGAAGCAACCTTCTCCCATCCTTTTGCTTTCAGTATGGCAATGTTTTCTCTTGATGATATCGTACGACCCAATCCACAGCCACCTTTTTGGTACTCTTATTGCAATGCATCAACACGTATTGTCAATACATATTAATACTTTACAATACATTTTGATACTTTTTAATACGTACCAAAATGAGGCATGATTTGCTATATTCCTACCTTTGAGAGGACTATAGTTCTGACATAATGTAAATTTAATTTGAGCTAGAGTTAGGGAACGTGACCATATTTTGAACTTAATAGAGGGTTAAAACTCGTCTCCTTCACAACTTATAGCTATTTTTTGTATAAAATCTGGCTTCATAACGTCAAGCATGTCTTTATGCTTATCAAATGTTTCTTTCAATGTAGAATAAGGAATAAATTTGCATATTTTGGGGAGCGGCTTCTTCAATTTTGCAAAAGTAGGCCTCATGATTTCCCCGAAAACCTTATCTTGCCTTTCATCTGGCGCGACCAGAAAAAGCTTTATATTGATATTAGGTTGCATGCATATAAGATCCGACATTCTCAGCAAGCCGGAATATATGGACGTCGTGTGTTCCACCTCAAAAGTGGCCTCAATAGAATCTCCTTGAAGCCAGAGAACATCAATCAGCTGAATTGTTCTATTGGTGGCATCATCAAACTGATTCGGCAACTCGGTTCGCATACCTTTTATATCCTTAAAGAGTTTCCCGTCGAACTCCTTGTTTTTGTCATTTCGCGCTACCCATACATCTAAACCAAGCCTAGAGCCAATCTCAAGAAGCAACCATTGAATTTGTTCATGGGTAACATTGTTTCCATCAGTTTTTTGAATAGACTTCAACTCGGGCGAATGAGTCTCTTCATTGTTTTCGGTTTCCGGTATCGTTACAATTCCGTTCTTCGTTTCATACGTTTTAGGTGCTCTAAAATACTTCTTTTTATCAAAATCTATCGGTACAGGATTATTCTTTGCCTTGATAATTTCTTTAATAATCAATTCACCATCGTGCGGATGAAATTTTTGTGGTGAACCTCTAAGGAACCCACCCCAAGCGCTTGATGACGTCAGTTTTTCGTAATCGAGATGTTCTATTAAGTTACGTGGAACAGCTGTCTCGGGAGTAAGTTTATGAACAACTTTGACATTGAATCGGACGGGGAATGGTTGATTTTCCCATATCGGTTTATCGTCAATAAAAGCCTCTGATGTCACTTCTAAAACCCCAATAAATCTCTGAACGCCAGTTATGTAGCAAATAAAGTAATCTCCAGGTTTGACCCTTTTACATGTTGTTTTACGTGTTTCCCTGAAGCCGGAAACGTTACCACCGGCCTTAAGAAACTCTTCCCAAGTCTTTCCAATAAATAAATTTAACCAATACGATCTCCCCATATAGATAGATCGCCATCCTTAAAATAAGTTGCTTATATTTTTGTTGTTTCTCTTCAATTCGATGTCAAAGATTAAAGGGTACACAATACTTAAAAACAAATCACATCTATCCAGTTAAAATATTAAATTAATTGATATAAATAAGCAAGGAAACTCTGGGTAAAATGAAAACGCAACGCTCTTTTATTGCTTCTTCAGAAGTTAGGGCGGTACATTATGGCAGATTGGTTGCAAGTTGGTCTTTTATGCCTTTTTAAAATTAACTTGACATTCCTGTCCGCCATGTAATAATAGAGTCAAATTTTCATATAGAATGCAGTTTTTAAAAATGTTTTTATTATTATTTTGTTAAAAAGAAAACAGTCGTTTATGAGTCAATATAATCATTGTTTTTATGAGTGTTGAACTTAGTGCCCACGATTGTATGCTAAGCTTGTTATTGGGTTTCTTATTGTTTTAATCGGAGGGGAATTGTGAATGGAAGAGATGGAAATACTCATAGGGAAACGCATAAGAGAGCAACGAAAAAGTCACAAAATGACCTTACAAGATTTAGCTGATAAAGTTGGCATATCAAAAGCAATGCTCTCCAAGATCGAACTAGGCAAAGTAAGCACCCCAATTTCAACTTACTCGAGAATTGCTAAAAATTTAGAGATGTCTTTAGCTGCCCTCATTAGCGAAACTAGCTCTGGTTTCCTTCTTATTCGCAAAGATGATAAAAAGCCCATCTCATCGAGAAAGACAAGTAAGGGATATCGCTATGAAATGCTTGGTGATGCTTGGCATAATAAAATGTGGAGCGCATACTTAATTACTTATTCAGCTGGAACAGCCGAAGAAAACCCGAACTTCATACATAACTCTGATGAGTTTATATATGTTTTAGAGGGGCAAATGCATTTTTATTATGAAAGCAATACATTTATCCTTTCTTCTGGAGATTGTATTTTCTTTGATGGGAACAAATCTCATGGAGGAAAGGCTTATGGTGGGAAACAATGTAAAGCTCTTCTTATTTTGACACCAACAAGTTAACCAATAAGTCGTAGAAGAAAAATCTTCTACGACTTATTGGTTAATATATTTAGACGATTTTCTGTAGAAGTTTGCTAAACTGCATATAGTGTATCTATTTCTTTATAACTGTACGAGCGATGACATAGCGATCAAGAACATCTTCTAGCAAACTGATACCAAGGCCAGGAGATGCTGGGGCATAAACTCTGCCGTCTCGAATTAAATCGCTAAAGGTAGTAATATCTGCCTCTAAACGTAGCGGTGAGAAATAAGCATGACCATACGTATATATATTTTCAGTGGCAAGAGCCATATTTAGAGAAGCTGCTTGTGTTATTCCTTCTTCTAACATAGAATTAAATAAAATGTTGATTCCATTATTTCTTGCTAGTTCAATAATTCTCATTGACTCTTTTATTCCACCATTCTTACAAACTTTAACACTAAAAACATCAGCAGCGTTAAGACGAATTATATTCTGAGCACACTCAAAAGAAGTGAGACTTTCATCAACGGAAACAGGGACATCGCAACACCTACGTAACTCTGCCATTCCTTCTATATCTTCCCCAAGTAATGGTTGTTCAAATAGAACTGGATTTGCCTCTTGGGCAATAGAAATAAACTTTTTAGCAGAAGCAAGATCCCACCCTTGATTCGCATCAAGAATCAAGGGGTAGTCTGGCCCTACAACTTCTCGGACAGCAAGAACACACTGAGCATCTTGAACAGGATTACGACCAACTTTAATCATTAAGGAATGGTAGCCCTTAGTTTTTGTTTTCATAGCAGCATTAGCAGCTTCTTCGCATGTTTCTCCTCCAATGCCTCCCATAATAGGTAAAGACTCATATAAATTCCCCCCCAGCAAATGATAAACAGGCATCCCTGCCTCTTTGCCAAGAATATCGTAACAAGCTATATCAATAGCTGCTTTAGCCATATGATTTTCACGCATAACAAAATTCATGATTTTGTGTAACTTAAGGATATTCGTTGATTCTTCTCCAAGAATTGCAGGTGCGATATTATGTTTTAGAACAGCAGCGACGGTCTCCGGTGTTTCAGATGTAAAGCCAGCCCATGCATCCGTTTCTCCGTAACCAACGGTGCCGTTATCAGTATAAATTTTTACAATTGTAGGGTGTGTAAACTCCACCACGCCATATTTTCTTGACAGTTTATATGGATCTTTTAATGGAATTTTTGTTTCAATAATTTCGATTGAATTTATCCTCATTATTATCATCCTTTCAACAATTATGGTGGTGAAGGATCTTTTTTAATTATTTTTTAGCGAATTAACCCTGCAAGACGAGGCAAATAAAGAGAGAGAGGTTCCCAATATGTTGTGGCCAAAATAACTGGGACATAACAACATCCTATAAATATCATTATAGGTTTCATCATTTTGTTAACAGCAACCTTTCCTGTTTTAGCCCCCATATATAGAATGCCAGCCATAGGAGGAGTTAACATTCCTACTCCTAAATTAACTCCGATAATAGCTGCAAAATGTATGGGATGAATGCCAAGCTTTAAAATAACAGGGTAAAGCAACGGTGTTACCAAAAGTATCCCACTCAGTGCATCCACAATCATCCCAACAAAAAGAAGAAACACGTTAATGAGAAGCAAAAGGACATATTTGTTATCAGAAAGGCTCAATAAGATAGTGGAAACTGCATGTGGAACTTGCTCCATCGTGTATATTCTGCTTAAAATTGCTGCAAAGAACGTCATAAGCATCATCGTACCAGTAGCAGTAACAGAGGAACGAAGAGATAATAATATTTTCCCAAACGAAAGCTCGCGATATATAAAAAGGCTTAACAAAATTGAATAAATAACAGCAACAGCAGCTGCTTCGGTTGGAGTCATGACCCCCCCATAGATCCCTCCTAAAATAAGTACTGGAAGCAACAAAGCTCCGAGGGCAGTTTTCGTTTTTTCTCCAATGAGAGCAATCTTTTCTCTAAAAGAAACATTCGGGAGCGTTCTGACAGAAGGCATTTTTTTAACAAGATAGACGTTAACGAAACTTAAAAGCGCTGTTAAAATTAACCCTGGTATCACTGTTGATAGGAAACAAGCTGCAACGGATTGACTGGTTACAAATGCATACATGATCATAGTGATACTGGGAGGAATCAATGTGCTTAGAACAGAGGAAGCAGAGATTAGGGCTGCCGAATAACCTCTGGGATATCCATGTCGTTCCATTTCAGGAATCATTATGGTACCAATAGCGATTACCGAAGATGCAGCTGCCCCAGAAATCGCACCGAAAACAGCAGATGTTACACATGCCACTATACCTAGCCCACCTGGAATTCGACCTGCAAAAGCATTAGCAAAATCGAGTAAACGGCGAGCAATGCTACCCTCCGTTACGATGTAACCAAGGGCAATAAAAAAAGGCATGCTAAGAAGGGTTACCGAATTTAGGCTAGTAAAACCTATAGGTAAAAGAAAAGAAGGATCCATTCCTTTTGCAATTTCTAAAAAAATTATAGAGACTAAAAAACCAAACGGTATTGGCACGCCAGAGAAAATCATGAACGCAAATATAACTAAAGAACAAACAATTATCCAATCCATGAGTCAATCTCCTCTCTAGCGACGAGTAAATTTTCAGGTACATGACGATCCATAAAAGCAGCTTTAAACCATTGAAAGGACTCTATGAAAAAATAGAAACTCATTAATGCTAATCCGACAAAAATACTCAATTGGAAAAAAAACACAGGATAGGTACTTCCTAAAAAAGTGGCTCTCGATTGCTCATTCATTACCCAACCCCACTTAACATATTTATAAGCCCATGACAGGGAATAAAAAGCTGCTAAAGCGGAAATTAGGCTTGTAATTGCATGTGATTTGGCGTAGTTAAGTTTATTTTTAAAAATAAGTTGAGAAAGATCTGCCGAAATATGACTTCTTTCATAGGCACCGTATGAGCCACCAATAAAGTAAAGCCAAAAAGCAACATAAGCTGCTAATTCTTCTATACCTATTAAAGGAGTTTCGAAAAAGTAACGCATAATAACTTCAATAAAAACTGCTATCGTCGAAAAACATATTGATAGAAGCATCACAACTCTTTGGGCTCGTAGCATAAAATGCCAAAAAGACAAAAAGACTTTTTTCATGCTAACTTCTCCCTTCAATAAGGAGACCCCGAGAATATCCTAATCGCGAGATCTCCTTAAATATACTGATTTATTTTGTAATCCCAAGCCCAGAAAGCGCTTTATCCATTACTTCTTTACCCACAACATTTTCCATAATTGGCCATGTATTTTTACGTACTTTTGTAGCAATTTTCTTAAGTTGTTCATCGGTAGGGATAATAACTTTTATACCAGCCTCACTCATTTTTCCCATATAAGATTTGTCTTCAGCTTCTGCAATTGCAAAACTTGTATCGGCGTATTTTTGAGCGACTTCTTTAACTATTTTCTGAAGGTCAGGAGAAAGAGCTTCCCAAGCTTTTTTATTCATATAGACAAATGAGTGTTGGAAGTGAGTATTATACTGAACCCAAGTTTTAGTTATATCAAGGAAAGAAGCATAAGTATTATATGGTTGACCACCAATTTGAGAATCGATAAGCTTAGTCTGAAGAGCTATATAAATTTCTCCCCAGGGCACAGAGGCAGGTATGAATCCTAATTGTTGTGCAAGAGATTCGAAAGCCTGATTTCCAGCAGGGACACGCATTTTATAGCCATGTTTATTAGCATCAGGATCAACAAGATCAAAATCAGGGGTATCAGCAAAACCAGCGCCACCAAATCCCTCTGCTACAACAGCAAGAGCCTTAAATCCTACTTTTTCCATTTCTTCAGACAGAATATTAAAAAGGAAAGGATCTGCGCCAGTAAAAGCTTTTCGAGCTTCATTCCAGTTCATGACACTGTAGGGAAGAACACGGATCTGAAGTGCTTTATTATATACTGGAGAGACAGGAAGAATGCCAATTTGTATAGAACCACGCATCATTTGTTCTGACATTTCCATCCAATCTCCCAGCTGCCCTGCTGGGAAAAGAGTAAATTTTATTTGACCATTGCTTCTTTCTTCTATTTCTTTAATCATATCTTTTGAAAGGTTGTCTACCATGGAATCAACTGGCAAATAGTGTACCCACTTCCAATTAACCGCGGCTAAAGACATAGTAGAGAATAGTACTAAAAAACAAACAACCAGAACCAAAAGCGATAAACGTTTCTTCATACCAATCATCTCCCTATCTTTTCTAAATTTATATTCCTAATTGGACGACTAGAAGGCCCTATATGCTAGGCTAGTTGCCGCATGTTAAGCACATATCTACCAATTTGATTAAAACTAAATCATCATTTCTATAATCTCTTGTGAACTTTTCCCTTCAATTCCAATTGAATTTAACGTGGTACCCTGTGTCCAATAGTTGGTACCATGAAGCTGTGATGCCAAATCAATGATAGTATCGCAGCGTGGAGAGGGGGTTCCAATCTGTTTAGCCAGTCTTGCTATTGGCATGATAACGCCTGGTACGTCCTCTGTTATATAACGACTCTTCACATTTTGCCCGATAAGGTCAGCATACGGAGTTTCAGCACTGTTAACGTACTCATATAGATTTTTTGTATCGTTTTGACCATAGTATAATTTCATAAGATCCAAAGCTGATGTTAATGTAAATCCTAAATTTGAACCGATTGAAATTCTTTCTTGATCGAGATATTCCATCTGTTCACTGATTAATGGTGTAATACCGTCTATATAGTGCCTAAACGTAGTGGGATTTTTCTCTATCTGCCCGTAGTTCAGAAGCAGCGGGTAAGGGTGCATTACAAAATTAGCGTTCGAAAAGTCTAGCGCAAGTATATGCTCCGCAGGAAGAAAACTAACATAACCATCAAAAATATCATTCAGAAACTTGCGTACTTCGGGGCCGACTGATAAAGGAGTACTAGCAATGTGAATAGAAAATTTTCTTTTAAATATAACAACAGTGTCGAAATTTTTAATCCGGCAAGCGTAAGGCATTGTTTCAGTTGTTGATATATATATTTTTTTATTACAATGCTCATCAAGCATCATTTTTTTTAGGCGATAGGCCGCAAAATTACTTGGAACTACGATAACGTGTTGTCCATCTTCAAGATAGGGGATCATTTTCCTAAAAATAGGTTTGTGTGCAAACGAAGGAACAATAACAAGAATACAATCTGCTCCTTTCATAGCATCCTCGATATTCATAGTAACTCCAGCAAGTTTTCCCCCTAATTGGATATCACCCTCAAGAAACATTTCTTTCTTTTCTTTTAGCTTTAGATAGTCTTCAGTAGCTTCGAGAGGTTCCCACATAACTACAGAACACCCTTTTGCTGCTATTTGAGCACACCAAGCTCTGGCGCCATTTCCACTTCCAAGAACAGCAAATTTCATTTTAAAATTGCCTCCTTAGTAAAGCATGTTTGAACAGCAAGTAAAATAAAACAATTTATTCAAAGCGCATATGCAGAATAGTTCAATTTTATTAAAAAGTCAACTAACATGAAATTTTTTTACTGTAGTGATACTTATTACTTTATAAAATATTTTGATTACAATGAAAGAGTGGAAGGAGTTCATTTTAGTGACAAATATATGTTTCTGTTTACGCTCGATTTTGCCCCAACTATAATTCTGCTTTAACTTACAGTTACAGAATAAAAAAGTTTTTTCTCCAAATGGACAAGTAAGGCTTATTTACCTTATGGATCTACAATTTTGGATGAATAGAAGTTTATAATGTGAAAAAACACATTTATTCACAAGAAAAACCCAAACAAATCATGATTTTTAAAAAAATAAAAAAACAGCTAATCCTGATGAGGACAAGGGCTAGCTGGCTAGTATGTACCTAAGCGGTGATTATTAGTCAATTACAGCGTAATTCAATTTTGCTCTAGTGCTTGATACACGGAGGAATTCTTATTATCTAGCTGTAACGGATCATCAAAAATTATGTGAAAAAGTATAGTGAAATAAAAAGTCTTGATGGTGTGAGTGTTATAAATAGAATTCATTTATCGTAGCTTTATGCTCATGTTTCATATAACCTTTTGTGAGGGGTTATAGTCTTCTCCCCGATAACGTGATAAAGAGAATAGTGGAAATCCCAGTTAATCTGTTTGGTTCCCGCCATTTCAAAAATGAATGGGCTCAATAACAGCTACAGGACAGAAGTATCGGCTTTTGAATTGGCTGAAGAAAGCTCGTATATTTTCCCTTTTGATGCTTTTCCGTCCATTTCTCTTCTTCCATGTAACCGTTCCTGATTGTAATATTTTACCCATTTTGTAGCGAGAGTCATAAAGGTTTTATGAGATGCAATATAGGGAAGCACAGGGATGGGGTCAGTACGGTGGCTCTGTTCCATAAAGCCCTGGGGCTCTTTCTGTTGTTCCTCCGGAAGATGTTGCTGATTGTGTATAGGGAGAAAGTCAGGCTGAAGATGCGGGCCAGTTTCTTGGCAAGTCGACGAGTACCCATGTTTGTATTCTTCTGAACTTCAAGAACGATAGCCTCCATATGAGGCTGTGTTCTTTTTGAATGGGATGGGATGATCGTGGTCCCCTTTTTCCTTTTTTCATGAGATCAGTTACGACTTCTAGTGCTGCTGCAGAGTTCTCAGATCGCTGTAAGCGTTGGTATAACGATGTCATGGTGGGTTACCTCCAGTTTCCTTTGTCTTGGTTGTGTGAGCAACACCAGCATCAGGAGAGGTGTCCGCCTTTTTCATTATCTATTTCACTTTACCTAAGTAAACGAAAGTGAAGTGGTACAACAAGCGTAAAGTGTTGTTGGCGATAAACGATAGGTTGAAAACTTCCGATATTTTCTGGTTTTCATTATTCCACGAGATTAAACATGTTTTGCAAAAAAGAATAAAGTTAACCATTGTAACAGATGATAATGTTTCATTGGCAGAAAGTCTGATTCAGAGATTAGAGCTTGAGGCTGATGGATTCGCAAGAGATATTCTTATCCCTAGAGAAAAATATTTAGAGTACATACAAGAGGGGATTTTTACTGAGCAGAGCATAAAACAGTTTGCGGAAAAAGTTGATATAGATCCAGGTATTGTGCTTGGACGTTTACAGAAAGACAAATATGTACCTTATAGTTATTTCAACAATTTAAAAATAAGGTATGAAATACAATTAAATTTCTCATCTACAGCCTGCTAGCTCGTTTCCAAAACAGGTAGCAAAATTTACGCCACCCAAAATATGGAAGAAACCTTCAATTAAGGATGTGAGTTGTTTAAAAAGGCTGAATATAGATTAAAGTGGTTTATAGTTATAATATGAGGGCAAAGAAGGGGGGTAGTATAGCGTGTTACGCATTAGGGAAATGCTTGAGTTTCCCTGTTTAAAAGGGTCTATAGTTTTGGCAGGACAACAAGGGCTTGATAATCCGGTTCGTTGTATAGATGTTATAGAAGTGCCAGATGCAGACCAATGGGTGACACCTGGCACTTTTTTTCTTACAACTGCTTATGCCTATAGAGAAAATATTTCACGTCTAGCACAACTAATTAAACTTCAGGCAGAAGGAGGTGCTTCTGGCATAGGAATAAAAGTAGGACGTTTTATACAGGCTTTGCCGGAAGAAGTACTCAAAATATCTGAGCAAGAAGCTTTCCCAATGATCCTTCTGCCCCCAGAATTGCCGTATGTTCCTGTAATAAAAGAAGTTATGTCACAGATATTTGAGAGGGAACAATTCTTAAAGAGATCTTTAAATAAACAGGAAATATTGCAGTATATGCTGAGAGAAAGCGTTTCTGAAAAAGAAAAGCTGGACTTTTTCCGTCAACTAAATCTCTCTCTGTCTGATCAATGTTGTTTCATATTATTTGAGTTCCCAGACAATAGAGGTGTAAATGACATTTCTATTTGGGAATTTGTTGAAAAAACGAGGTTGAAGAGAAAAGATTTCTTTGCTGTTCAACTTGATAATATTATTGGTCTTCTGTTTATAGTGTGCGATGAGTCAAGTTTTGTGGACGTGAAAAATATAGCACGAAGAGTGTCTTCATCGTCTCAAAGTGAATTAGGGGCATATTATGTAAGCGTAAGTGCCCTTCATTTTTTAGAAGAAGGTATAAAGGAGGCATATAAAGAGGCTTGTTTTTCCTTAAAAATTATAAAGAAGCTTATGATTTGGCAATCGAGTTTTGCTGATTTTGATAGCCTTCATTATCTTTATTTTTGGTATACACATCCTAACCGTAAAGACCTTATTCACACGAGTCGTTTGATTTTAGAACCCGTTCTGGCCTATGACGAAAACAATAACAGCTCTTTGTTACAAACGCTTAAAATTTTTTTGCTTATGGATTGCAATCAGAAAAAAGCTGCTGAAGAGTTGCATTTACACAGAAATTCGTTGCGTTATAGATTAAACCAGATAGAAGGAATTCTTGGTACTGACGTTTTTTCCGGTTTCAAACTACAGCGGTTGTTTTTTGCGCTGATCACATATGCTCTCCTCGAAGATGAGAACCCTACATAAGTTTTGTGCATTGTGCATAGAGAACGTTTTTTTCTTTGTATGTTGATCCCATTGTTTTTCCTCTACCTTAAAGATATAAATACATTAGAGAAAACTCTATAATGATGTAATTGTATCCATAGCAGTAACTTCTCTTTGTTTTTTGGCGTGAAACTATGGCATATTTTTACGTATTTGCTCCTACGTATCACAGTGTGCTGGGAATAAAAAGGAGGGGAAAATATGAATGGGTCCAAGAAGCATGTGAAAGCTCTTGAGCCAAGGACTTTTGTTTTAAGCATCATAGTTTCTGTTCTTTCCGCTATTATCTGTATGCAAATCATATCAAGAATAGGTATTACGCCAAACACATCAATTATAGGAGCCATTGTTGCAATGACTCTAGCTCGTATTCCTCTATCATTTTTAAAAGACTTCCGTTCACTTGATCGTCAAAATCTTGTACAAACAATGACTTCAGCTTCAGGTTTTGGAGCGGCAAATTGCGGTTTGCTTGCCGTGGGAATTATATATGTGTTAGGTGCGCCTAAATATATTTTCCCCATGTTAATAGGTTCTGGAATAGCGACAGTTATTGGAATGCATTTTGTATATAAAATATACGATTCCGATCTGTACCCTGCTACAGGTGCATGGCCTCCTGGTATAGCTACTGCCCAAGCCCTTATTGCAGGAGACGAAGGAGGAGAAAAAGCGCGCCGTCTCTTGGAAGGGGTTGTAGTTGGTGCTATCGGCAGTCACTTTGGTCTCCCTATGGCAGGAGTAGGAATAGTTTTTATCGCTAATATTTTTGCCATGTCTGCCTTAGGAATCGGTCTTGTTATACGAGGATATTCCGGAGTGCTATTGGGGCTGGATTTAGGTAAAACCTATATTCCCCATGGCGTTATGATTGGAGCTGGTATTGTTTCTCTTGTGCAGGCTCTTGTTGTTATTTCGCGTAAAGGAACATCCAGTTCTCAAGAAAAAACTAATGATTCTCTTCCTAACACTGTTACCCCTCAAGAAACTAAAAAAGCAATTATTTTTCATACAATACTTTTTGGGTTAGGAGCAATTGTTTTGGCTCTTTTGAGTGGGCTTTGGAGAGACATGAGCTTCGGAAAATTACTCTTATGGGTGGCTTGGGCTACTTTTTCTGCAGTTGTTGCTCCTATTCTTGTAGGTTTAAGCGCGATGCACTCAGGATGGTTCCCAGGTTTTGCCATTAGCGTCATATTCTTGAGTCTTGGCCTTTTTATGGGGTTTCCCGGAGTTCCTTTGGCTCTTTTGGCGGGATATGTTTCAAGTACAGGGCCATGTTTTGCTGATATGGGATACGACTTAAAAACAGGGTGGATTATTCGTGGTAAAGGGAGAGATAGAGAGTACGAGCTTGACGGACGTCGCCAGCAAATGATAGCTGAAATTATAGGGGGCTTTGTAGCGGTAGTAGTTGTTTTTTTCTTTATGAATATGCATTTTAAGTTAGATATGTTGCCTCCGGTAAGTCGCGTTTTTGCTGCTACAGTTTATGCTGGAGCTAATCCTGATGTTCTTCGGCAATTGCTTTTATGGAGTGTTGCGGGCGCTGTTATTCAGTTACTAGGCGGTGCTAAACGTGCTATTGGTATTCTTTTTGCTACAGGACTCCTTATTAAAAATCCTATATATGGAATAGGTGTTTTAGCTGCGGTAATTTGTCGCATTATTTGGGGGACCAAGTGGATGGAGATGCGAGAAGCAGGTTTAATTGCGGGGGATGGCATCTACGGATTTATTTCCGCAGTTGTTCGAAGTTTTGCGTAAAAGGGGATACTTAGCATGGTAAAGACTTATTATCGTATTGGTCTCATACGAGTATTAACTGCGTACGATCAAAAAGTTCTCGAATCTCACGGCCGACTTTTAATGTCTCTTTTCCCAGATTGGGAAGTGCTCTCTTTGTGTATTCCTGATCAGCCAGAAGGAATACATGATGAGGAGACGAAAAAGAAAGCCCTTCCTAAGATAGAAAACCTAGCTCTCTCTATGATTCAAGATAATATTCAAGGTTTAATTATAAGTTGTGCAGATGATCCGGCAGTAGATAAACTCAGCAAAAAGCTCTCCATCCCTGTTATAGGCGCGGGACGTTCTACAGCTTTGCTTGCTATAGGAGTAGGGAAACGAGTTGGAGTTATTGGAATAACAGATGAAACTCCAATAGGGATGAAAGAAGTTTTAAAAGATTCTTTAATAAAAGAAATACATCCTTATGGAGTGAACTCTACTCTTGATCTTATGACCCCAGCTGGGCGAGCTTCTGTTTTAAAAGAGGCATTTACTTTAAAAAAAGATGGAGTGGATGTTATTGCTCTTGCCTGTACAGGCATGTCAACTGTTTCTTTGGCATCAGAGATTAAAGACAGAGTTTGTTTGCCTGTTATAGATCCGGTGAGAGCAGAAGGATTTTTCATGAGGGCTGCTTTAGGGTTTTAATAAAATGGGGTTGATAATATGTCGAGAATAGTATTAATGGACGAACATGTTGAAGCCGCTGTTTTAGGTGGAGCTGTTTTAGGTGGTGGCGGCGGTGGAGCTATGCAACGAGGACTTGATCTTGGACATTTGGCAGTACGTATCGGACATCCTGTTCTTATAGGGTCTGAAGATTGCGAAGATGAAAAAGTGTTAGTGACATGTTCTGGGGTTGGAGCCCCAGCGGCGAAAAAGGCTTTCGTTTCGCCGCGAAGTTATTGGCGAACAATAGAGTTACTCCAGATGCATAGTAGCAGTCTCATAAACGGGCTTATTACTAACGAATGCGGGGGCAACGCTATTGTTAATGGTTGGCTTCAAGGGGCACTTCTTGATTTACCAATTGTAGATTTGCCATGTAATGGCCGCGCTCATCCTACAGGAGTAATGGGATCTATGGGGCTTCACAAGAAAAAAGATTTTGTATCTGTTCAAGCTTTTGCTGGGGGGGATCCAGAAGATAATACGTATATTGAAGGTTGTGTTTCTGGAAGTCTAACTGAAACGTCAGCCTTAGTTCGTCAAGCTGCGGTTCAGGCACAAGGTTTAGTAGGAGTGGCGCGGAATCCTGTCCCAGCATCTTACGCTAAAGCGAACGGAGCTCCAGGAGCTGTCTCTATGGCTATTGATTTGGGAATGACCATGTTACAGGCAAAAGGACAAGGAGCGGAGAAACTAGTTTCTTCTGTTATAGAGTATCTTAACGGTGAAATTGTAACGCATGGAATTGTTCAGAACCTAAGTATTGAAACATCTGGTGGTTTTGATGTGGGACATATAGAAGTAGATGGCCATGTTCTTACTTTTTGGAATGAGTATATGACTCTTGAGAAAAAAAATGGAGAGCGCATGAGTACTTTCCCAGACCTTATTATGACTATGGATGGAGAGAGTGGTATGCCCGTTACAAGCGCTGAAATACAAAAAAGCCAATCAATATACATTATTGCAGTTCCTAAAGAACATTTGCGTTTAGGGGAAGGAATGCGATGTATAGAGCTTTTGAGCGATGTGGAACGTGTTGTTCATAAAAACATCATTTCGTATTTATGAAAGAGGGTGTAGATATGTCGTTTACTCGAACACTCGAAGCGATTGATCTTCTTGATCGTTCTGATGCCAGTGGGGATTTAGTAAAAGAAGCGTTTTACAAAGCGGGGATATCTGAAGTTGTAGTAAAAGAAATTAAAGGTCCTAAGGGGCATACAGATTTTATAAAAGCTATTATTCCAGGAACTCATGGAAAACGGGCAGGGGGGGTAGCTCCTACTTTAGGTGTTATCGGTCGATTAGGGGGAATAGGAGCTCGTCCAGAGCGTATTGGGCTTGTTTCTGATGGAGATGGGGCGGTAGCTGCTGTTGCAACTGTATTAAAGTTGGCTCGTATGCTTTTAGTATATGATGTCCTTCCAGGAGATGTTATTATCGCTACTCATATTTGTCCTAACGCTCCGACACAACCTCATGAGCCGGTTGCTTTTATGGGGTCACCTGTAGACATGTCAACGATGAATCAGCAAGAAGTTGATCCAGAGATGGATGCCATTCTAATTATTGACACAACTCGCGGTAATCGCATTATTAATCATAAAGGGTTTGCTATCTCGCCAACAGTAAAAGAAGGATATATCTTGCGGGTAAGTGAAGATCTTCTTTCCATCATGGAAATAGTCACAGGAGAGCTTCCCGTTGTTTTCCCTCTTACTATGCAGGACATTACTCCGTACGGTAATGGTCTTTACCACTTAAATAGCATATTGCAACCTTCAACTGCAATAACGGTGCCTTGCGTTGGTATTGCTATTACCTCTCATTCAGCTGTTCCTGGATGTGCAACGGGAGCTACTCATGTTACTGATATCGAGCAAGTTGTTCGTTTTAATATTGAAGTGGCAAAAAGTTTTACGAGAGGGAAATGTGCTTTTTATAACGCAGAAGAGTTTAAGTTGCTTCTTGACTTATATGGACCAATGACCCATCTTCAGACACTTGGTAGAAAGCAATAATGTATAAAGCACAAATAACACTTTCTGTTCCTATGGGGAAGCGGCTGATTGCGAAGGCTATCGCCGCTCTCCCGGATGTAAAAAAAGCGTTACGGGAAGGAAATATCCTCCTAAAAGGAGGAACGACCGTTTCTGCAGTATCCGAAGAGCTCATAGGCTCCTCTTTGAGGGTGAGTGGGCGAATCACACTCCGAGGGACAGTGTCGTGTAATAAAAATATTTTGACATATCCTCATAGTATACTTGTTCATAAAGGAGAAGCTCAGAATGTCGATAGCTGTTTGCCACAGGTAGTATCAGAAATGAGGTCTTCAGATATTGCCGTATGCGGCGCCAATCTTATTGATGCTCACAGGCGAGCTGCCATGATGGCGGGATCGCCTTTAGGAGGTGCTCCGGGACAGATTGTTTCAACGCTTGAAGCAGAGGGAATTACGACATATATTGCTGTAGGGCTCGAAAAATTTGCTCCTTGTTCTTTAGATGATGCTATTCTTGAATGTGGGCGTAAAAAAATAGACACCTCTATGGGAATGTCTGTCGGGCTTATCCCTATTCCCGGTCGATTAATAAGTGAAATAGAAGCTCTTTCAATTCTTGCTCATGTGAGGGCCTGTGTTATCGGCAGGGGGGGAATCAGAGGTGGAGAAGGTTCCACTACGTTTGTAATAAGCGGGGAAAAACCAGAGGTTGAGAAAATTCTTCATCTTATCTCTACTCTGCTGATGGTTTCTGAAAGTGGAGTAGAAGAATCTCTTAATGAGTGTTCTAGTGGCGGACCTGGTTGCAAAACTCATTTAGGTTGTTGGTATCGTAACTGCTTGATGAAAGGGTGATACATAAGTGAAACGGTATTTAGGAACTGTAACCATAGGTCAAGCTCCGCGAACCGATATTATTCCAGATATTATGCCTATTCTTGGCGAGAATGTAGAAGTGGTAGAGTCTGGTGCTTTAGATGGTTTGACAAAAGATGAAGTAGCTGAAATGGCACCGAAAAAAGACGACTATGTTCTTGTGACACGGATGCAAGACGGCTCTTCTGTTACTGTTGCTGAACGTTATATTACTGCAAGAGTGGAACAAAAGATTCAAGACCATTTTGATAATGGAATTCCCGTTGTTCTCCTTCTCTGTACAGGGGAATTTCCTGCTTTCAAAGAAACAGGATTGCTTATTCGTCCCCAGAGGATTCTTTATCAAGTGGTGCGGGCGGTAGCAGAAAATAAGAAATTAGCAATTATAACTCCGTCTGAAAGTCAAATAGCGCAGTCTAAAAGAAGGTGGGGATCTGTATCAAACAAATTATCCATAGTCTCAGCCTCTCCGTATGACGATCGTTCTCTGTTTGATAATGCTATAAATAAATTAAAAGAATGTGACCTTGACGTAATTATCATGGATTGCATGGGCTATACCATAGAAATGCAACAGAAAGTAAGGGAGTGCGTTGGGAAACCTGTCTTTCTTGCCCGGAGCATTGTCGCCAGAGTTATTAAAGAAATGTTTGGATAGAAGGTGATTTTTATGGATTTCGGGAAAATGGTCGATGTATCAAAACGTTTGCTCACTGATAACATGGGACTATTGAAAGAGGAAAACCTTTTAGTTATCTGTGATTATAAAACAGTAAATATTGCTCAAAGTCTTTTTGAGGCAGGGCAATTGCTAGGGTGTGAATCTCTTTTAGTCCAAATTCAGCCCATGAAAAAAAATGGAGAAGAACCACCAGCACGAGTCCGAGAATTAATGATTGCTTCAGATGTTATTGTTATTCCTACCAGCAAGTCAATGACCCATACTCACGCTAAAAAAAACGCTTGTGTAGCAGGAGCACGCATTGCAACTATGCCTGGCATTACTGAAGATATGTATTTTAATGGTCCTATTACAGCTGATTATAAAGAAGTTGAATTTTTAACTAAAAAACTTACAGCTCTTCTAGATCAGGCGAAGCAAGCTGAGATACGGAAAGATGGTTGTTCTCTTACATTGTCTCTTGAGGGACGGAAAGGGGTTCCAAGTACTGGCGTATATAGAGAAAAAGGACAGTCTGGCAACTTACCCTCTGGAGAAGCTTTTATAGCTCCAGTAGAAGGAAGTACATCTGGTGAAATTATCATAGATGGTTCTTTTGCAGGGATAGGTGTTTTGGAGGGGCCGTTAAAGCTTTTTTTTGAAAATGGTAACCTTGTAGATGCTCAAGGGGTAGATAGTCAGAAACTTATGGAGCTTCTTGGCGAAAATCCATTAGCGCGGAATGTGGCAGAGCTTGGAATAGGAACAAATAACAAAGCTAGGGTGACAGGTGTTATTCTTGAAGATGAAAAAATATATGGAACGGTTCATATAGCTCTTGGTAGTAATGACACTTTTGGTGGAACTGTAGCGGCAGGCATTCATGTAGATGGAGTCATTCTTAATCCAGAACTTTACCTTGATGGAGAATGTATCCTTTCCCATGGAACCATAAAATTTTAAGGTGTTAAGGCGCATAAATAAAACCCATTCTTTAGGCTTTCTCTATGCGGGGTTTCCTTTCGCTATGGGGGCCTTTGAAGGTTTATATGTTATCAGGATAAAGCAACTGTGCATGAAAATGTAGCAATGAAACTAGCAACTATGTTGGGGACTAGTGCCAGTTTATGGCTTAATTTGCAAGCAAAATACAAGGAGAGATGTGAAGTTATACGATCTTTTCGAGCAGAATTTACGCCACCCAAAATGTAGTCTTTATTCACCGCCGATCGCTTTCAGCGCAGAATCTATTTGTTCGGCGTCAGGGAGTGTACGTATCTTTGTATACCCTAATATGCGTTGGCCCTCTTCCGTTGTGGCGAATACATGTTAGAGGTATGCGTGTCTTTACGTAGCCTTCATACCTTCAAGAAACTCTTTCAGCACCGTTGCGTTGTTCTGCTCATTATTCTTAGAGCTGTAGAGCAGCGTTACTTTGAGTGTTTTCGCTATCTCTGCAAGGGCTCGGAGCTCCTCAATGTGTGTTTCCAACTCTTCCTGATATTGCTTTTCGAACTCAGCCCACGAGAGTCCCCCGCCATGAAAAAGCTTTCGAAGCTCGTTTGATGGGGCAACCTCCTTCATCCATTCATCTACTTTTGCTTTCTCTTTTGATACTCCTCTGGGCCATAGACGATCGACCAAAATGCGGTGTCCATCGCTGGAATCCGCTTCATCGTAAATTCGTTTCAGCGTTATAGGCATTTTTCCCCTCCTCGTTGGCAAGAACTCTAAGCCACTGACGATTATGGCCAGGCGGGCGAACTTGATTCCTTATTGAGAAGAGGCTGCACTAACACCAGTGGCGCCTCAATTTGTAGTCTCGCCTAAGCGTGTAGCAGTGCCCCAACTCACAGCGACCCCTTCGTCTGTTCCGGCTTTAACTTAAAGGAGAGCGTGTTTCTCCTTTATCTTGTTGGCGAGCCTGTCTAATGCCTCGAAATCTTCTTTCCGAGGATATCCCTTGCACATGACCGTATCTAACACGTCAACCTTAAGGTTGGGGATGAGCCCGGCGATCTGTTCCACAGCCTTGGTTCCCCAGCCATATGACCCGATAATAGCCGCATATTTCACTTTAGGCTTGAGGGCATTGGCGAGTTGGGTTACAGAAAAGACGATGGGATGAGGCCCGAAATGGACTGTAGGTGTTCCAATGACAATGGTGGCGGCGTCAACGAGGGCCATGGCGAGTTTTCCTATATCTGTTGACGATAATTCGAACTTTTCCACCTTAATATCCCGCTCTGCCAGGGAACTGACGAGATACTCTACCATCTTTTCGGTGCTGCCATGCATTGATATGTAAGGAATCACTACTTTGTTGGCAACTGTATCTGAAATCCAGTTACGGTAGTAGTCGAGGATGCACTGAGGCTTGTTGTAGATTGGCCCGTGGCTCGGTGCGATGAGTTTAACATCGAGGTCGCCAATCTTTTCCATGTTCTTCTTGATAATCGATCTGAAGGGCATCATTATTTCCGCATAGTACCGCTTGGCAGCTTCGCACACGTAGGGATCGTCGCCAGCGTAAAGGTCTGACGTGGCAAGGTGTGATCCAAAGAAATCACAGGAGAAAAGGATGTTTTCTTCCTCCAGATAGGCCACCATCGTTTCGGGCCAGTGAACCCACGGAGTGTAAATAAAGGCGAGCGTGCAGTCTCCCAGCGAGAGTTTTTCGCCGTCATTTACAATCTTGATCCGTTCTTTCGCTACGTGGAGATGATCGATAAGCAGTTCCTGCGCTTTCTGAGAGCATATGAGTTGGGCGTGGGGATACGCCTCTAAAATTGTGGGTATAGAACCTGAATGATCCTGTTCTGCATGGAGCGATATGAGGTAGTCAATTTGCGGAATGTCACGCAGCTGTTCAAGCAAAATATCCACCTTTGCGGGGTCTACAGTGTCAATAAGAGTCGTTTTTTCGGAACCGCGCAACAGGTAGGCGTTATAACTTGTTCCGTCGGGAAGAGGAATGAGTGAGTCGAAAAGCCGCCTGTTCCAGTCAATTGCTCCCATCCATTGAACTCTCTCGCTTACTTTTCTTGGCTTCATGCGCTTTCCCTCCTTGTTGAGAAGAAGGCCGCACTGACACCGGTGGCGTCAAAACTTGCTGCCTGCACGGCCTCTGTACGTTTCATTTCGTCGTCACTCTCTGATTCTCACCGGAATCCACGCAAGACCGAAGGCCTTGATGGTAATATCCGTACTCTTAGGGCGCACCAGAGATTCCCGTGTCGCTTCTTTGTATTTCTCCATGTTTCTCGTGAGAATATCAATTTCTTCGTTGAGCCGTGTTTCGAGGTCTGTCATTTGATTCTGTAAAAATTGCAATCTCTCTTCAGCTCTTGCCACATCCATTTTTTCTTTTTTAAGTCGTCCCGCTTTGGAGAGGGCAGATCCCATTCTGTAGGTGGATGTCGCCGTGAGGCTTTTTCTGCCGAACAATGCGCTTGCTAAAGCCGATCCGAAAGAGATAACTGTCTCCATATTCCGGTGTTTCGCCTGTTCGCTTTCTCTCTCAATGGCCTGTTCCGCCGCAATGAGCTGTTTTTGCAGAGTGGCCATTTTGCTGTCGTATTTTTTCCGTATCTTTTCGATTTCAATATCTCTTTTTTCCCGCAAGGCTTCGTCAATTCGTATGGTAAAGTCGGCTTCACTTTCTTCCGGCAGGCTGACTATTTTCAAGGGTTGGTTCTTATAGATGACGAGAGGTTTGTTCTGTCTGATCCATCGTTGGAAGGCTTTCCCCCATGTAGCGTAGTTGCGTGGTTCAGCCAGAGTTTTGGGAAGTTTAAGGAAAGGTATGCCCCCAGCGGCTGTTGTTCGCAGCTCTTCTGGAGCGATGTCGAGGTCGAAACCTCTTTCCCAATCAGGGTCAAAGGTGTCAGGTGCTTCTGCCCCTAGCGTGTATGTTATGTGAGTGTCGATTTCGAGGCTGGCGCTGGAGTAGTAGATGTCGCCGATTCCTATAATAAAAGGTTTATAGACCCAGGGACCGCCTCCCGTCGGAGTATCGACGAAGAATTCGGGGATATTCGGGGATATGGCTGGTTTGATCGACGTTCGTGGCGTTGTTGGTGTTGCTGACGTTGCCGCTGGTGGTACGGATGTTGCCGAAATTTGCTCTGCTGGCCCTGTGGCAGGTTCTGTCGGAGTTGCTTCAGTCGCTGCTTTAGCTAATGTTGTCAGAGCTGGCATTGACGCCGGCTCTGACGTTTCCGCCCCCGCCCCAGATGCCGGCGCTCTTCCTTCCATAAGTATTTTAATGTGCTCCCGTGACAGAGGTCCTCGCAGGTACGACATGGCCCAGCGGGTCGTGAAGACGGAGGGGCTGTTTTCGTGGATATTATTAAGAAGGAACTCCCTCTTTTTCAGGCTTGTAATGGCCTTGTCGAGAAATTCCCGGTCACATCCTGAGGCGCTTTCGAGTCGTTCCATTCCTTCGAGAACACGGTCTTTGTCGCGCTGTGTTTGAAGGCGTCCGATAAACCACGTTCCAATATTTGAAAGGCCCTTATAGTCTAGATCTACAGGGTTTTGAGTAGCTAAAACCACGCCGATACCGAAGGCTCGAGCCTGCTTGAGAAGGGTGATGAGAGGTTTTTTAGAGGGAGGTTCTTTTACAGGAGGCATATATCCGAAGACTTCGTCGATATAAAGAATGGCTCGAAGGCTCGAGGTCCCTGTCTGCAACCTCATCCAGCTAACAATTTCGTTTAGAAGCATGGAGATAAAGAACATTCTCTCGTTATCGGAAAGGTGGGAGACGGTAAAAATAGAAGCTCGTGGTTTCCCCTCCCGAGTGTGGAGGAGGCTTCCTATTTCTAGAGGAACCCCTGTCATCCACTGGTTGAACGCTGGAGACGCGAGGATCTGGTTCAGAGCGAGAGCCAGTTTAAATCGTTCGCTCGGTGGATAAAAGGTATCGGTAGGCATAATGCCAATGTGAGGGAATGGAGGGTTCTGAATCCAGCTGATAATCAGCGGCAGATCGACATCTTTGCCTTCTCTCCAGCTTTGTTCAAATATTTTTGACAGAAGAAGGTGTTCCCGTCCAGAGAGAGGGTCAGATTCAATGTTGAGAAGAGAGAGGAGAGTGGAGGCGGTATTTTGAATCTTTTCTAAGAAAAGCTCGTTATCGCTCGTGATTCTATCCCCAGGGCATCTGAAGGAACCAAGCACGTTCACTTTCACACCTGCGCTGCTCCCAGGCGTATAGATGGTGAAGTCGACGGATTCCCTCATTTTTTTAATTCTCGCTCCGTCAATTCTCCAGTCGGCAAGCCCCTTCGCCCATTTCGCGGCTTCCAGGGAGGCATAGTCTGCGATAGAAAGTCCCTGTGCCGCTGCGTCTTCCCTGTTGATCCACGGCAAGAACTCTTCGGCCTTTTGCTCGGGGAAGGATAGAAGAAGGTTTGTAATGTCTCCTTTAGGGTCGATAGCGAGAATTGGAATGTTGTCCATAAGGGCTTCTTCCAAGAGTGCTATTCCAAGGCCCGTTTTGCCGCTTCCCGTCATTCCGATGATCATCCCATGGGTGGTCAGGTCTTTCGAGTCGTAGAGCACGAGTGTGTTGCTCTTTTTCCCTGTTGCGGGATCTATCTCGTTCCCGAGGTAAAATTTCCCCATGAGTTCGAAGTTTTCCATCATCATCCCTCCCATTGCTTAATAAATCCACGTAAAAGGAGGCCACATGGTCTTCATGGCGTATCCTGTTTTTATTCAGAATTCTTGTGGAGACCTGACTATAGTCTGAACTTTTGGCAGAGACTTTCGCTTCTATATATGTTTGCCCCAGATTTTTAGAGCTATATTTATTAACGTAGCTTATTTTTTACGACATTGGATTTTAAGCTCATTAAAACTTGGCAAATATCTTGAACTTCCCTGAGGGTTAGATTATCGAAGTTCTCGAGCTTATGTATGGTTACATTTATAAAATCATTATTCGATTCTTGCTCTTTGTCGGGAGCAATGAAAAAAGAGGCGATAGTTCCGGTAAGAATACTTATGAAGCCAATTCCCACCAACATCAATATAGTTGCTATAACTCGTCCTCCTGTAGTTGTAGGAACCATATCACCATACCCTATTGTAGTTGTAACAAAAGACCACCAGAGGGCGTCGTGGAAATTTATGTTTTCGAAATAGCGGATAGCTATCGCTCCAAATAATACCATGGAAATGGTGATGAAGAGAACGTATTGGAAGTTGTTCCGCCTCAGAAAGCGGGAAAGATAACGATGGGTTCGGCCAAAGTAGGCTAACAATTTAACAATTCTTAAAAAGAGAAAAGAGGAGGGTACACGGAAGAGTTGGAAGAGGCGAATGGCTCGAACGCCTTTGAAAAGGGCGTTAAAGGGTAAAATTGCCGTGAGTTCTATTACATGCTCTTTGACGTAGTCCTTTTTATCTTTTGTCAAAAACAAGTGGAGAAAATAATCTGCAACGAAAACACACCAGATTATGAAATCAATGTCGTCCAATAATTTTTCTTCGTGAAGGGGAAGTGTTGTTCGTTCTTGAATGATAAGCAAAACGACAGAGAGAATTGCCAGTATGCCAAGGGATATTTCGTAAATATTTACGTTATTCCTTTTGCTGTTATCCATAGTAAACGAACCGCCTATCCCGTAAAAGTTTCAATACCCTTGGAATTCGTTGCATTTGTTGCGACTGTCACATTTACTGTGTTTGTCATAATTATGGCACCTCAACTTTAAGGATACGGCTCTGGACTCGAGGCCAATTGGCCGCAAAGCAACATTCTTCGGATTCGAAACTATGTATCTTTGCCCGCGATGCCTGAATACACATCGGGACTGTGGAAAACCTTCGGATTCGAGACTATGTATCTTCGCATGTAATGCCTAAACTCTCGCTGGGATTATTGAAAGCCTTGAGATTCTAAACTACGTATCTTCGCCCTTTTTATATTTTATATTAAAACCTGAATAAGAAAAATACTATAGCTAGGAAACGTTTCGTGTTGTGTGAAAAATCTCCCCCGCCATTACGCCTGTTCGTCAAGATTTCCACCTTCTAAAATAAAAAACAAACAAAATTTGCATAAATAAATTCTCAGATGGTATTCTTATATAAACAATTTATTCATCTCGCCCAACGTTAACCTTGCGAAAAGTAGAGTTCAAGTGATAGGAGGTTAACCATAGGCATGAATATAATAATGGGCTGTCAATCCAGATGTACCCGTGAGCTGTTGTTTGCCTTTGTTTTTGTTTCTTTTGCCCTTTGCATATGGGCGCCTGTTGTGAGTTATGCCACCGTGTTCTCTCACTCGGGGCAGGTCTCTCTCTGGGGGGCATACAACGACGACACAGACAGTTCGTTGGGTATCCGATACATTCCCGAAATAACAATAAGTTTTGGCGCGGGCGCTGAAACGGGCGCTGAAACTGATACCGCCGCAGACTCCGAAACAGACTTAAACAGAGGCACGCAAACAACGCAAACAGCCCAGACCCTTGACGCTCTCGTCTCTTTCAACATCCGCACCCTCTCAACCTTCGGTTCCTTCAAAGAGTTGGAAGACAAATTCCATGCCGATTTGTATCGCTCCTGGGTGCGTCTCTCCGGCGAGAGGTATGAAGTGCGCCTCGGCCTCCAGCGAATCAATTTCGGACCGGCTCAGATCCTTCGTTCTTTAAAATGGTTCGACCAGATAGACCCCCGCGACCCTTTGAGCCTAACTGACGGGGTCAACGCCCTTCTTGGACGCTATTATTTCCCCAACAATTCGAATATATGGGTGTGGGGCTTATACGGAAATGGCGATCCGGAGTTTGGCCTACGCTACCAGTTCCCAGTAGCCAATGGGGAGATGGCCTTTACATATCACAATAGGCGTGTCGACCGGGAGTGGTGGAACTCAAACACTTTTGCTTTTCCCCGCAGAGTAACCTTGGAAGACGGTCTGGAGCAGCGTTACGCACTCGATGGAAGTTTCGACGTGGGGATCGGTCTTTGGTTTGAGTTCGTCATGAACCGCCTCAAAAAAGACTCCAAACACACTCTTTCCACCACATGTCTTACCCTTGGAGCCGACTACACCTTTGATGTTGGTTCCGGCGTCCACGTTTTGGCAGAACATTTTATACGATCGCCCGGCAGTGACATATGGAATCATGAAAATGACGATGAAATATCCGCCCTTTCCATAGACTTCAGCACTGGCATTCTCGACACCGTAACCATCCTGACATACTACGACTGGCAAAAAAAAGAATTCTACCCCAACGTAAGCTGGCAGCGCACATACGATGACTGGCTTATTAACGTAACGGCTTTTCACAACGGCGACGATGCTAACAGCGTCTATTCGGGAACCGGGGTTGTTCTCACCTTTGTGTACAACTATTAGGGAAGGGGGCCTGTTCATGTCTATCGTAACCATAAAAAATCTGACAAAAAGATATCCTATGGGCAGCCATTTCTTTACGGCGCTGAGTAATGTAACCCTCGAATTCGAGAAGGGGGAATTCTGCGGATTAATCGGTCCCAGCGGATCTGGAAAGACGACTCTTTTGAACATTATTGGGGCTCTCGACGCTCCAACGGAAGGAAATGTGGTGGTTATCAATAAAAACGTAGAGAACCTTTCTCACAAGGAATCTGCGGCGTTGCGCAACCATCATATTGGTTTTATTTTCCAGACGTACAACTTGTTTCCAGTCTATAGCGTCTACGAGAATATAGAATTTCCATTGCTGCTTTTGAAGATGCCGCCTAAAGAGAGAAGGCAGAAAGTTTACGATGCTCTAGAATGGCTGAGATTGACAGATAAGGTAAATTCCAAGCCGGCGCAGCTTTCAGGAGGAGAGTGTCAGAGGGTGGCAGTGGCCAGGGCTGTGGTGAAACGTCCGGCGTTGATTCTGGCAGACGAGCCTACGGCCAATCTTGATAGCGAGAATTCCTACAACATTCTGGAAATGATGGTGCGGCTCAACAAGGAACTTGAAACCACTTTTATTTTTGCAACTCACGACGAGAAGGTCATGAAATACTTGAGACGTAAAATTCATCTCTTTGACGGGCACGTAGCGCGAGACGAAATCATTGCCGTTTCCAGCTCTGAGGTTTCCTCGCAGAGTTCTATGTCGCTCAACACTGGCGAGGTTGTTCCCAGAGATAACCTCACGTCCCGTGATGGAGCTTTATCGGGACCCAACGTAGGATCAGCATCAGCTTCTGTGGCTTGTGATGTTTCCAATGATCACCGTGCGGCCTCGCTCCAAAGGAGAGAGCAGACATGTTTAGCGTTGGCGTTACGTTAGCCTATCGCAATATAAAGGAAGCGGGACTTCGAACATGGCTCAACGTGGCTGTGCTTGCGATGACCTTTGTTGTGATCGTCGGTTTCCAGGGGCTTTATACAGGTATGCTCGCCCAGACGTCCAGAGCGATGATTGAAGACGAAATCGCAGGCGGACAATACTGGCATAAAGATTACGACCCTTACGACGCTCTATCCATTGATAATGGACACGGTGTTATTCCAGAAAATCTGTTTTCCCTGATCGAAGAGAGAAGGGCGACACCTATTCTTATTCGCCAGGCCACAATCTACCCTGCTGGACGTGCTCAGTCTGTTCAACTTCGGGGGATCGATCCTGCCCAGACCATTCTCCATATTCCCACGCGCTATCTTCACATTTCAGTTGCTTCCGCTAGCATAAACGGCGCAGGTAGAATGAATGGCGTTACTGGTTCTGTTAGCCCAAATAATACAAATGGCTCTGATAGAGCGAGTGGCGCCGGTGGTTCTTTCAGAGTAAATACCGCCGATATTTACGAACTGCCAATCCTCATCGGAAAGAGAATGGCGAAGAGCAAAAATATCGCTATCGGCGATTATCTGACTATACGCTGGAGAGATGCTCACGGGACCTTCGATGCAACCGAGGGCCAGGTTGTTTACATTATGGATACTCGGGTTCCGTCTATCGACAACGGAATTATTTGGGTACCCCTTCAGACGTTGCAGCACATGACGGCCTTGAAAAATGAAGCGACCCTCGTGGTTGTGAGCTCCGAAGCTGTTGGGGAAGGGACCAAGTTCCCCCATAAGGAGCCACCCATCGGCGCAAGATCCCATGTTGTGAGCCCTGAAACTGAAAGTTTAGGTTCCTCTCAGGAGTGGCCTTTTAAAAGCCAGGCTTTTTTGATGAGGGACCTCACGGAAATGATAAAGACGAAGAGAATTTCAAGCGTTATTATCTATTCTATTCTCCTCTTTCTTGGCATGCTCGCCATTTTCGATACTCAGGTCCTCTCTCTCTTCAGGCGAAGAAAGGAGATTGGTACCTTGATTGCCTTGGGCATGACGAGAATGCAGGTTATTTTTGTCTTTACGCTGGAAGGTGTAATTCAGGGAGCCATGGCTATCGTCGTTGCCCTCATCTTTGGTATGCCTCTTTTAACGTATGTGTCGAAAAAGGGGATTGCCATCCCCCAGATGGTGGAGGGATACGGTTTCGCCCTTTCCGACAAGCTCTTTCCCGTGTACTCCTTAGAGCTCGTTCTCACGACGATACTCTTAATGATGGTCGTTGTCGCAGCCATTAGTTTCCTCCCTTCGAGCAAAATAGCGAAACTCCAGCCTACAGAGGCGCTGAAAGGGAAAATATCATGATCTCTTTCCTTCTAAAAGGGCTGATCCGAGATCGTTCACGTAGTCTCTTCCCCGTGCTAATGGTGAGTGCCGGCGTTTTCCTCACAGTTTTTCTTTACTGTTTCATGCAGGGAGCTATGGGCGACCTCATCAGCTCAACGGCGAAATTCGATACGGGCCATGTCAAGGTTATGACTCAGGCGTATAGAGACCTTGCCGATCAAGTTCCCAACGATTTGGCGATTATCGGGGCCGATGCGCTGCTTGTATGGTTGAAAGAGAATGAAAAAGAGATGATTTGGGCCCAACGGATACGCTTTGGCGGTCTTCTCGATGTCCCTGACGAGAGGGGAGAAACTCTGGCTCAGGCGCCTGTCATGGGCCTTGGAATTGACCTCTTTAGCGAAGATACGCCAGAAAAAAACCTCTTTAACATAGAGAAGGCCATGGTGCGGGGTTCCTACCCAAGAGGTCCGAATGAAATATTGATAAGCGATGAATTTGCTCAAAAAATGGGTCTTCATATTGGCAGCATGGTGACGCTTATTAGTTCAACCATGTATGGCGCTATGGCAACGTACAATTTTAAGATTGCCGGAACCGTCTATTTTGGCATGATTCCTATGGATAGGGGCACGATCATAGCAGATATCAGAGACGTGCAAAATGCCCTCGATATGACTGACAGCGCAGGTGAGATTGTGGGATACACCCACGACATGCTCTATTCCGGCAGACGAATGGGCAATGTTGCGCAGCGGTTCAACAAGACTTTTACAATGGCAGATGATGAGTTTTCTCCTGTGATGGTGTCTCTTGGCCAGCAGAATAATTTTGAGGAATATTTGAATTATGCTGAAGCCATGGAAGCCGTAATTGTTGGCATTTTCGTCTTGGCCATGTCCATTGTTCTCTGGAATTCAGGCTTGATGAACGGGTTGCGGCGGTACGGAGAGATAGGCGTTCGTCTTGCCATGGGGGAATCCAAGAGGCGGCTTTACCGTTCAATGATCCTTGAGTCTTTCTTTGTCGGAATTGCCGGTTCCGTCTTAGGGACCGCTTTGGGCCTCGTCGTTTCGTATTACATGCAGTACACAGGCATAAATTTTGGGGAGATGATGCCGAAATCGAGTATGCTTATCTCCAATATCATACGGGCTCAGGTTACGCCGGCAAGCTATATTATCGGTTTTTTCCCGGGAGTGTTTGCGTCGGTGACAGGGGCCATGTTTGCCGGTATTGGCATCTATAAAAGACAGACAGCCCAGCTCATTAAGGAGTTAGAAGTATGAAGAGGAAGAATATGTTTAGGGAATGGGGGATCCCCTTGGCTGAAGCTTACCCTCATAATATGGCGGTGTGTGCGGCGCTACACGTAGCGGCGGCAGGTATAGCAATGCATAAAACGGTGGGACATGTAGCTGCGAACATAGCTGCGTATAACATAGCTATGCTTATATCGGCAGTTACAGCCTTTTCGCCTGAAGGCACGTCTGTATCAGCGCTCAAGTTTGCGTCGCATTCGAGCGGCCACATCGGAAAGTTTGCGCTGGTTGCTTCGTTGAAAAGGGTGCTGATTATAGTTTTTATCGCTGTGGCGGTGCTGTTAGCAGTGTTGTCGTCTGCTCAATGTAGCGTTGTTGAGACTGTCGGTGTCGCTGCTTTTACCGACGCTAAAGATCTCCAGAGGCCCCTTCCGGACTTCATTCCCCTTACAGGCGAGGGGATTCTTGAAAAAGTTGACGAAAATTACGTTGCCAAGAATCGGAAGGTGACAAGTACTATGATTGTGAAGGGACAGCGCGGCTCCCGCACATTACAAGTGCTTTCATGGGTGCAGGGCACTGAAAAGGCCTTTAGCGAATTCCTTTCCCCTCCCCGTGAAAAAGGGACGAAAATGCTCAAACTCGAAGATGAGCTTTGGATGTACACCCCGTCAACCGATCGCATCATAAAAATAGCGGGGCATATGCTTCGGCGCTCCATGATGGGGTCTGACATATCCTACGAAGATTATATGGAAGATCCCAAACTCAGCAACATGTACAATGTGGAGCTTGTGGGGGAGGGAAAGGTGGGTAAAGAGCGAACAGGCGAAGACAAATTAGGCGAGCGAGATTGTTACCTACTTGAGCTTACGGCCAAAAAAGAAGGAGTTTCCTATTATTCGCGAAAGATGTGGGTGGATAAAGAGAACTTTCTTCCTTTACGAGAGGATCGTTTCGCCAAAAGTGGCAAGCTTTTAAAGACCTTCACCATTAACGAAATATTTCAGGTTCAAGAACGATGGTACCCTAAAAGGGCGACAGTTAAGGATGCGCTGGCTTCTGGTGAAGGCACAGAATATATTATAGATACTATCGAATTTGACGTTGAAATACCTGACTACATCTTCTCCAAAGCCTCTTTGCGCCAATAGGTTTCATATACCAGCCATATACCAACGGTACAGAATTGCTTTTACAATTGCGATTATAACGGCCCCATGGATATTTTTGTTACCGACGAAGTGGCTCTTTAAATTTCCCCTCTTGGCTTTGAGCTGGTTGGCCTCCATGTATTGATATGGGGCATTTTATCAGCGCGATGTGTGCTATATCATGTATAATAGCCCAGCTTTTCAGAAACTTTCTATTGGGATATCCAAAAATTGGAATAACTCTCTGAAGATTTATAAATTTTAATTTAGATTGTAATAATAAATTTATGTGCTATAATAACAAGGTTGTGATCGGGTGGTTTAAAAGCCATCTGGAAAAGATATAGCGTTTTTTTTGCGACACGTCCCGTCATGTAGTTAGGGCGGTACCGAAACGTCATACTTCATGTGTCGCTTTTTTCGGAATTTGTTAGGAAAGGTAAGGTAATTGTATGAGTAAGAAGCTTGTTTATGTTAATGAAGTTCCTTTCTGGATGACCCCGGAAGGTCGTTTGGAAACAGCAGAACTTCGCAACGGCTGGGCTGTAGAGCGGATTATGCTCCGTACTTCCCGCGGGCTTAAAGCCCTTCGAAGTGCCGCTTCTGTCTAGGCTCGGAAGTTGATTCAGAGAGACACTTTTGTCTCTCCCAATTACGTAAATTACAGACCTCTCTCGTGGGAGGTCTGTTTTTTTATGAGGGCGAATATTATGCCTTTGTGCCTTTCGTTTGCGTTCCTGTCATTTGCGCCTCGAAAGCGACCCTTCCATGTTTTATGCGAAGTACAATTTTTGCCTGCCCATAAATAGCATAAATAGAATATATGCGCTATAACCTTTTCGTTAATTTAAATTGATTTTCTTAAGATCAATGATAAACTAACAAGAGTTGCTTTTTAACACTCGGAGTACCCCCCATTTATCCCTAAAAATATTAAAATATTGAGCAAAGGAAGATTGATGTGTACACACCAAAGTTATTAACGGAGATCAAGGCGTATTCCCGTGAAAAAGCCCTTGCGGACCTTTTCGCTGGAATGACTGTAGGCGTTGTTGCGTTGCCACTGGCTATGGCGTTTGCGATAGCAAGTGGTCTTCCACCAGAGCGAGGTCTTTTTACTGCCATTGTTGCTGGTTTTCTGATTTCGCTTTTTGGAGGAAGTAAGGTGCAGATAGGAGGCCCGACAGGGGCTTTTGTTGTTCTTATTTCAAGCATAACACTTCAATATGGGTATTCAGGTTTGGCTTTATGTACGTTAATGGCAGGTATTATCCTTATTTTATTAGGCCTTTTTAGAATGGGCGGTCTCATCAAGTTTATTCCCTTTCCAGTCACCACTGGATTTACCACAGGCATTGCCGTTGTTATTTTTTCCACACAAATTCGCGATTTATTAGGTTTAAAAATAGAGAAAGTTCCCGCTGCCTTTCTAGAGAAATGGCAGGTCTATTTCGAGTCCCTCAATACTATGAGCTTTGGAACAGTGCTTGTGGGGATAGGAACCATAGTAGTTATCCTCTTAATACAGCGATTTTGGCCCAAACTGCCAGCTATGCTGATAGGTATGGTCGTGGCTACTCTTGTGGCTCATGTATGTGCTTTGAACGTAGAGACTATCGGAAGCACGTTCGGGGAACTTCCCCGTATGTTGCCAGCGCCGTCCTTCCCCAAAATCGAGTTCTCTCAGATAGGAGATCTCGCCAAGCCGGCCTTTACTGTGGCGCTTCTAGCGGCTATAGAATCTCTTTTGTCTGCAACTGTGGCCGATGGGATGATAGGTGATCGTCACAGACCTAACGCTGAACTTATCGCTCAGGGGATAGCAAATGTAGGAAGCGTTATTTTCGGAGGCATCCCTGCTACAGGGGCTATTGCTCGTACAGCGACGAATGTTAAGAGCGGAGCTAAAACTCCAGTTGCCGGGGTCATTCACGCAGTTGTTCTGTCTTTGTTGCTTCTACTTTTTGCACCAGTGGCAAAGCTGATACCTCTCGCCGCACTCGCAGGAATTCTTGTGGTTGTTAGCTATAACATGAGCGAATTGCACAATTTTGTGTCTATCTGTAAAGGCCCGAAAAGCGACGCGTGCGTATTAATACTGACCTTTGCTCTGACTGTCCTTGTCGACCTTACGGTAGCAGTTCAGGTTGGAGTTGTTTTAGCGGCTCTTCTTTTCATTTGGAGAATGTCGGAGAATACAGATGTCAACGTCATTACAGAAAGGGTGCAAGGGAAGACTGTTGCGGAAGAAGAGTTTTATGCTATTGCACCACGGGATGTTCCAGAAGGAGTAGAGATTTTTGAAATCAATGGGCCTTTTTTCTTCGGGATGATCCACAGATTTAAGAACGCTATCCGCAATATGGAGGAACCGGCCGCAGCTCTTATTATCAGGGCGCGAAATGTATTGGCGGTAGATGCCACCGGGATACATACTCTGAGGTCTTTATATAAGCAGTGCAGGAAAAAGGGAATTTATTTGATTTTTTCGGAAGTCCATTCCCAGCCTTTAAAGGCTTTTCAACGGTCAGGATTGATATTTGAAGTTGGGCGAGATAATTTCTGTAAAAGTATGGATGACGCATTAAAACGAGCGAAGAACCTCCTGAAGATGACGACGAAACCCCAAGAGGAATGATAGTGCGATAATTTTTATATCTTTAGGGCCTTTCCGCCAGTGAGTGATGAGGCGGAAAGGCCCTTCTTTCTTACTGATATTGGGACGAAGATATCTCTTTTTTTATAAAGAGCTCTTGTCGTTTGTAGAGGCGGTCTATCCGCACAAGCTGAAGAGGCTTGTTCGGGGCAAAGAGCTTTAGAGACATTAGAAAAGTTCCTACTTCGGCAAAGGGAATGGCCATATAAATCCCCTTCGTTCCCAAACAAAGAGGGAGCACCATCAAAAAGATAGCTGGCAGTGCAAGACTTCTCGATATGGCAACAACCGCTGAATGAAGCGGCTTTTGCATGGCCGTAAAGTATGATGAAAAAACTATATTTACGCCAATAAGCAAAAATGCCGGCCAGAAATACGCGATAAACTCCTTGGCGATACGGGTTGTTTCTCCAGCCTCTCCATTGGTAAAGAGGTCGATCATCCTATCGGGAACTAAAACGAGTAGAGCTATAATTCCGATCCCTATTAAAAAAACGGTTCCCCAGGCAACAAGGAGAAAGGAAGAGATGCGGTTTGATTTTTCTGCCCCAAAATTTTTACTGATAATAGGCTGTATAGCATCGCCAATGCCATAACAGGCCATGGAGCCCAGATAGAGTATGTAGTTTACAATAGTATAAGCAGCCACACCAGAGATTCCCATTCTCTTGATCATGATCCAGTTGAAGATAAAAGTGAGAATGCCGGCGGATATTTCGTTAGCAAACTCAGAGAAGCCGTTATATGCGGCAAAAAGAATTTCTTTCCAGGATCCACCATTTTTTTTGAACCGCAACTTTCCCTTTTTTAAAAGGAAGTGCGGCAATAATATGCTGAATAAGGCTACTTGCGACAATCCTGTGGCGAGAGCGGCCCCCTGCACGCCAGTATTAAGCTTGATAACAAAAAGCCAGTCAAGAGAGATATTAATACCGGCTCCAGTAACCATAGACGCAGCGGCAAGAAGAGGTCGTCCATCCACCCGTACAAAGTAAGAAAGGCAAATACCGCAGGTAAGAAACGGAATAAAAAGCAAAAGCATAGAAAGGTACTTTTTAACCCAGGGAGCGATTTCAGGACTTGCGCCAAGGATGGTTACCAGAGTATCTATTCCCAATCTTCCTATTACAGAGATACTTGCGGCGATAACAAAAGTAGCCAGTAACGTTTTCGTAAAGATAGAAGAAGCTGTATCAGGATCTCCTTCGCCAAGATATTTCCCACAGTTAACAGAAGCTCCTATGGCCATCATGTAGGCAATCCCTCCTGATAATATAACGAAGGGGAGAGATAAGTTAACGGTGGCCAAGGCCATTTCTCCTACTTTATTGCCAAGAAAAGCAGCATCCACAGCACTGGCTGAGGACACGGCAATCATTCCTATAACTGTTAAGAAGGAATAATAAAAGAACACAGGAAAGATATTCCCGCGCAGAGGATCTAACATGTACTTCACTTTTAATGCACCCTTTCAGGAAAAACAACAACACTTGGACAGTTACCATATTTGCGCATGTTCATTTCGTGGAAGATACTTCTATAATATAGCACAAAAAATGAATAAAAATATGTATACTTTAACGAAAATGTACTTCTATATTCCACTTCTTTTTGCTAACAAAATTTGTTATTCTTTAAAAAGATTCTGTTGGTTAAGGAGGTTTTAAAAATGCAGGAATATTGCCAGAGTTGTGGTATGCCCCTTGAAAACTCCCTTCGTGGAACAGAGGGGGATGGCACCGTATCTCACGACTATTGCATCTATTGTTATAAGAATGGTGAATTCACTCAACCTCACGTGACGATGGAAGAAATGATCAATATTTGTATTCCCCATATGCTAAAGTCAGGTTTCGATGAAGAAGAAGCCCAAAGAATGCTAAGCGAGTTCCTTCCTACATTGAAGCGATGGAAGAAGTAGAAGCGATAAAGCTAAGACGCTGACACGCAATCAAAGTGGAGAAGTCGTCTCAATTCTTTCTTCTGACGGCCTCTCCTCACAGCAAACGTTGATTGCGAGGTTTCTTAGGCCCTTCTCTGCAGTGTCTTGTATGAACAATCTCATCAGCAGATGTTCGTTGAGCGGGGTTTCTGATGGTTCCTCTCTGTATCTCCTTGATGAGCCCCGCCCTTGCTTCTATCCTTGCTATTGGCAGCACTTTGTTCCTTTGTTGCCGGCTACATTCCATTCTCTTTCCGGTACAAAATAATATCCTGTACAGTTACAATGGGGAAATTATGTTTCTTCGCAAAAGCCGCTACTTCAGGCAAACGAGCCATTGTTCCGTCGCTATTAGTGAGTTCGCATAGTACCCCGTACGGTTTCAATCCGGCGAGCCTCATAAGATCTACATTTGCCTCAGTATGCCCGTCTCGTTCCAAAACGCCTCCCTGTTGAGCCCGCAGTGGGAACATGTGGCCCGGATGTCGCAAATCACACGGTTGAGCGTCGTCAGCTATTGCGGCTTTAATCGTTCTCACTCGATCTGCGGCTGAGACGCCAGTTGTTACCCCTTCCGCAGCTTCTATGGAGATGGTGAAAGCAGTCTGGAATCGACTGGAGTTATGAGTTACCATCATGGGAAGTTCCAAGGATTGAACTTTCTCGGGGGTGAGGCAGAGACACACGATGCCGCTACATTCGCGGATAAGCATAGCCATCTGTGGCACAGTTAAACTTTCGGCAGGGAAAAAAAGGTCTCCTTCGTTTTCTCTATTCTCATTGTCTGTAACCAACACGCCACTTCCAGCACGAAGGGACTCCAACACTTTCTCCACTCGCTCAAGGGGAGAGCCATAGGTGTTAAGCAACATACTATCCATTCTCAACAAATCCTCCTAAGTAGAAAAATAGAAATAGCAGGGCGGGAACTCTATCAGCGGCCTCTTCTTTTCTCCACAAACAAGCAGAGAAGGATAGTAGATCGCCTGATCCTCTTTCATCCGGACTATTACCGTCGGCTCTGGAATTTAACCAGATCTACATTTTTCTTTCAGAAAAATGTGCGCGGGCTTTCCAGCTTGAACTGGTATACCGCCGATGGGGAATTCCACCCCGCCCTGAGAACCGGCTTTAACACTGTAGCTTCAATAAGACAAGAAGTCAATAAAATAACATCATAATACTATTTACACAAATACTCCTTGCCATCTTTTATTAATATTCTGTTATTATACTGTGTATGTTTCAAGTCTGAACATAATGGATAATGCGTCGTATAATAAATAAAAAAGAGCAACTGCGAGAGAGAAGAAGTGTTGGAGCCTAAAATGGAGGTTATTGGTAGTGATAGATAATTTTGTGGTTTTATTTGCGTTATTTTTTATTTTTATGTTCATCCTCTCGGCGTTTTTTTCGGCGAGTGAAACAGCGTACTCAAGTGTCAATAAAATACGGCTCAAACGCTTTGTAGAGGAGGGCCGGAGAGGGTCCAAACGAGCGTTGGGCTTGGCGAAGGATTTCAATAAAACCATTTCAGCCATCCTCATTGGGGGAAATATTGTCGATATTCTTATGACGTCTGCTGCTACTGGAATTCTTTCGGTCCTTTTCGGGCCTATTGGGGCTGTATATGCGACGCTCCTCATGACGGTACTCATTATTCTATTCGGTGAAATTCTTCCTAAAGCTTTTGTAAAAGACAAAGCGGAAAACTTTGCTTTAGGTGCCGCCTCTCTCGTCCATTTTTTTGTTGTCTTACTTTCACCCTTAACGTGGTTAACCACCCGTCTTTCCCAGCTTTTACGAGGGAAAGACAAACCGGCTTTTTTGCCCAGCGTTACCCACGATGAGCTATGGAGTATTGTGGAGACCATGGGGGAAGAGGGAGTTTTGCCGGAAAGCGAGAAAGATTTGATAGGGAGTTCTATCAACTTCTCTGAGATCGAAGTTTGCGAAGTCCAGACGCCGCGGGTCGATCTTTTTGCTGTGAATGTAAACGAACCTATTGAGAACGTGAAGAATTTATTGCTTAAAAATCATTATTCCCGGGTTCCCGTATATGAAGGAACCTTTGATAACATTATTGGAATCCTGAACGAAAAAGATTTTTTGAACCAGTATATTAACGAAGGGTCTGTGAATATTCGTAGTATCATGTCTCGCCCCCTCCTCATTGCGGGGAGTGCGACCCTTATGGATGCCTTGAAAATGTTACAGCAAAACAAGGCCCATCTCGCCGTTGTTTTAGATGAATATGGCGGAACGTCGGGTATTATCACACTTGAGGATATTCTTGAAGAGTTGGTAGGGGAAATTTACGACGAACATGACGATTTCAAAGAGTATTTTACTCAGGTGGAGGAAAATACATATTTAGTCAGTGGAGACGCGTATTTAGAGGATCTCTTCGAGACGTTTTTGCATTTCTCCCATACGCCGGAAAGCGAATCGAGTACTTTGAATGGTTGGCTTTTCGAACAATTTAAAACGCTCCCGGCAGTAGGAGCGACTCTGGAATGGGGGCCTCTTCGTTTTGAAGTAGTGAAGGTCACCGGACAGAGGATCCAGAAGGTCCGAATTTCTAGAGATCCCAACTACAAGGAACCAGACGAGGAAGATAAAGAGCGAGTGGTGATTTTGTAGCAGTAGCATGGTGAGACGCGCTTCATATGCGCTCGTCCTTTTCGTTGCATGAACATAGTGAGCCCTGACAGTTATGAAGCTCTTTGCAATGGGAAGTATAAGCAAATCGTTCTGGTGAGTGCTCGTCTCGTTCTAATATTATGTCCCAGTGACAGAGGGAGGAGAAAGAAAAAGGTCTCCTCCCTGCATGTTTTTACGGATTATACGGTTCAAAAACCGCTAAGAGAGCTCCATCATGATAAAGCTCCAGCCTGTTGTCTACTATTTTGAACCCGCTGACCAGCTCGAGGGATTCTAAATAGAGTTTTTCTGTCTCCATCGCCGACTCACAGTATCGTCTCGTCGCTGCTATTGGCCCCATATAAAGCTCCTTGCCTGTTCTGGAATAGGGACCGAAAAAGTTGTTGCAACCAGCGTAGCCTGTAACACGGTGAGCCTGTACATCAAATCTGAGAGTCATTGGCTGATTATCGGAAGGACTAAGCGTTGAAATTGTTTCCCCACGAAGGAGTGTGAGTTTCCACACTCTCTCTTCAAGATGAGAGAAGCTTTCCTCATCGCATGTTCGGTTTGGCTGTACCTCTATAAATCGGTCTATAACAAGCATCTCTTCTATTTCGTTGCCCTCCATGGCAGGACGCATGGCTAGATGGGCCTCGACAACGGCATATACAGGCTTGCCCGCTTCATGAGGAAGGGCGGTATATGTTTGTTCAAGGGATAAATATCCTTTTTCCATAGCTACAGGGAAAATTTTGCCAGTAAAGCAATCTGTAAAAAAGGCTGCGTCAGCCATATAGGAAAACATCCCTTTCATAGGGATAGGGGAGAGGTGTTCTTCCACTCGCGTCTTTCTAGAAAGGGTGTAATTGAGGGAGGTTACAGACCTCCTACCTTCATAATCGAGCATGGTTATTTTCTGAGGGGAATCTATGGCGAAGAGAATTGTTTCAGCGTCGCTCTCATGGAGAGTGATTATCCCTCCATCTTTGGAAAGAGACCACCAGCCTAGAGAAGCAAAGGTTTCGTCTTTTCCTTTTTCAGCCTCTATATACGTGATATCGAGTTGATAGAGCCTGTCTGGACGAACCGTTAACGTATAAACAATCCCTGGTCCGTCAGCTGCGGGAAGAAGCCCCTGATAGGTTGCGGGAAGTTTCAATAGTTCTTCTGCCTCTTTGTTGATAAGAACGGAAGGATCTTTTTTTAGGGTCCCGCCCATATCCGAAGGTATCTCTTCTTGGCTTGGCGTTAGCAGGGTCAGGTGTCCTTTAGCATTAGAGATAAAGAAAAACGAAGTATCGGGATAATCGGGGTTAAGCTGATAGACTAGAGCATCGGGATTGCTAACTGTCCCTCGAAGAGCTTCCCATTCACCACGGAGGGTGAGGGGAAGTTGTCCAGCCTGGTTTTCTAAAGAAGAGATGGTCATAACGTAGTTTTTAGCCTGCAGTGTGGATGCGTCAGAAAAAAGAGTTAAATCCACTTTGGAAGCAGTTTCATCAAGAGACAGTTTCAATTCCCCAGAGAAATGTTCTGCTTGAATGACCGGCATCTCTTCAGCTGATGCTCCTATTGTTATAGAGAGGAGAACGAAGAGAGCTATACTTAAAAAGAAAAAATTTTTTTTGGTTGTTGTCATGATGAACCTCCTCGTATGAACGTAAAAAAAGTTTAACATATTTAATGCAAAAAAAGTAGGGAAGCTAGGTGGGTAGCTTCCCTACAGGTACAGAGGAGAATCGGAGAACCAAACTTTTTTGTGCAAAAAACAAATACAGCAACAACATTTTAGACCCATAGACGTTCTCTTTACGGGGGTATGTAACACATTTTTTATAATAAGTAACACGATTATCCTAAGGAATTTCCCTCTAAATGTCAAGGGGTAAAAGATATATTTATTGCCTGAAAGATTCGCTCAGGATTTTTTTGAAAAGAGGTGAGAACACAGGTAAAAAGATGTTTATTGCCAGGCAGGCTTGTGGCGAATCTAACTCTCTAGCCATAGGTTTGCCAGACAGGTGGGATATTCCTCCTGTCCCTTGACAGGACGTATAGAGATATTATTAGATGGCACATGAAGAATACGACTGCGGTGAAGGGAAAGCGCGGTTTTAATTGAGGTGGTAGCAGGTGTTTGATCTTCCTTTAGCTTTTTTAGTTACGGCGGTTCTTCTTGTTTTAAGTATTCTTTCGAGTAAGCTCGCCGATCGTTTTGGTTTTCCCGCCCTTCTCATGTTTCTCGTAATAGGGATGTTGGCTGGGTCAGACGGTCCTGGCGGTATACAGTTTGATAACGCAGCTGCTGCCAATATGGTAGGAACTGTAGCGTTAGCTTTTATTCTCTTTGCTGGAGGGCTTGACACGAACTGGGAGAGCATTCGTCCTGTTCTGACACGGGGCATTCTTATGGCTACGGTGGGAGTTGCCCTTTCAGCCTTTTTTATGGGACTCTTTATTCATTTTGTTTTAGGATTTTCCCTCCAAGATGGGCTCTTGCTCGGTTCCATCGTTTCATCTACTGATGCTGCTGCTGTTTTTGCAGTGCTCAGATCGAGGCGCGTCAGCTTAAAAGACCATCTCAGAGCTTTTTTAGAGCTTGAGTCTGGTAGTAACGACCCTATGGCTATTTTCCTAACCCTAGGTATTTTGCAGATTATGGCAAGAGATACTCTCTCTTGGGGGGAGTTGTTGCCTCGTTTTGCCATGCAGATAACTATGGGTGTTGTAGCGGGATTCATTATAGGGAAGGGTGCGGCGTGGGTTATGAATCGAATCCGCCTAGATTACGAGGGGCTTTACCCTCTCTGGGGAGTCAGTATTGTGTTGCTTACATACGGAGTGGTAGAGAAATTGGGGGGGAACGGCTTCCTGGCGGTGTATTTATGTGGCCTTATTTTAGGAAATGGCGATTTTATTTATAAACGAAGTCTTATCCGGTTTCACGATAGCGTGGGATGGCTTATGCAAATCATCATGTTCTTAGTCTTGGGCCTTCTGGTGTTCCCCTCTCACCTTCCTGCAGTAGCGTGGGAAGGGTTGCTATGCTCTGCTTTCCTCATGTTTGTGGCTCGGCCGGTATCTTTATTTCTGACCCTTATCGGGAGTAAATTCTCTATCCAGGAGCGTATCTTATCTGCTTGGACCGGTTTACGTGGGGCTGTCCCCATTGTATTGGCAACGTTCCCTCTTTTAATGGGGCATCCTAAATCTGAGGAAATATTTAATGTAGTGTTTTTTATAGTCTTGACGTCAGTTCTATTACAGGGAAAAACGTTAATGCCCCTTGCCCGTTTCCTAAAGGTGGATAAGCCGTTAGTTCTGCGGGCACGATACCCTTTGGAATTCGATAAAACGGAAAATGATGTTCGAAGCGAGACGAGGGAGTTTGAAATTCTACCGAGTGCTGATGTGGTGGGTGAACCTTTGGAGAATCTGGGATTGCCTAAAGATGCCCTTGTTTTACTTGTGAGACGAGACAACCAGTTTCTCGTGCCGAGGGGACATACAGTATTGCAACCCTACGATACGTTGCTCGTGCTGGGGGAAAAGGAGGCTCTTCTTCAGACGAGAAAGATACTCCTCAAAACTCATGCTTCAGAGGAATAATCATAGGCAAGTGTTCCGATCTTTATGGCTTCATGCTCCTCAAAATGTACGCTTCAGAGGAATAATTGTGGAAACGCAGGAAAAAAGAAGTTTCGAGGTTTCTAGAAACTGTGTTGAGAAATAAAAATAAAGCTCTCGACATGTATGTGTCGGGAGCTTTTCTTTATTTGCGCCACGTTGCCGGAATGAGAAGGATAAGAACGGTATAAAGCTCTAATCGCCCCAAAAGCATGCAAAGAGAAAAAACCCATTTCCCTGCGGCTGGAATGGCGGCGTAATTTTTAGTAGGGCCAACCATGCCAAGGCCGGGTCCTATATTCCCCAATGTAGCAGCTACTCCAGATATGGCCGAAACCAAATCGAGCCCCAATAAGGTCATAATTAAACTTGCCAGTGTAAATAACCCTATATAAAGCAGGAAAAAAGCGGATATGGACCCCACTGTTTCCTTGGGGATAGTATGGCCAGCCACTTTCGTTTGAATAATGGCGTGGGGATGGAGAAGCCGATATAGTTCTGTACGAGCATGGCGGGCGAGGACCATAATGCGAAGATTTTTGATTCCACCGCCTGTAGACCCGGCACAGCCGCCAATGAACATTAATATAAGGAGCAAAAACTGAGTGAAAACAGGCCACAATTCATAATCAGCTGTGACAAAACCGGTGGTGGTTATAACGCTTACAACTTGAAAGGCGGCATATCGCAACGCATCAAAAATATTAGTATAGATGCTTTTTCTCAGGAGGAGAGCCGTAATGGCGAGGGTGCTTCCTGTAGTGATCCAGAAATAGAAACGAAATTCTTCATCTTTCCACCATGCATTCAATTTCCCCCGAAGAAAATGGTAATGGAGCACAAAGTTGCATCCGGCAAGGAACATAAAAATAGTAATGACCCAGTCTATGTATGGACTGTTGTAATAGCCTACACTGGAGTTTTTAGGCGAGAATCCCCCTGTGGCCATAGTGCCGAAAGTGTGGGTCAAAGCATCAAAAAGATTCATACCCCCAAAGAGGAGCAATATGGTTTGGAGGATGGAAAGAAAAACATAAACGCCCCAGAGCAGCAGGGCTGTTTGCTGTATTCGAGGTGTCATTTTCTCAGGGATGGGGCCGGGAACCTCAGCCTTGTAAAGATCCATTCCTCCTACGCCGATAAAGGGCAGAACAGCTAAGCTCAGAACGATGATTCCCATGCCTCCGAGCCAGTGAGTAAGGTCGCGCCAGAAGAGGATTCCTCGAGGTAAGGCCTCAATATCCGTAAAAATAGAAGCGCCGGTTGTTGAAAAGCCTGAAATAGCCTCGAAAAATGCGTCGGTAAATGTGGGAGCTGCCCCATAAAGATAGTAAGGAAGCCCACCAATTATGGAGGCTGTTACCCACGAAAGAGTAACAACGGCAAAGGCTTCTTTAACTCCTAAGTCCTGGTAGTTTTCTTGTTTCCCCCAGAGATGGAGAATTAATGAAATACAAAAACCTGAAACAATAGAAAACGCAAAGGCTTGTACATCTTGGCTTTTATCGAGGATAGCCCAGCTTAGCGGCCATAACATAAAAAGAGAGATCATAGCGGAAAGAAGAGCTAATACTCTTGCTACAAGGCGAAGTCGCATTCTTATTTCACTCCAAGTTTTTCCACAGCTATAGGCATAAGTTCAGATGAGGCAAAAAGAGTTACCAGGTCGTTTCCCTGGAGGGTCGTTTCTCCTTTGGGGACGAACACTTCATTTCCACGCCGGATAAGAGCTACAAGAATCCCTTTGGGAAGCCCCAATTCTGCCATGGATAGACCAACAACGGGACTTGTTTCGGGAATAATGGCTTCGAACATTTCAGCGTCTATCTTTTCGAGAAGAGAGAGTGTCCCCATCCCTGATGGGTAGCGAACGTTGCTCATAATAACTGAAGCTAACGCCTGGTTGGGATTGACCATAGCATCTACGGAAATATAGTTGTCCAGACGCATGTACATCTGTCTGCGTACAACGGCGATAGTCTTTTTGGCGCCAAGAGCTTTTCCTACCACGCCAAAAAGAATATTGGCTTCATCGCTTTCCGTAGCGGCAACTAAGCCATCAGCTCCCTCTATTCCCTCTTGACGCAGCAAAATCTCATCTGCGCCGTCTCCGCAAAGAACCAGCGTTTTCTCCAGCTCTGAAGCGATTCGTTCGCATTTCTCTCTGTTATGGTCGATAAGGCGGATATCCAGATGTTTATACTGTCTTTCCAGACGGCGGGCAACTTGATAGCCCAGTTTCCCTCCACCTATAATAATAACTCGATGAAGAGGGGTACTCTTTTCCCCTTGAACCATTTCCTCCAACCGCCATATTTGATCTTTGCGGGTGGCTATAAAGCAGAGGTCCCCTTCTTCCAAAATATTGTCTCCGTAAGGGACAAAACCACCGCCGTTTCGTTGCACATATACGATGATGGCTGTTATTTGAGGGTAATGAAAACGGAGATCCTTCAGGGGCACGCCAATGAGGGGGGAATCATGGGCTATGCGAAAGGCATAAATACCCGCTACTCCTTCAAACAGTTCTGCTGCGTCCATAGCAGAACTGACGGTTAGTAACTCTATAATCTGGCGGGCTACAGATCTTTCCGGAGAGCTCATTACGTCTATGCCCAGACTTCGAGCCCAATCAGGGCTGTCGGTGTATTCAAGGCCCCGAGCCCTTGAGATCACTCGTTTGACGCCGGCCCTTTTTGCAATCCAGCACGCCATAATGTTGACTTCATCGCGGTTCGTACACGCGACAAGAATATCGACTGAACACCCAGGGACAACCCCGGCTTCGGCAAGAACCGATGGGCGAGATCCATTTCCACGAATAGCAATAACGTCTAGTTCGTTGTCTACCTTTTGTGCCCGTTCCTCATCCTCTTCAATGACGGTAATATCATGTCCTTCAGCTGAAAGACTTTTTGCTACGTGGTAGCCAACTTCTCCTGCTCCGACGATGACAATGCGCATAATAAAATTACCCCTGCTTCCGCATTTTTATTTTCTGTTCATGTGTGTAAAACAATCATAATCCTAGCAGAGGCTCGAGGAAACGCAAGAAAAATCTGATTGCCGAAATAAAAGAATTCTTTGCCCACAACCCCTTGACGTAGACGGCATCCCTGGCAATGTGCCGACGCGACAGACACCAGCTCGCTGAGAATGGCTTACCTGACAACATGTCAACGCAGAAAACGTCCCTGTTTTTTCTACGAGGGAATAAGCCAATATGGAGATTCGGGAACCATCCCTTCAAAAACAGAGAGAACTTTTTCCGCTGCATTTCTCCCAGCATGAAGGAAGAACAACTGGGACATTTCTGAAACAGTATATCGAAGGATCTGCTCTGGATAAAGAATATTCTGGAGTCTTCTGAAGAGGAGTGCGGCAAGGCGCCCAATCCTCTCCAACGGAACTTTTCCGTAAAGAAGATATAAATTTCGCAGCGTTCCACTGAGCCACGATGGATCCTGATGTTTGGTCCCTTTCCCGATAATGCCCTCTATTAGAGTTTCTTTTTCGCTATCGAAGGGAGCCTTAAAATAGCTATGGATCTGTGGAAAGACGTGGCCAGACAAGTAGTATACCGAAGCGACAGAGAGATCTTCCATTGTGCAGTTCCGATCTTTCTTATGAGTGGTATCAAGGGTTAATCCATAAGGAATACTTTCTGTCCTTGTTGTTAAAAGAGCTTCTGATGTAAAGGCTCGGCCATGAAAAGATGCCATGTGGGCGGTAGTCCATCCAGTTTTCACCTCTCGAATGCTCCAAAACTCCCCATGCTTTTCAGGAATATCGATGTACATACTTGCATAATGTCCCCATCTCCAGCCGGGAAGAAGTTCCCATGGCAGGTGGGGAGCAGCGCTTGCAATACTAGATGTCACTACCTCCATTTGTACTATTTTCATAAACTGCCGTTCTGGAAGGGTGTCGTATAGATAGGGCAAAGCAGCCTCCCCCATAGCAGAAAGAATTTGGTGCCATCTCTGAGCTATATTTTCTCCAGTTTCGTTATTCTGTTCTGCTGCTAAAAGTGTGCTTTTATAGAGGGATACTATAAAATCTTTCCAATCAATGAAGCGATCATTGACATGAGCTATAGAGGGGATTTTTACTTCTTGGCTAAAAGAAGGGAGCCATACTGTTGGATCGTGAATTATTGAATCGAAAATATCTAACCGTAACAGGTGTTCCATATGCGAGCTGAAATTGAGAGCTTCTCGTACCAGATCCGGAGGATACTTGGAATAGAGCACTCTTTAACTCACCTCCACAACCTTGTTCTGCAAAATATCCATACTATGCCACTCTTTCTCGTTTTAGGGAAGTAAAAACTACCTAAATCGTAAAATTTACTCTCTTTTTTGAAAAAGCTCTTTTTCTATTCTTTTTATCGTGATAGGCTGTACTTAATATCAAATCACAAAGAGGGTATTATGACAATACATTTAAAAAATGAAAAACCATTCATTCCACCTTTTATTGTCTTAACGTTGGGAATAGCCGCCATATCTACAGGAGCCATTTTTGCCAGGCTAGCAGATGGCGTCCACCCTCTTGTCATCGCAGCATACCGAGTGGGGTTGGCCTCCCTTATCCTCTGTCCTCTGGCCGGGCTACGTTGTAAAAAAGAAATCTCCCTTTTACAACCAAGGGAGTGGTGGGCTCTTTGTTTGGCAGGAATATTTTTAGCGCTGCACTTTGCATTTTGGATATCATCGCTGTTTTATACTTCAGTAGCTAACTCTGTTGTTATTGTAGATACAATTCCTGTCTGGACAGCTATACTCTCTCCTATAGTGACAAAAGATTTAGTGCGCAAAAAGACAAAGATAGGCATAGCAATTGCTTTTGCAGGGGGAGTGATTATCAGTTTGGGGGATTTTTCCCTCGGCGAACAGGCCCTATGGGGCGACTTTTTAGCTCTTCTGGGGGCGTGGACGGCTACATGCTATTTTCTGTGTGGCCGGATAGCACGACGAAAAATCTCGTTGCTTACCTACACCTCTCTTTGTTATGGTATAGCTGCCCTCTGTCTCTGGAGTGTTATATGTGTGAAAGGGGTGCCGGTACGGGGTTTTGACCTCTCTGTATGGGGCGCCTTCTGGGGAATGGCTCTGATCCCCCAAATACTTGGGCATAGCAGTTATAATTGGGCTCTTCGGTATGTCAATCCTGGTGCCGTGTCTGTAGCTCTTCTTGGAGAGCCGGTGGTCAGCTCTTTCCTGGCGTGGCTGATTTGGGAAGAGGCAGTGGGAAAGGCTGTTTATAGCGGAGGAGCGTTAATTTTGCTTGGCATATATATTGTCTCTCGAAGTGAGGCCGCATAAGGAGATTTCTCGGAGCGAAGCCTCATAAGTAGGTCTCTCGGAGTGTGATGCTTCATAAGAAGTTTTCTCGGAAGCGAGGCTTTAGAAGAGGGATGAGCTTGCCTTTTTATTCCGGACGAAAAGGAGAAGATGAGACATTATGGAATACCGCTCTGTTTTTATTTCAGACGCACATTTGGGAAGCAGATGGAGCAAAGTTGAAGAATTGGCCTCTTTCCTTTCTTCTATTATTTGTGAACGTCTCTATTTAGTGGGGGACATTCTCGATGGATGGAAATTTAAACACGACGCTCTGAAGAGTCGCTCGGCTTATTACATCCTTCAGCTGCTTTTAAAGTTGTCAGAAAAGATGGAGATCATCTATATTCCCGGCAATCATGACGATTTCCTTGACCAATATGAAGGAACAACTTTGGGCGGAATACACATACGCAGAGAGGTTGTGCATATTGCTGCTGATGGTCGGAAATATTTGGTTGTGCATGGAGATGAATATGATGGCGTGTCCAGTCATACTCATTGGCTTGCCAGAGCGGGAAATGTCGCATATGAAGCGACGTTATGGTTTAACGAAGGGATTAGCGGACTCTTTTCTTTTGCAGGGAAAAGACCTCGCTGGTCATTTTCTCGATGCCTCAAACGGGGAGTGAAATCCATAGTGAAACGTATGAGCGGCTACGAGAACAAAGTTTTGAGAGCAGCAGAGCTGCGAGGGTTAGATGGCATTATTTGCGGGCATATTCATTATCCTGCCATGAGGCGGATCAAAGACATTTTATACTGCAACACGGGAGATTGGCTTGAAAGTTGTTCTGCCGTCGTGGAAGATCGAAGCGGAGCCTTAAGATCTTTTTATTGGCGTCCATTTTTTACTCCAGTCCAACAGGCGTTGGATCTTCCTAAAATAACAAGCCTTTTCCCGTTGTCAGAGATACCGTTACCTTTCCTCAGCTGCAAAAGTTAATACTATTATGTAAAATTGCTTTGTATATTAACGAGAGGATGTAATAATATCTCTGCCGAGGGTAAAGAAAAATGAAGACGTCTTATTTTGCTCATAAAAATATTATTGCGAATCCTCATGCAGTGGCGATTTGTCGCGGAGTTCCCAAATGGTTTCATGGAAGAATCTACTCACCATTGGCCCCCTCTTGGGATTTACTCCTCTATTGCAAAAAAAATGCGCTATCACCCCTTCTTTGCGCGCGAAGCTATTTTAAGGAAGTGCTTTACGCACTTGATCCATGGACCGTCTACAATGAAATAGGTGCTGAAGCTATCCTTTTATGCTGGGAAAAACCTGGCGAGTTTTGTCACCGTCGCATTGTGGCGGCTTGGTTCGAGTGGCACTTGAAGGTGAACGTCCCCGAACTAGGGTATGAAAACCTTTTGTTTGAAGATAATACAATAGACATGGAAAGCATCATGAACGATAGGAGTCATCTTTAGAAGGAGCTGACGTATTATGACGCCCTGGCAACTCTTTAAAATGTTTTTCAAAATAAGCTCAGTCACCTTTGGGGGCGGAGTTGTAATCTTGGGAATGGCTGAAACGGAAATACGGAAACGAGGGGATATGGACGAAAAAACCTTGCTCGACATTGTTAGCCTTTCTGCCGCCATGCCTGGACCTATCGCTGTTTCCTCCTCTTTCCTTATAGGGAAACATTATTGTGGAATTTCAGGGGCTGTAATGGCGATTCTAGGAGTGTTGGTCCCCCCTTTTACTGTAATTCTTCTGCTCTCTAATTTCGTTCTTGCCCATCAGCATTCCCCGGCTCTAAAAGCTTTTTTCCTTGGAGTTATCTGTGCCGTGGCCGCTCTGATTTTTAATGTGGTGGCGCGCCAGTTAAAAAATATAATTTTCCCCGATATAGTAAATTTACTTCCATATGCTCTCGTTATCCTTCTCATTACGTACCTCCATGTTCACCCTCTCTTTGCCATTGCCGCAGGAGTGGCTGTCCAATGGTTTAGGAAGGAGGGGAAGGCATAATGAAGCTTCTGTTATTGGCTTTAGCCTTTGCTCGCATTGGAGTGGGGGCTTTTGGCGGAGGGATCTCTACTATCCCCCTTATCGAACACGAGCTTGTGGTCAATTATGGCTGGCTTTCCCCTAGCGAATTTAGCCAGGTTCTAGCGTTAGCCCAGGTTACTCCAGGTCCAATAGCTATTAATGCGGCGACCTTCGTGGGGGTTCAGCAGGCAGGGATTATAGGAGCTTTTGTTGCAACTCTCTCTGTGGTTTTAGCGCCATTGACAATATTGCTCATAGTGCTTCTTATTATGAAGAAGAGCTCAGATCGGGGCGTTGAACATTTTAAGGCTTCTTTGCGGCCGGCAGTAGGGGCTCTTTTGACGTTAGCCGTTATTCCCCTTATGAAAACCGCTTTATCTCAGTGGAAAGGCGCCGTTCTTTTCGCAGTAGGCCTTGCGCTTTTTCAGACGAAGTTCTTTAAAGACCGCCCCCCGTTGATGTTCGTACTTTTCGGCCTTATAGGCTTGGTTGTTTTTCGATAGGATCAAATCCATATTCAGGCTAAGGAGGAGGGTTATGACCGTAAAAGGGAAACACAACCCCAGAACTGCAAAGACAGGGCTTCCGCCAGGAAGCCTCGTACATGTAGGTGAGCAGAAAACGAGACAGACGTCGTTGCGTTTCATGCAGTATAGCGAAAATATATTTACAGAAAAATCTTTATCCAGCCTTGATGAATTTGATAAAAATGTCGTAGAAGACACAGAGGTATGGCTCGATATAATGGGAATACATGATATTCCAGTTGTGGAATCTATTGGCGAAAGGTTTTCCATTCACCATCTTGTGTTAGAAGACATTCTAAACACGGAGCAGCGCCCTAAAGCCGAAGATCATGACGCATTCGTATATGTCATCCTTAAAATGCTCGATATAGACCCTGTCTCTTTGAAAATACGAGTTGAGCAGGTCAGCCTTATTCTGGGAAATAACCTCATCCTATCTTTTCAGGAAGAGCCAGGAGATGTTTTTGATCCTGTCCGAGAGCGAATTCGCAGTGCTGCTGGACGGTTTAGGCGTCTTGGCGCAGATTACCTCCTTTACGCTCTTATGGACGCTATTGTCGATAGATATTTTGTTATTCTGGAGTGCATAGGGGAGAGTATAGAGGAGATAGAAGAGGCTTTGCTCGAAAATCCTGACGCCCATTCCATACACGACCTCTATCTGAGGAAGAGAGAGCTTCTGACGTTGCGACATGCCGTATGGCCATTGAGAGAGGCGGTCAATTCGCTGCGAAAAACAGACAATCGTTTGATACAACCAGAAACGTTGGCCTATTTCGAAGACCTTTACGATCATGTTATTCAAGTTATAGACACGGTGGAAACATTTCGGGAAACAATTGCCAGTATGCTTGATCTCTACCTCTCTTCTTTAAGCAACCGAATGAACGAAGTGATGCGCGTTTTAACAGTCATCTCCACACTTTTTATCCCCCTAACCTTTATAGTAGGTGTATATGGCATGAATTTTAAATATATGCCGGAACTCGATTGGAAGTGGGGATACATATTTGTTTGGTTGCTTATGGGCCTTATTATAAGTGGGATGGGTATGTGGTTTAAGCGCAAAAAGTGGTTTTAACTTCTGAAGGGGCTGTTTGTTTTTAGGGAGGTGTCAGTAAACATGTACGGGAATTTAGCTGATACCATCAGCTCAGCGCGTTCCCTTGTGGCCTTCTCCGGGGCAGGAATGAGTACGGAGTCGGGGCTTCCTGATTTCAGGTCTTCCAAAGGGCTCTGGGCACAGTACGACCCAATGGCGCTTGCATCTGTCCATGCAATGGAAAACAATCCTGGAGCGTTCCTCGACTTTTATCGTTGCAGAATCAAGGCTTTAAAGAAAGCGGCGCCTAATTATGCTCATTATGTGCTGGCAGACTGGGAGAAAAGAGGACTTTTGAAGGCGGTCATTACGCAAAATGTAGATGGCCTCCATCAGGAAGCCGGCTCGAAAGCGGTAGCGGAGCTTCATGGAAGTCTGCGTCGAGCTAGGTGCCGAAAGTGTTCTCATGAGGGCTCTTCCGATCTTTTGTTGCACGAAAAATCGTGCCCCCTTTGCGGAGGGTTTCTTCGCCCAAGCGTTGTCCTTTTTGGAGAAGCTTTGCCTGAAGAACCTTTAAATGAAGCTCAGAAACTTACTGCCACTAGCGATGTCTTTATCGTTCTCGGCTCTTCTCTCAACGTGTCGCCTGCCAACCTGTTCCCTGTGGAGGCGGTTCGACATAAAGCGACGCTTATTATTATTAATCAGGAACCGACTCTCTATGACGACGTGGCTTCTTTTGTAGTGCGGGAAAATCTTGTGGAAGTATTAGTCCATCTCCACAGAATTATTTTTAGAGAAAGAGGGGGCGCTCTATGATTAACCTCATTCGGAAAGGGGCTCCCGTCCTGATCTTAAAAGGGGATAAAGATCGGATTATAACGTGGCTTCAGAAGCGTTTTGGCACCGCTATACTTTCTTTGCAGAATATGTCTTTTGAAGAGACTGTTGCTTTCGTGAAGCAAGAAGAAACGGCTCTTTATGTAAGCAATAGTCGTGATACCTCGAGAACTCTTCCTACCATCCTCGTTACGACAAGTCACCCAGATAAAATCTTAGAGCGCATTATCAACGAAAATGCTACCGAAATGATCGAATGCGTGGAGAGGCTCCCGCGAGTCATCTTTTTTCGGGTCTTTGGGGACTATCGCACTGTCATTAAAGAGATACAAAATGATTTTGGCGGACGTTTAGGGAAAATTGGGCCGGAACTGCTTTTTGTGTCGGAGAATAGTGGAGTCCCTGTCTGTTTTACAGAAAAATCCTTGAAAAAGAGCATTGCATTAACGAAGGGGGATGTTTTTGAAGACATACTTTATATAGATATGCCTTTTGAAGAACTCTTCCGCAGATTGAATAATAGGGCTCTCCACTATTTCAATGCAGGTTTGGGATACCGGGATTGGAACGTAATGGAAATTCGTCTCTACGATGCAGACCTGCAATATTGGCTCCATAGCCGCCGGCTCAGATTGGCTCTTGAAGCTTTGGAAATAGGCATGATTATTGGGGAAGGATGGGGAAAAGACTACGCCCACATCCTTATGCCCGTTTCTGTCTACTGTATCCGCATTCTGACTTTTTGGGAACCTAAAATTGTAAAGCGGGCTTTAATGGGTCTCGAATATACAGAGGCTGGCAAGCGTTTTGTAGACCTTGATCTTTACTATAACCGTAAAAAGTTTTCCTGGGGAGAAGTTCCAGGGGGAGAGATAATGCCGAGAAGTGAGCGGGAACGGCCTCGAACAACACTGTCTATGGCTTTTCGTAAAGAGATCATGCAGACGATCCTTCCAGAGGAACGGCAGGAAATAGAAAATATTGAACGGGCGATTCTTGAAAAAATTCCTAAGAGAAACGATGTTTAGTATACCCTGTCTCGTATGTCAAGGTAGAGAAAAGTCTGTGGTAGAATACGCTTACTACTTTTTTGTTTCTATGTTTGAAAGGAGAAACTTTTTTGACTCAGACTTTTTTGCCAGTATCCAAGAAGGATATGCGGGCCCGGGGTTGGGATGAACTGGATTTCCTTTTCATCAGCGGTGATGCATACGTAGATGATCCAAGCTTTGGTCATGCCATTATAACCAGGATTCTTGAGAGAGAGGGGTATCGTGTAGGAATTATCCCTCAACCAGATTGGCATAATGTAAAAGATTTCGAGCGTCTCGGCCGTCCTCGCCTCGGCGTTATGGTTTCGGCAGGGAACCTCGACTCTATGCTCAATAAGCTGACAGCCTCGAAAAAGAGCAGGAGTACAGATAGCTATTCTCCTGGCGGGAAACGGGGATACCGACCGGACCGGGCTACAATCGTATATTGCAACCGCATCCGCGAGCTCTGGGGTGATATTCCTATTGTTATAGGGGGTATCGAGGCAAGTTTGCGGCGATTTGCCCATTATGATTATTGGTCTGATATTGTTCGCCGCTCAATCCTGATCGATAGTCAAGCAGACATTTTAGTGTACGGCATGGGTGAAAAGCAGATAATCCAGGTAGCATCCCTCCTTGAAAAGGGATTGCCTGTATCTGAAATACAAGATATAGCCGGGACATGCTATAAAACTCGTACTCTTGAGCGGCTCTGGGATTATGAAGAGTGTCCATCCTTTGAGGACGTGTTTCGAGATAAAAAAGCTTTTGCCGATGCGTTTCGTATCCAATATCTGGAGCAAGATCCTATTCGCGGAAAGATTGTCGTTCAACGTCACGAGACTTTTTATGTGGTACAGAATCCGCCGGTGTTACCTATGACGACGCAAGAATTAGACGAAGTATATGAGCTTCCTTATATGCGCACGTGGCATCCTATGTACGCTAAAGACGGGGGAGTTCCTGCCATTCAGGAGGTACGGTTCAGTATCACAACTCATCGCGGTTGTTTTGGGGACTGTGCTTTTTGTGCTATAGCGTCTCATCAAGGAAGAATGATACAAAGTCGCTCGGAGGAGTCTGTTTTGCGAGAGGCGAAATTATTGACCACTCTTCCGGATTTTAAAGGATATATCCATGACGTAGGCGGCCCTACAGCAAATTTCAACTCTCCATCATGTCAGAGCCAGATGGAGCGGGGCACATGTAAAAATAAGCAGTGTCTTTTCCCTGAACCGTGTAAAAACATGAAGGCAGATCATGAGGGGTATATCCATCTTCTGCGTCAGATACGAGCCCTTCCCCGAGTGAAAAAAGTCTTTATTCGGTCGGGAATACGTTTCGATTATTTATTGGCGGATAAAAAAGGAAACTTTTTGGAAGAGCTTTGTCGGTATCACGTTAGCGGGCAGCTGAAAGTTGCGCCAGAACATATATCAGATACAGTGCTTCGTCTTATGAGAAAATCTAGCGGGAATGTCTATAAAAAGTTCATGAATCAATATGAGGCCATGAACAAAAAGTTGGGAAAGAAGCAGTACCTTGTTCCGTACTTTATATCGAGTCATCCAGGGGCGGGCTTGAAAGAGGCTATTGAACTTGCCGAGTTCGTGCGAGATCTTGATTTTATGCCAGAACAGGTACAGGATTTTATACCGACGCCCGGGAGCCTCTCTACATGTATGTATTACACGGGTATAGACCCATTAACGGGGGAAGAGGTGTACGTCTCCCGAACAAATGAAGAAAGAAAAATGCAGCGTGCCCTTTTGCAGTACCGGAAGCCATCAAATCACCGACTTGTTCGCGAGGCCTTAGCGATCGCGCACCGGGAAGACCTGATAGGGTGGGGAAAAAATTGTTTAGTTCCTCCCGAAGATCATGCACAGCCTAAAACTCCCGTTACGTCCTCTCGATCTTCGAAAGGGGCTAAGAATGTCCGCCGCCAGAGGCGTGGTGATAGGAGGCGCAGGAAACCATGAGAAAGCCTTTAAAAACCTATCGCTTTGTGTTGATATGTATAGGAGTGCTTAGTATTTCTTTATGTGGAAGTTTATGGTATCTGGCTACTCAGGGGGACGTTGGTGAATCTTTTTCTGAGGAGGCCCCTCCTATTTCTCCTCCTCAGCATTCTGTTAAGCCACCTGTTGTAGAGATGGGTTTAGACGAAAATGGAACGAATACCCAACACGATGCTCTTCAGGTGGCTCCTGCAACGCCTGCATTACCTACACCATCAGCACCGACGCCCACCTCGCTGGAAGATATAGAAAACGCCATTGTATCTCCGTCAGATTCTCCGTTGCTCCCTCGACAAAAAACACGGGAAGAAGAGTTGAGAGAGCTAAAAAACTATATACGTCCCAAAGAGGCATCAAAGGAAAACATGGTTTCTATTCCTGTAGCTGATAGTGTCATTAAGAAGGGGAAGGAACTTAAAGAATCTATAGAGGGAGAGGCAAAAGATGCTATGCAAGAAACGTTTGACGTTCTCCCAGGCATTGCTGCAGAAGTAGAGGAAGCGGAACTAGGCGTGCAGGGCAATAAAGTGACTATAAAATTCTCTATGCCGGCAGATAGAGTTAAGATATTTGGCGAGCTACCGTCGGAGCCCCCTAAAAAGAAGCACATAACCTCAGACGACGTGTCGTCCGACGATGTGCATGCTGGCAAAGAATAGCATTAGCTTTTCGCTGTTTCCTTTCCTGAGGCAGCGATAAAACGTTGAAATATGAGAGGGGCCGCTTCAGTGAGAAGTACGGCTATAAAAATAAGGACACAGCCGGCAGTCATGTGAGCTGTAAAGGTTTCGTTCAAAAGCAAAATGCCTGCAAGAGCTCCAAAAACAGATTCAAGGCTCAGTAAAATAGCAGCGTGAGACGAGGGGGTAAATTGCTGAGCCGCGTTTTGCACAGATAGGGCGAAGACAGTACAAAGAAGCACAGTGAAAGCAATGTCTCCCCAAGCGCTTGGGGCTATAGCTACAGGCCAAGTCTCGAAAAAGAGGGCGCAAAAGATACTCAATACGGCTGTCGTCCCGATTTGAAGGGCGGTTAGAGCGAGAGGGTCAATGGAGGCTGCAAAATATTCAATGGCCAGAATATGGCAGGCAAAGAAAAATGCACAAGCTATGGTAAGGAGGTCTCCCCTGTTAAGATTTAAAAGAGCCTCCCCATCTCCTTGAAGTGAGAGGAGTCCCATTCCTACGAGACAGATGAACGAAGAGACAAAAGTTAGAGTTCCGGGGAAGATTTTTCGTATCGCCCATGAAAGAAAAGGTACCATAACAACATAGGTAGAGGTGATGAAAGCCTGTTTTCCCGCTGTAGTATACTCTAGCCCTATAGTTTGAGTCACGAACCCCAGGAAGAGAAAAACGCCTACGAGGAGGCCGGAACGAATCTGTTTTATTGTGAGCGTTTCAAGTCTCTTGCGAAAAAGAAGGGCTAAAATGAAAAAAGAGGCTGTGAAACGCACAGAGAGAAGGTAAAATGGAGGGAAGCTGTCTAAGGCACCTTTCATTGCCACAAAACCAACGCCCCAAAAGAGGGCAATGAGAACCAGTGCGCTATCAGCAAATAAAACTTTATATCGAGTTAATAAAGACATACATGTCACTCCTCATCTATTTTAAACGAAAAATACGAGTCGCATCTTTTGAGTTTGTAGGCACAACGTAAAACTGACAAGAAAAAACATAGGATAAGTGAACTAAAGTTTCAAAAACAAAATCTTGATACATTATCTCATGTTTAGTGTTGATAATAAAGGGTTACATGCCAGTACGTAAGGTGTTTGAGTGCGGTTCCACGCAGGTAATAGTAAGAAGTGAGGGAAATGGTGTTGAGCTTGAGCTGCTCCTCCTACATGTCCGTTGTTATATGCTAGTGTTGGCGAGGAATGAGGGGGATAGAGGGGATAAACTTTTATTTACAAAGAAAAGTTTCACGGAGTATAATGTATGCGCGAAATATATCAATCTTGAGACAGGGAAGAAACTGTTCTCCATCGAGTAAAAGGGGGGTTGTCATAGGTGTTTATTTTTATAGCTTCCTTTCTGATGTATTTGCTGCTCGTGTGGTCTGGTGGAAGCATTAGTTTAGTTGAGATAGGGATTGGTGCGATTCTGGCGACGATCCTCGCTTTTGCGTCTCACACGTGGAGCCCTTCTAAGCCGCTCAGTTTTAAAGCGCTGAATCCTCTAAAATGGTTAACCTTTCTTTATTATCTTTTAGTTCCTTTTGCCATAGGGCTCATTAAGGCTAATATCGACGTGGCGACTCGAGTTATAACAGGAGATATACATCCCGGGATCGTGAAACTAAACCCAGGGCTGAAGAGCGACGTGGCCAAAACCATTCTGGCTGATTCCATAACGTTAACTCCAGGAACATTAACGGTGGATGTAGATGATGATGGGGCTTATTACATCCATTGGATTAATGTATTGGATGTTTCTCCAGAGGAGGAACAAGTGTACGGTTCTTTCGCTCGGTGGGCAAGGAGGTTGGCGGATTGAGTATCCAGCTATTAATGTGGGGAGCTATGGTGCTCGGAATTCTTGCTATTGTTATTTTCGGTCGTCTTATCGCTGGTCCGACGATTCCAGACAGAGCTGTTGCCCTCGATACGGTGAACACTCTCGTTGTGGCCATTATGATCTTGCTGTCAGCTGTTTTCGATTCAGTAGTAATGATAGATGTGGCCATCGTTTATGCAGCTCTTTCCTTCGTGGGAACGATGTTTATTGCCCGTTTCATAGAAGGAGGGATGTAGTGTGCTGGAGAAATACCTCGTTGGAATTTTTATTACTATCGGGCTTTTTTTTAATACGCTAGGGGCTATTTCGCTCTATAGATTTCCAGATGTATATACGAGACTTCATGGAGCGACGAAGTGCACGACCTTTGGAAGCATTTTTACGTCGTTGGCCGTTATAGCGTATGCTGCTTTCCGTATACACCAAGGTGGGGGGAGTCGGTTTACAGTTTTGATCATCCACGCCGTAGTGGCGGTGATGGTTCTGCTCATAACGAATGCTACAGGAGCCCATGCCATTGCCCGGGCTGCGCACAGAAGTGGAATTGTCCCCAAAATGGCAGTGGTTGATCGTCTTGCGGAAGAAGAAGAACGTAAAGGTGGTGTTGTCAGTGAGTGAGATTTTCCATCTTGCCGTCCTTGTACTGCTCACTTTATCCGCTTTTTTCGCCGTATGGTTTCGAGATCTTCTCTCTTCTGTCATCTCTTTAGGCGTTTTTAGTCTGGTCATGGCTGTAGAGTTTTATCTTCTGCATGCGCCAGATGTGGCCATTGCCGAAGCGGCTATTGGTGCCGGCCTGAATACGGCAATTTATATCATTGCATTGAGAGGGTGCGGAAAAGCGCGGAGCGAAACCGGAGGTGACATCCGGTGAAAAAAACTCTTTTTATAGTTGCGGCATTGATTCTCGGCGGGCTTGTTTGGGGAGGCCTGGATTCCATCCATCCCTTCGGTGATCCAGGACAGGTGGCTATGGACAATTATTTTATTGACCATGCTCTTGTTGATCGATCGGCCGAGAACGTGGTTACCTCCATAGTCTTCGATTTTCGAGGCTTTGATACTATCGGAGAAGCAGCCGTTCTTTTTACAGCTGTGTGCTCAGTTACCGCCTTGTTCAGGGAAGGGGGCAAAAAGAAATGAAGCCTCTCTCTGTTGTTGTTCGGACTGGATGTGATTTATTCGCCTGGTTTATGGTGATCTTCGGTGCGTACGTTATCATACATGGTGATGTAACGCCTGGGGGCGGATTCCAGGGAGGAGCTGTGGTGGCCACATTCCTTGCGTTTTTACTCGTGGCTTATGGCTGGAATACACTTAAACTCTGGCTTCAGGAGAGCGTTTACAATGCTATGCTTGGCTTCGGCCTCTTGTGTTTTTTAGTGTTGGGATTTATGGGAATGCCCGCCTCCTTCTTTTATAACTTTGTAGCGATTCCCGCTGCTGAAGTTGCGAAGAGCGGACACTGCATTATCCCTCCTTCGGGAACTATTGCCTTAATGGATATAGCTGTAGGTATAGAGGTGACAGGAGGGCTTTCCTTGATTCTCGTCTACATGTTTAAAGGAATTCACCTGTTCGATAACTACGAGATAGGAGAGGAGAGCGGCCATGATCGGTAATGCCCCATTCCTCATAGTAGGAGTTCTCTTCCTTATGGGTCTGATAGCCGTGCTGACGGAGAAGAACCTTGTGAAAATTGCTATCGGTATAAGCATTATTGAATCAGCAACGAATATGTTCCTTATAGTTTTGGGATACCGCACTGGTGGCACAGTTCCTGTGAGGTTTTTAGCAGCAGGTGAGGGCGTTATGGTTCTTCCTACACCTCAGGCTCTTACGTTGACAGCAATTGTTATTGCCTTGGCGACAACGGCGTTGATGCTCTCTTTGATCATGCTGTTATATCGCCATTATGGGACGTTGAATATTGACGAGATACGGAGGTTGCGAGGATGAGTTGGCAAGAACACCTTCCAGCAATGATCCTGGCCATTCCCCTTCTTGGAGCCTTTGCAACGCCTCTGTTTTCTTTAGGCGGGAAGACCCTGCGGAACGTTTGGATGGTCAGTATTTCGTTTATCACAATGATCGTGGCTTTCCTGATTTGGAGGACTGTAACGGTTAATGGCGTTCTGGTATACGTCATGGGTGCTGAGACGGCTGCGTTGGCCTTACCTTCCGGAATGGCCTACCCAGTTAGAATTATTCTGGAGATAGATGCTTTCAGCGCCTTCATGGCCCTTGCCGGGTCTATTGCCTCTTTTGCGGGGGCTATGTACTCGATCCATTTCATGGATCGCTTCTCTGGCCTGAGCCGTTTTACATCTCTTTATTTCCTTCAAACAGCAGGAATGCTCGGGATGATGGTTACCGGCGACCTCTTCAACTTCTTTGTCTTTTTGGAGATATCGTCAGTGGCATCCTTTGGCTTGGTGGCTTTTTGGAGAGACCGTCCGGAATCAGTGGAAGCCAGCTTTAAATATATGTTAGTATCCCAGCTTTCCGCTATGATGGTTCTCATCGCCATAGGCTCTCTTTATGGTCGTTACAATGCCCTTAATATGGCTGGTATCGCTAGTATGCTCCATCTTGGAGTGGTGGAAAAATTAGTTCTGGCTTTTCTCGTTGTAGCCTTAGCCATGAAGTGTGGTGCCTTCCCCATGCATATGTGGATGCCAGACGCATATGCGGAGGCTCCGGCAGGCGTAACGTGCCTTTTAGTGGCGGTGAGCCAGGCCTCTCTCTATGGATTGATGCGTGTTTGTTATACCCTCTATGGAACCACCATGGGAAGCTCTTTTGTACCGTGGGTCATTATTGTTCTCGGAATGGCGTCCATGTTCTTTGGGGTCTCCATGGCTGTGGTACAACACGAAGTCAAGCGACTTATGGGATATCATTCCATTTCCCAGGTAGGGTACATGCTTCTGGCTCTCGGTGTGGGCTTATTATCTCTCGGCAATCCCCAGACTATGGCAGACTACGGTTTTATGGCAATGAAGGGTGGCATCTACCACATCTTCAACTACACAATGTATAAAGGATTGCTCTTCCTTACCGCCGGATCTCTTTATTACGCTACGGGAACCCGAGATTTGGATAAACTTGGGGGCTTGGCCAGGCGGATGCCCTATACCACCTTCATGTTTGTTATAGCGGCGGCAGCGATTTCGGGCCTACCGCCCTTCAACGGTTTTGTGTCAAAGTTGCTGATCTACGAGTCAACATTTGCGCTCCATCCTTTCCTTGCCGTAGCGGCTCTTGTAACGTCTGTCCTTACTCTTGCTTCTTTTGTTAAGGTCTTTCAAACTGCCTTCCTGGGACCGGAGAAAAAATGTTATGCTTCGGTTTCTGAAGTGCCTGCGAGTATGCTTATGGGCATGGCTCTCTTGACCATCGTTATTCTTGGGCTTTCTCTCTTCCCGTCCTGGGTACTCTCCAACTTGGTTGAACCGGCAGCGAAAGCCTTGGTGGATCAGAGCGGGTATATAGGCGCTATTATGGGAGGTGGGCTATAGTGTGGAGTAAAGTCTATTCAGGATTTGGATACTGGGACGTGATCTCTTGGCTCATCTTCTTCTTAATCGCGTCTTTCTTCGCCCTTTGGCTTCGCTCTCTTGGAAGGCGGGATTATAAAGAAGGAACGGAACAAGATGAGATTTATTGGTCCGGGAACCCAGTTCCGGAAGACGGATCTGAGATTACGGTACCGGCAAGTTCTGCCTATTGGGGATTTAGGAAAGCTCTTGAATCCTATTATTCGATTTTAACGAACATTCACAGTGGTCACATGAGAGACTATGTAGGGTACTTTGTAATAACAGCTGCTGTGATTGCTGCGTTGATCCTCATAGTGTAGGAGGCGGGAAAATGAGGCTGGATAAATATCTGGAAGTACTGCCTAAATCTCTGTGGGTTATGACCTGCAACTCAGGTTCATGTAATGGCTGTGATATAGAGATAGTGGCGACCATTAGTCCACGTTACGATATAGAGCGTTTCGGCATGAAGCTGGTGGGAACGCCGCGCCATGCCGACGTTTTGCTTGTAACTGGTCCTGTTACAAAGTACATGAAAGATCGCTTGCTTCGAATTTATCACCAGATGCCCGACCCGAAAGTGGTTATAGTGGTGGGCAACTGCGGTGCGTCAGGGGACGTTTTCTATAAATCCTATAACCTTGAAGGCCCCGTGGATAATGTTCTTCCCGTAGATGTGTATGTTCACGGATGTCCGCCTCGCCCGGAAGCCATTATTGAAGGTGTGACAAAAGCTGTTTTAAAGCTTGAGGCGAAGCGTGAAGAGTTGCTGAAGGCAGGTGTGGAAAAACCATGAAGATCCCTCATGATTACGTGCAAAATAGCATAACAACTGAAGAGGTTGTAGCCTCTCTTCGAAAAAACTTCGGCGACGGTGTGGTTGTAGATGTGCGGGAACATCGGGCAGGGAAAGATCAGGCCCTCTCTTTTTCGCAGTTATGGCTTGCCATTGATCGTGATAAGTTCCTTGATCTTGTTGAAACTCTTTTTACATTCGACTTCCTGCATTTCCATATCATCTCTGGCAACGATGATGGTGATGTCATCACTTTGAACTATCATTTCACTCTTTTCCGCAGTGCGGGCCGTGGAAAACGCCTCGGCGTAACAGTGAGCGTGTCTGTTCCTAAAAATGATCTCACCATGCCATCTTTATACAACCAAATTCCTGGAGTGGAATATAGCGAGCGGGAGATGCGAGAAATGCTCGGCGTTGATTTCGACGGTCTTCAGAATAAGGCCTTGATCTTTTTACCTGAAGATTGGGATGAATCTATTAAACCGTGGCGTCGAGATGAAACGGGACCACAGCCTGAAGATATTCGTGAGCTCTCGTAGGAGGATAAATCATGGCGAAGGAGAAAGTCCATACATATAAAGTACCTATCGGACCAGTGCATGTGGGATTAAAAGAACCGATCACGGCCTGGCTTGATCTTGATGGAGAAAAAATTATAGACGCCCGGGTTCGGCCGGGGGCCATTCATCGTGGCATTGAATATATGGCAAGAGACCGAAACCCCATTCAGGTAATATATCTCGCTGAGAGGATTTGTGGCATCTGTTCTTTCAGCCATATAACGGCTTTTCTTAGAGCGGTGGAAGACGCGGCGAACATACAAGTTCCTCCAAGAGCTCAATATATTCGCTCTCTTGTTCTTGAACTTGAAAGAATCCACTCCCACACATTATGGGCTGGAGTGGCCTGTTATTCCATAGGTTTCGACTCGGCCTTCCATTTAGGAATGCTTTTGAGAGAGAAGGTCATGGATGTTTTAGAGTGTTACACCGGAAATAGAGTGAACTATGGGGTAGGGACGGTAGGGGGGGTACGTTGGGACATAACGCCCGACGTGGTAAAAGTAATAAAGGAGATGGTGGCATACTACCGCAATGAACTTGGGGCTTTTTACGATGTAGTAACAGAAGACCCTGTGGCTAAGGCACGTATGAGACATGTGGGGGTTCTTACATACGAAGAAGCTATGCGCTACTGTGCGCTAGGCCCTACCGCTCGAGCCAGTGGTGTCAGATGTGACCTTCGTTGGTCTGCCCCCTACGAAGCATACGCAGATCTAGATGTGGTGCCTATCGTTCCTCAAGATTATTTTGGAGAAGTTCATGGAGATGTTTTTGATCGTTTCCTTGTTCGAGTGCTGGAGCTCTACCAATCTTTGGACATTATAGAAAAAATTATTGACGGACTCCCTGAGGGAGATATTGTTTTTGAGAAGAACTTAGTAAAAGTCCTCAATATTTTGAAAGCGGCGGATGGTATTGGCTGGAGTTGCATCGAAGCTCCTCGTGGTGATGATACCCACGTTATCAGCCTTAAAGGCGGAGATGAGCATGTTTTTTGGTGGAAAGTTCGAGCTCCTACCTACGCTAATGCCGTCTCATGGCCTCTCATGTTCCGAGGTAATGAATTAGCCGATGCTCCTCTCATTATCAATAGTGTCGATCCTTGTATTTCCTGCATGGAACGGACCCTTGTAACTGGTTGTAGTCATAAGGCGGGACAGGTCTACTCGAAAAATCAGCTTTTGGAAATGTGCAGAGATAAGACGAGGAGGCTGAGGATGGCATGATTATCAACTTTGTTATGAAGCTTGTAGCAGGCATGGCTCTCATGTTGCTCGTTTCGGTGGTAGCCATTTTATTTGATGGAGCAGACCGAGTGATTCATGCTCGTATGCAACGTCGCTGGGGGCCGCCCCTCTTTCAGCCTTTTTACGATATTTTGAAGTTGCTGGGAAAAGAGAACATCGTTCCACGCAGAGCGGTGAAGTGGGCTTTTAACGGCGCACCGTGGTTTGCCGTGGCTACTATGTTACTGATATTTCTTTACATTCCTATAGGTTCGCTGCCTCCTATCCTGGGAACAGAAGGGGATATGATCCTCGTTATCTATCTTCTCAGTCTTTCGGGAGTTGCCATGGCCGTAGGCGGCTTCGCCAGTGGAAACCCTATAGCTAACGTAGGGGCTCAACGCGAAATGATCCTCATGATGAGCTACGAGCTTCCCTTGGCAGTAGTGGCGACAACCATGGCATGGGTTGCGTATAAACATGGGGTCCCTGGTCAGCCATTTAGCTTGGAAACGTTTATAGGAGTGCCCATGTGGGGAATTGTAGGGAAGATGGGCTTGCTGGGCCTCCTCTGTCTGCTTGTTGCCTTGACACTGGTTGTGCCTGGCGAAACAGGCAAGGGTTTCATGGACATTCCGGAAGCGAAAACTGAAATATTGGAAGGGCTTATTATTGAATATTCCGGAACGAATTTGGCATTGCTCAAAATAACCTTTGCTTTAAGAGCATTGGCATTGTCGGCTATTATTGTATCTCTGTTCTTGCCATGGTCTGTGGGGCGTCTTGTGAATCTCTCTGGTCCCACCCTTTTCATTGTGGATTTCCTGTGTTTCTGGGTAAAGGTTTTCGTTGTCCAGGTTTTGGGAGTCACCTTTATTCGCACAGCTTTCGGACGGCTCAAAATATGGCAGGCTTCACGATTTTATTGGATAAATGTAGCGGGGTTGTCTTTGGCAGGAATGGTTCTTGTGTCCATTGACGTGATACTTTAGGGGAGGGAGCCATTTTATGTTGAACAGAATGTCTTTACAACTTTTGCGGCAATGGGTCGATCGTATTTTTACGAACCCCTTCCCCCTCTCGTCTATGCCAGATTCTCTTTCAGAAACTATGAAAGAAGTAGAGACGGGGAAGGTCTCCATCCATCCACCAATAGAGCCGAAAGGGTATTTTAGAGGTCGGCTGGACTACGATAAAGCTCGTTGTATCGGGTGCAGGCTTTGTGTGCGAGTATGCCCGGCAAATGCCACCGAGTTTTTACCAGACGAGAAAAAAATACAGATACATACTGACCGTTGTTGTTTTTGCGCTCAATGTACGGAAATTTGTCCGGTAAAATGTCTGTCTATGTCGAGGGAGTTCTTAATCTCTTCATACGATCGAAAAGAACAAATAGTAGTGGATTCCGGCTCGCCTCAGAAGGAAGAGAAGGTTGAGGCTGAAAAAAGGCAGGCAGATCAGCGGGAAGAAGCGAAGCAATCGAAGCAGCAGGAACAGCCAGAACAGCCAGAACAGCCAGAACAGCCATCTCAATCGAAGCAGCCAGAATTGCCAGAATCAGCCCGGCAGGAACAGTCTATGCCGCCAAAACAATTGGAGCAATCAGGGCAAGGCCAGCCGGAACGGCCTGAAGAATTACTGGAAGAAGATCCACCTACACCTTCTGCGAAGGAAGAACTTTCTCCGAAGGGCAAAAAACAGGATATTCGGTCTGGGGCTTCTTTTGAAAATAAGGACAGTAAGAAGAAAAGAAAAAGAAAGAATAACAATCATAATAGCAACAATAATAAATAAACAGAAAGGGGCTCTGCTTAAAGTGCATCTCCAAACGCTGGATTTCCCCCCAGCTTTTAGGATGCTGTACAGCTTTGCAAAAGAGAGTCCCTTTCTTTATGGTCTATATTCTATTCTACGAGATCGTAGTGAGCGAGGCGTCGCTGGACCTCGTCTTTCCCAAGATGCCGGGCTACCTCGAAAATGCCGGGGCTCACCTTTACGCCAGTGAGAACCCATCGTAAGGGCATAGCCAAAATCTTCATCTTTACGTTTTTCTCTTCAGACCATTTCCTGGCAAATTCTTCCATAGCTTCATCTGTCCATGGTTCTAAGGTAAGAAGATCGCTATAAAAAACTTTAAGAAGTGCCTTATGCTCTTCCGTAAGATCGCTTCCATCATAACGAGCTTTTACAGGCTCGAAGGAAACAAAATAATCGGAATACTCAGCAAGCTCTTTTGTGGTGCGGCCCCGCCCCCCCATAAGTTCCAGGGCTTCAGCGAGGTATTTCTTGTCATGGCTATCCACTGGCAATCCAGCCTCTCGCCAGAAAGGTTCCACCATTTCGAGGCGTACCATGGGATCCAGCTCTTTAAGATGTTCCTGATTAATAAAGTTCAGCTTATCCATATCAAAAACAGCGGCCCGTTTGTTCACTCGTGAGAGATCAAAGGCGTCTATAGCTTCTTGTCGAGAGAAAACCTCTTTATCGTCGCCTACAGACCACCCAAGAAGAGCAAGAAAATTGAAGACGGAGTTAGGCATATATCCCATGTCTCTGTACTCATAAACACTTGTGGCGCCATGGCGTTTAGAGAGTTTTTTCTTGTCTTTTCCCAAAATCATAGGGAGGTGTGCAAACTGAGGTTCTTCCCATCCAAGAGCCTTATAGATAAGAAGCTGCTTGGGAGTGTTAGAGATATGATCTTCTCCGCGAATGACATAATTAATGCCCATAGTATAGTCGTCAACAACAACAGCGTAGTTATAGGTGGGCATGCCGTCACTTTTTATCATGACAATATCTTTTAGAGTTTCACTTCTCACTTCAATATGACCATATACAATATCGTTAAATGTGAGAGTTAAACCCTCTGGGACTTTATAAATAACAGCCGGGCCATCAGTGTATGCTTTCCCTTCATCGAGAAGTTGCTGGGCATATTTATTGTATATTTCAAGGCGTTCCGATTGCCGATAAGGTCCACAGGGCCCTCCAATATCTGGGCCTTCGTCCCAATCGAGGCCGAGCCATTTCATTCCAGCCATAATAGTATCTTCATACTCTTTCGTGGAACGTTCTCGGTCAGTATCTTCGATACGGAGAATGAATTTTCCTCCTGTATGTCTGGCCCAGAGCCAGTTAAACAATGCCGTATGTCCCCCTCCTATATGGAGTGCTCCAGTAGGGCTGGGGGCAAAACGGACACGAACCTCTTTATCCATTTTCAGGATTCCTCCTTGTGTCTAATGTCCATTAACGCAGCTATTATACATGTTCTGGAATGAAATAGGGGAGAGAAGCATGCCATAAGGTTGGTATCTTTCTTTAGTAGTGTCGCTACGTGTCGCCGAAGACGCCTAATGCCGCCGACGATGTCTCCATGAGGTCGGCATCTCTCTTTAGCAGTCTTGCTTCATCTCTATAAAGCTCCTTCTAATTTCCATGAAAGTTATTTGGATTATAAGGTATTATAACTATAAGAAAGTACGATTACAGATGATTATTCGAAAGAAATATTTATGCAGGGGGCTTTCGTACGATGAAACCGATTTATGTGTTGGGGCATCAAAACCCCGATACAGACTCTATCTGTTCCGCCATAGCGTATAGCTATTATAAAAATACACTCACTTCTCAAGAGAGCTGCTATGAACCAGTGAGGCTTGGACCTATTAATAATGAAACCCGATTTGTTCTCAATCACTTTAACATGCCGGTCCCGGCTCTTTTAGAGAATGTTTATGCCCAGCTTTCTGATATAGCCTACGACACTCCTTTGAATATAAGAGAGAGCGCTCCGTTGTCGGAAGTATGGCATATTATGATGGAGAATAATATAAAGACAGTTAATATCGTGGATGAAGATTTTTCCTTCGTGGGGCTCGTAACGTTAGGGGATATAGCGAAGGCAAGCCTGGAAATTTCTCACGATTTCTCAGAGTTCAATGTCCCTTTACAAAATATAGTGGAAACCCTCAGTGGCGAAGTAATCTATGATTCCGGCAATAATTTTTGTGGCAACGTTTCCGTAGCGGCCATGAAAATTGAGGATGTGGAGACTCGCTTGATAAAAGGGAGCCTGATTATAGTGGGGAGCCGAAAGGATGTGCAATTACTAGCTCTCCAAAAAGGGGTCAATACTCTTGTCTTGACAGGCGATGCTCTCGTGACGGAAGAGGTTTTGGAGCTGGCTCGGGCGAATAACGTGAATCTTGTAAAAGTGCCTCACGATACCTTTACAGCCGCCAAGCTTTTAAATTTGAGCGTTCCTGTTCATTATGTAGCAAAAACTAAGGGGTTAGTGACTTTTAATATTGATGACTACGTTGATGACGTAAAAGAGGCTCTGTTGAAATATAAATATCGTTACTTTCCCGTGCTGAGCAACAAGAAAACGGTTGGGATGCTTGCCCGCCGGCATATATTGGAGTTTGTCGGAAAAAATGTTGTTCTTGTAGATCATAACGAAACAGCTCAATCTGTAGAGGGGCTTGAGCAAGCGCAAATATTAGAAATTATAGATCATCATAGAATAGGCAGTATAGAGACAGCACAGCCTATCATTTTTGTAAATCGTCCGGTAGGGTGTACTGCCACTATTATCTATAATTTGTATAAAGAAAATAACATCCCTATCCTCCCAAATATTGCAGGTCTTATGTGTGCTGCCATCCTATCTGATACGTTGATGTTTAAATCCCCCACCTGTACTTCTGAGGATGTTCGTTCAGCTCAGGAACTTGCTCAAATCGCTGGTATTGAACTCGAGGATTTTGCTCGGTCCATGTTTGTGGCGGGAACATCTCTTGAGGGAAAGACAGCGAAAGAAATTTTTTATACAGACTTCAAGAGTTTCCCGGTAGGGGATTATAAAATTGGCGTAAGTCAAGTGAATATATATAACACAAAACTGGGCTCCTTAAAGGACGACATCATCGCTTTTATGCAAGAGCTCCAGGTAGAGGGGGACTACGACATCCTTCTATTAATGTTGACTGATGTCCTTAACGAAGGATCAGAGTTTTTGTACGTAGGAAGTCATGTGGAGGTCCTTTCCAGGGCTTTCGGTATCCCTATTGCGGGGGAGAGTTTCTTTCTTCCCCATGTGGTTTCGAGAAAAAAGCAAGTTATACCCCAGCTTATATCGGCTCTTCGTTCCTTGTAGAAAAAGATATCCCATGGTGCTTCATTATTAATGGCGAGAGTAACAATAATTCATTCCTTTGAGTTATTATAAAAGACGTGGTAGAAAAAGAAGGAGTTGAATACCCTGAAAAAAAGATCGATACTTCTTGTTGATGGGCATGCATTGGCATTTAGAGCGTTCTATGCCTTGCCAGAATTGAATGCCCCAGATGGTACACCTACAAACGCTATTTTAGGTTTTGTCAATATGCTCTTTAAAACAATTGACGAATGTAAACCGGATATGACGGCTGTTGTATTCGATGCCCCTGGCAAAACTTTCCGTCACATAGCATACCCTGAATATAAAATGGGTCGGAAACCAACGCCGGAAGAATATAAAGTTCAAGTTCCACTCCTTCAGGAACTCATGGAATCTATGGGGATTCGGATTGTAGTCAAGGATGGGGTGGAGGCCGACGATGTTATAGCTTCCGCGGCATGTAGTGCTGCTCGTCTGGGGGTTGACGTTATAGCCTTGACCTCAGATAAAGACATTCTTCAGGTTCTTCAGCCCGGCGTAAGAATTATCAGGCCCATACGGGGCGTTTCCGAGTTTAAAGATTACGACGAAAAAAATTTTGAAGCAGAATGGGGATTTCCTCCCTCCGCCATGCCAGACTACCTGGCCATGTTGGGAGACTCTGTAGACAATATTCCGGGGGTTCCTGGAGTTGGAGAGAAAACGGCGAAAAAGTTGCTCTCCCAATATGTGTCCCTTGAAGATATTTACGATCACTTGAAAGATCTGAAGCCAGGACTACAAAAAAAGTTTGAAAACACGAAAGAGCAGGCCTTTAAGAGTCGGGAGCTTATTCGCTTAAAGTGCGATGTTCCTGTCACTGCCGAGGAGTTTAGGCAGACAGACGTACAGTTCGAGAAATTCGAAGAGCTATGTCAACACCTCGGACTTTCAAAAATATACCAAAGGGTTAAGGAAGAACAGTCTCCCTCCCTTGAGCTTCAGCAAGAAGAGCTTATTATTGGCGATGCCGTTGAGGGAAATTTGGACGAAGTCCTCGCAGGCGATACGTTGGCTCTTTTTTGTCAGGTTGAAGGAAGCTATCCTGTAGGTCTTTCAAAAGCCAGACTCGTTGTTCGCTCTCAGGACGGAGCCTTTTGGCATGGAGTAGTACAAAGTACCGATGTTCCTCAGCCTCTAAAAAAATGGCTTCGTCATGGTCATGTTATTACATCGGATTATAAAATGTTGCAGGCCTTCCTGAAAGAAGATGCCCCAGCTCCGGAAAGAGTATGGGATGTTCAGGTAGCTCATTATCTGCTGCACCCCGACGCGAAGGCTCATAGTCCCTTGGAATGGTCGGGATCGGAAATATTCGATCCGATAGAAGGGGCTGGGTTGCTTTGGAAAACTAAAAATGAACTTGGAGAGCAGCTCGCTCGTTACGAAGGTCTTGTTGATGTAATGGATAAGATAGACCTTCCCTTGGTTCCTGTGTTGTGGAAGATGGAGAGTTGGGGGGTAGGCCTGGATACAAACTCCTTTGAAGCTCTGGAGAGAGACCTACAGGAACGGATTGGAGAGATAGAGGAGCGAATAGCTGACAAAGGGAATGAACGTATCAACCTTAATTCTCCAAAACAGGTTGCCTGGCTTCTCTTTGAAAAATTGCAGCTTCCTCCTATAAAAGAGACAAAAACAGGCTATTCTACAGACGTTACTGTGCTGGAAGAGCTCGTTAAAATGGATCTGCCTGAAAGCGAAGTACCGAAACTATTGCTGGAGCATCGCGAGTTATCTAAAATTCAGTCAGGTTTTGTCCATCCCTTGATGAGCGCTGTAAACCCAGAAACAGGGTTCATCCATGGAACTTTTGAATCCACGTCTACTGGAACAGGTCGCCTAAGCAGCAGAGATCCTAACTTGCAGAATCTCCCCGCCTACGGCCATTGGTCGAATCGTTTGAAGGAGGGTCTTGTCCCGCACGCGAATGGCAATATATATGTAGGTGCCGACTATTCCCAAGTGGAGCTCAGGGTTCTTGCCCATCTTTGCGACGAAAAAAGGCTGAAAACGGCTTTTGAAGCTCAGCGCGATATACATACAGAAACAGCTTCATGGGTATTTAACATAGAGTCTGCGTTAGTGACCCCAGAACTTCGTCGTTTCGCAAAAGTGATTAATTTTGGAATTCTCTACGGCATGAGTTCCTACGGTTTGGCGAGTCGATTAGGTATAGGCCAACAAGAGGCAGGGGATATTATTAACCGATACTTTAAAGCCTTCCCGAAAGTAAGAGAATATGTGGAGGAAAGTTATAGAACGGCGAGAAAACGCGGGTATACTGTGACGGAGTTTGGCCGCATTCGCCCCCTTGATGAGGTATCGGTAAATCCTCGAGATCGGGGAGCCCTTAAAAGAATAGCGGTGAACACTCCTATTCAGGGGACAGCTGCTGACATAGCTCGGATAGCCATGGTGAATTTTAATCGTCATTTTAAAGATCAAGAGAAGGTCCATCTCGTTTTACAAATACACGACTCTCTTGTGTGTGAGTGTCCTGCTGAAGAGCGGGAATCTATAGAGAAAGAATTGGCTGAGGTCATGGAATCTGCTGTAAAGCTTTCTGTTCCCTTGAAAGTAGAAACAAAATGGGGGAAATCCTTAGCAGAAGTCTAGGTTTTTACGTAGCCTTTCAGTAGTAAACTATGATAAAATACGCCGTTGGCATTAGATGTTATTAGCTACGGTTTATGTCAAGGGAGGCAGATTTGCTTTGATAATGCGCTCGTTAAGAGAAAATGTTCGCTGGATTATGTTGGTTATTGTTGTTGTTTTCGTTCTATCTATTTTTGGTATGTATGGCTTTGGCGGTCGTCGTTCCGCTCCACAGCAGGAGGGTATGAGAGATTATCCAGTAGCTCAAATAGATGGGAAAAAGATAATGCGCTCATCTCTTGAGAACAACGTTCGTGATTACGTTGATCGGAATAATCTGAAGGATGTTACGTCGGAAGATTTGGCAGCTCTTCGGCAGGGTGTTCTCGACAATATGGTTATTCAAAATGAGCTTGCGAAAGCAGTTCAGAAGTCTGGAATAAAAGCTTCTGATGAGGAGATAGATGAGGTTGTAAAGCAGATTAGCTCTCAGTTCCCCACGAAAGAGGCTTTCCAGAAATATCTCAACGATAGTGGAATTAAGATGGAAAACCTGAGGGCCAATATTGGAACACAGCTCGCTCAGCAAAAGTTGATAGAACAGTCAGCTGGTTCCGTGGTTGTTACATCAGATGATGTGCGAGAATTTTATGATAAGGGGAAGAATGTCTTCTTCCGTCAGCCAGCAGGCCGAAAAGTGGTTTTTGCGCGATTTATCAATCAGGATGTTGCAGCAGCCATGAGTATGGCAGTGAAGAAAGATAACTCCCAATGGGATGCCCTTCTAAAAAATGCCGCTTCTGGCGATGTGAAAGAAAGCATTTCTTACGACAAGCCTATTTTTATCGCTGAATCTGGCTTGCAAGATAAGTTTGCGTCTTTGAAAGAGCTTCCTATTGGTGGCGTTTCATCTCCTATAGAAATAGCGAGTAACGACTATATGGTTATTCTGAATCGCGAAAATGTGGAAGAAAAGATTTTGTCTTTCGACGAAGTGAGCGGCGATATTAAGACGTTGCTTACAAATCAGAAAAACCAGGAAGCACAGCGCCAATATATTAGTGGTTTGAAGGAAGAAGCGAAGATTGAGATTCTTGATACAACCATCTTTCCACAGCCAGTAGAGGCTGTTAAGCCAGCGGAAGCTAACTCTCAACCTGTTGCTTCTGGTGATCAAGAGCCAGTTTCCAGTGAGCCAGCGAGCGGAGATAAGAAATAAGTAAAGAGCTTGACAGAACCGGGTTCCCTTAATAGAATAGACCCCGCAGTCTATTGGAGGAGAGATGGCCGAGTGGTCGAAGGCGCTCGCCTGCTAAGTGAGTGAGGCTTTACCGCCTCCGAGGGTTCAAATCCCTCTCTCTCCGCCATATACATGCGCCAGTAGCTCAATTAGATAGAGCGTCTGACTACGGATCAGAAGGTTGTGGATTCGATCTCTGC
>NZ_DHFC01000018.1:194036-194312 GCF_002400205.1 Aminobacterium sp. UBA4834 | reverse complement strand
TTCAAATCCCTCTCTCTCCGCCATTTAATAAAAGTAATATAAAGCTCAGGCCTGAGTGGTCCGGGCTTTTTTTATGGTTTCTCATCAACTATGATTCGGTATTCGCATGAAGTTTTATTTATAAGGGTTTCCAGAAGTTCGGAGAGATTAGCTCCATGTATGTCAGTCTTTTCTTTTCTTCCTTCCTTAGTGTTGCTTTGATAAAGTACGAAAGATCCGCCTTCTTGAAGAGCGTAATACCAGGTAATCGTGTTCCCCGCGCTGTCTATTTTTCTG
>NZ_DHFC01000018.1:193171-193950 GCF_002400205.1 Aminobacterium sp. UBA4834 | reverse complement strand
TCCCCGCGCTGTCTATTTTTCTGTAAATGACAGGCCCTTTTTTGTTCATCGTAAAGTTCACCTCCCAAAGTATTGATACCAATAAGATACCATGATTCGAAGGTTCTGCAAAAGTCTACAGCCCCAAAAACCTGTAAATAACGCTCTTCGTGCGGTTATTTCCCTTCAAACAGCGAAGCAGCAAGCGGAAAGCTCTAAAGAAGCGATGGAAGCAGAGGCAGCGCTTTTTGACGAATTGCCGAATCCAGCGGGATATGCGTGGCTCTTGCGAAATATACGCCCGGTAAAGGCCTTTAATGTTCGAGGAATGCCAGGTTTATTTGAAGTAGAGGATAACTTGATAAAATACCTCTGATTGAATTTACATGGGAATATGGGCTCAGGCTATGTTTATGTTAGGGAAAGGTTTAACGAAAACCTCTTACGCATTGGAACTTCAGCAGCGATGTCTTCTGAAACAAATCAGGGGAACAGAAACATGGTTATCGATGAGGTAGCAAAACAGCTTTTCGAAGCGAGGTGAATTGCCCTCTGCTGAATGAAAGTGTATCAAATACTTGAGATGCCCTAGCCTCGGCCTTTTCCAGGGCATCGTTAAGATTATCGAAGGCCTAGCTAACGGAGCTCACTCTCATAACGCTGCTGTTTCTGAAGCTGTTATAAGTTTTCAGTGCCCCCCTTGTTGAGCCATTTTGCGAAATTTCTTCCATAGCCTTTGTTTGGATATGCCCTCCATACTCAAAAAGAAAATTTCCATAATCCCCACCATTTAGCAGTCA
>NZ_DHFC01000018.1:140158-193005 GCF_002400205.1 Aminobacterium sp. UBA4834 | reverse complement strand
ATCGGTGAATTTAGTTATGGGAGTTCGAGGCGACAATTCTTCAATTTCCCTTGTCAAAATGTATCGTTCTACCGTTTGTTGCCATGTTTCCTCGGTGTGAAAAAGCCTTGCCACGTTTCCGGACATGCAGAATCCCTCCCATTGAAAGAGAATTCCTTAAAAATGTCAGGGTGGCTTTTGGGGGCTTAAAATTGTAGTGCGATTCTAGAACGACGGCCTACCCCTTTGCACGAGCTTTTCATCTCGAAGGAAATACGGTAAAATATCCCCTAAAAGGTTGCATGAATGCCTGTTCCGTGGTAATATTTCCTCCGTTCAAGATGTGCCAGTAGCTCAGTTGGATAGAGCGTCGGTCTACGGAACCGAAGGTCACGGGTTCGAATCCTGTCTGGCACGCCATTTAGATTCGTCAACCGCTCTTCATATGAAGAGCGGTTTTTTTATTGCAATGGCAGTTTGCCCGTAGATCTACAGAGCTTTCTTCACAGCGTTACGTAAGTTTTTATTGTGATTAAGCAGATTGCGCCCTTCTATCTTACTTCCCCCAATACGTAGTTCTTGCTTCTCAGATGGCAGGCATGGGGTTCTTGCTTGGCAGGCGACTCAGATAATAAGAGCTTTTCCTCATTCTTAAAGTGCCTCTTGTTAATAATATTTCAAAAACATAGTAAAATAGTCCTGCTTGTATGTGCCCATCAGAGTTCAGTGGAGGTGGTGAGGTGAGTAACTACTACGCAGAGAACCTGAGTTCGGCGAAGCTGTTTCAAGTTTACGATACTAATATTGATCGAGTTAAGCAGTATTTGCGGGAAGAAATAGATTTTGTTCGTCGCAATGTACATGGTCATGAGAAAGTATTGGAATTAGGGTGTGGTTATGGGCGAATCATGAAGGAATTGGCTCCTCATGTGGCTTCTATAATGGGAATAGATATATCTCCAGATTCTGTAAGGTTCGGCGAGGAGTATTTAAAAGGTTGCTCGAACTGCGAAATAAAAGTGATGGATGCCCATGTGCTCCAGTTCGGGCCAATTTTTGATGTTGTTCTTTGCCTCCAGAACGGTATTTCCGCCCTAAAAGGGAATGAAAGTAATCTTATTGCCCAGAGCCTTAAAGTTCTTGTTCCAGGAGGAAGAGCTTATTTTAGTACCTATAGCGCTAAATTTTGGAATCATAGACTAGCTTGGTTCCATGAGCAGGCAGATAAAGGGTTGCTCGGCGAGATTGATATGGAAAAAACCAAAGATGGACATATTGTATGTAAAGATGGTTTCGTAGCGCATACTTGTCGCCCGGAGGATTTTAAAGAATTAGCAGAACAGACTAGTTATACATATCTGATCCAAGAAGTAGATGACTCAAGCCTCTTTTTAGTTATAGAGAAAAAGAAAAGGGTTTCTTCATAAAGAACGTTAAAATCTCTTGGGAAGCTTCGGCTTTTATGGTCTGATTTCTCTCTCGTAGACATATTTAACATATTCCATTGGATTGCGTTTTGGAAAGCAGGTCGAACAGAGGGACCTTTCATGCTTCATAATCTTAAGAGGGGGAGTGGTGTTTAAATGTTGTTAACGATTGGTGATGCTCTGATCGTAGTGGATGTGCAGCAAGATTTTTGCGAAGGGGGGAGTCTCGCTGTTCGTGGGGCCAATGCTATAATTTCCGTTATTAATAGTCTTGTACAGCTTGCTCAGAATCGAAAAATTCCAGTTTTCTTCTCTCGCGATTGGCACCCTTCCGATCATATAAGTTTTAAAAAACAGGGTGGTCTTTGGCCTCCCCATTGTGTTCAAGAAGAGAAAGGGGCAGCTTTCCATCCTGGTCTCATTGTTCCCGACACGGCTTTTATTATAGATAAAGGAACATGTTGCGAGAAAGATGCTTATTCCGCTTTTGAGGGTACCGATTTATTGGAAAAACTTCATGCCCAGTCAATCCGGCGAATTTTTGTTTGTGGCTTAGCCACTGATTATTGTGTGAAGAGCACAGCCCTTGATGGCTTATCTCATGGATTTGATGTCTACCTTGTTACTGATGGCATGAAGGGTGTCAATGTAAAGGAAGACGATAGCTGTAAAGCCTTGGAAGAACTAAAAGCAAAGGGTGCACGGCTTGTTACAAGCCATGATGTGGTTGAATCATAATATAATTTTCAACACCTACGCCAATCATTTGCCAATAAGAAGCAATGCGCTTCATTGTTCGTGACCACTTGTGTTTGCTAACCACTTCTAGATAGAAGCGAACGGTTTGCATTCGGGGCGTACTCCCAAATGCAGTTGATTTTGTCTTTAGTCTGGAGCGAAAGGGCCCCTTTAGTAAGGAGCCCTTTCGCTGTGCTGGTTTTGAAGGGGAGGTACTGTATGAAAAAGGTCCTTTATCTACGACAGCCCAAACATACGGCCACCCTGATATATAAGGACAGCCAGTCCGTAAGCTACGATTGTTGTGTAGGCTACTAAGAAAAAGGTCCATTTCCAACTGTTTGTTTTCCTTTTAAAGGCAGCTATAGCTGCTACACATGGGATATAAAGTAATGTCATAACTAAGAATGCGTAAGCACTTAAAGGGGTGAAAAGAGTGGGTAAGACAGCTGCAAGGCCTTCTTCTCCCCCTAAAAGTACTCCAAAGGTCCCTACCACAACTTCCTTAGCAAGGAGGCCGAGGAGGAGCGCGACAGTGGCTTGCCAGAAGCCGAAGCCTGCTGGAGCGAAGAGGGGAGCCATAGCGCGCCCGACATGGCCGATAAGGCTGTTGTAAGAACCATATTCTACGCCGAAGGGAAGGCTGGCCAGAATCCATACAAGCACTACAGCGCTAAAAATTACAGTTCCTGCCTTTTTAAGAAAGAGGCTTGCTCGTTCCCACGCACTTCCCCAAACAGCACGTACCTGTGGCACGTGCTGTTTGGGGGCAACTCCATAACAAATTGGGAAGATTCCCCCTTGAACAGGGTTTTCCCCAAAAGTTTTGCAGATGTAACAGCAACAACAATACCAAGTACATAGAGAGAAAAAACAACAGTCCCGGCATTTCTGCCGAAAAAGGTTCCAGCAAACAAGAGGTAGATAGGGAGCCTGGCAGAACAACTCATAAAGGGTAAGACTAGAAGAGTGATCATTCGGTCTCTTGGGCGCTCTAAAACGCGAGTTGCCATAATAGAAGGAACGTTACACCCGAACCCCATAAGCATAGGGATAAAACTTTTTCCATGGAGGCCTACAGCCCTCATTATTCTGTCCATCACAAAAGCACCTCTGGCCATGTAACCGGAGTCTTCCAAGATGGCTATAAAGGCGAATAGAATGAAGATATGCGGGAAAAACACTATCACCGACCCTACACCGCCGATAACTCCGCCAGAGATAAAACTCCCTACTACTGTTGGGAGCCCCCATTTCTCTATGAATATTGAAGCATACTCACCTAAGATCCCTATCCAATGATCTAGATAGTCAGCAGCAGGGTCTCCTATTGCATAGGTGAGGCGGAACATGCACCATGTAATAAGGAAGAAAATGGGCAGTCCCCATATGCGATGGGTTACAATTCGGTCTACTTTATCTGACAAAGTTACATCTTCTTTTAGAGACAAATCTTTCTTCATTACTTTCCCGGTGAGAGTAGATATATAATTCCACCGTCTCTCTATAACAGCTGTGAGGAGATCATAACCAAGCGACATTTCCAGCTTTTCGTTCTCTTCTTCTAGAATTTTTTGGATAGTTTTGTCGTTATCAAGAGTTTCCAGAAGAGAGAATATAGCGGCATCTCCTTCAGCTATTCGAAGGGCTGCGATATCTTTTGATATTTCTATTTCTCTTGTTACTAATGGATTAACAGCTTCTGCTAACCGTTTCAAAGTGTCTTCTATGTTTTTACCGTAAGGAATAGTTATGCCGTGTTTTTCAACGGGAGTTTCCACGTATTTTTTTACAGCCTTTACTAACTCCTGAATGCCTTTGTTTTCTCGGGCTACGGTAGGAACTACAGGTACGCCAAGCTGTTTTTCCAGTTCCTCCACGTCTATATGAATACCCTTCTTTTGGGCTATGTCAGTCATATTGAGGGCGATAACCACAGGTTGTCCAGCCTCTAACATTTGCAGTACGAGATAAAGACTCCGCTCTAGATTAGAGGCGTCCACTACTGTGATAGTAACTTTTGGCTTTTCCCGCAAAAGAAATTCCGAAGCTACTTGTTCATCAATCGAAGAAGCTCCAAGGCTATAAATACCAGGAAGGTCCACAAGAGAGAACGCCGTGTCCCCCCATTTAAAGTGCCCTTCTTTCCGTTCTACTGTTACACCAGGCCAGTTTCCTACGTGTTGATGAGAGCCTGTAAGTACATTAAAGAGACTTGTTTTCCCTGTGTTAGGATTGCCGGCTAACGCCAGCGTAATACTCCCCATACTTAATGACACCCCCAGCATTTGCTGCACTCTCCATTACATCCACCGCAACTCACTTTTTTTACCATAACCGTTTCTGCCTCATATATGCGAAGGCTCAGTTCATAACCACGAAAAGCCACAGAAATCGGGTCGTTGAGAGGAGCTTTCCGCTGCACTACCAGAGGAGTGCCAGGAACAAGACCCATTTCTAAAACTTTCTTTTTTAATTCTGGATGTCCTTCTATTCGCATAACAATCGCAAGGCTCACTGCCGGTAATTCACTAAGAGGCAGTAATTCGGATTCACTCATATTTTCACCACCTCGAAAAAAATAGTTTGATTCATCAAACTATTTTTTACTAAGAAAAAAAGGAGCGTAGCTCCCAAAAGTGCCGCCTTTATTGATTCTCTATTTCTCGGACAAAAATTCTATCGCCTACTCCTTGCCCAAGGGCAAGGCGGCTTTCTCCTACTTTGAGCAAATAGGGGCCACCTCCCTTATGAAGTACAGTAAAGGACGCGCCAGGCAACAATCCAAGCTCAGCCATCCTTTTCCGGAAGGCTAATCCCCCAGTAAGCCTTTCTATCCTCACTTGCGCCCCTTCTTTAACGAGATGGAGTGGAACCACAAGCGTCATCCTCCTTTACACGCCGAATCCATACGGTGGCAGCCTCGCTTCGGCGCAAAGCCAAACGTGTGCCTCGTATTTCAAACTCAATAGGATCTCCGAGAGGAGAGGTTTGTATGTATGTAATAATAGATCCCGGGACGAGCCCCATTTCCAGTAAACGTTTGCGCAGAGGACCATCAGCAGTAATTCTATTGATAGTTCCCTTCATTCCAGGCCTTAGCATTACAAGAGGGCAGGGTAGTCGAGAAGGATCATCCATTTCTGCTTTCAGATCATTAAACCATGCAGCCCCTTCTCGTTGAGCTTGACAGAAAAAGTCTGTTAAAGCGAGAAGCCGACCATCTGTCTGTTCATCCATTTCGTGTTCCATAATACAAGCGAGAGCCCATGCTTTAGAACGTTCTATTCCTAGAATTTCGGAGAAAAGAAAATTAAGATGGTCATGCCGCCTGTAAACACGCAAGGCCCTCTCTCGCCCATTTTCAGTAAGAGCGACAGCCCCGTATTTTTCATGGTCGAGAAAGCCTGCTTCTACTAATTTTTTAATGGCAGAAACAACTGTCCCTTTTGTCACTTTCAGGCGTTCAGCTAAATCGGTTACAGTTGCTTCTTGTCCATGGATTTCCAAGGCAAAAATGGCCTCTAAGTAATCTTCTATTCGAGCCGATAGAATAGCAATCCCTTCCTTCATTTCCCTTTTTCTCTCTAAGAAAGTTTAGTGTATCAAACTATAGCTGTCAAGATGTTTTTATGGCTCAACACATTATTGTCATGTTGAAAATGATGTTGAATTAGGATACAATGCTTGTGAACGTGATATATATAACGAATATGGAAACTAACTCAAAGGAGTGATGGGTATGGTAAAGGTTCTGTTAGCGTTGATTGCACTTGTGAATGGATTTTACGCCGTACGTTTTGCTCGAGACTTCTTTCGTCACCGTGAAGAGGCGTGGGCTGAACCTGGAAATAATGTCTTTCTAGCTATTTGGGGGGCTATTATTTTCTTTCTTTCGACCTTTGGAATTTCTGATTTTGCTTTATCTACCATCATGTACAGGGCCAAGAAACTTGTAAGTGATACCAAATTACCAGGGACGTTGAATACTCAGTGTGCCATTCCTGTTGCTGTTATGGCGCTGGCATACATATCTGCTATCCATGTGGATCCCATAACGCTGGTAGCCTGCATAGTTGCTCAAATGTTAGGTGCCTATATAGGTCCTCGCTTTGTAGTAAAGCTTCCAGCGAAAACTATCCGTATCTTTATGGGAACAGGGCTTGTAGTTGCCGCCTTTTTTATTTTGGCAGGAAAGCTGAATATTGTTCCTTCTGGCGGAGAAGCAGTGGGTTTGAGTGGAGGGAAGCTCTACGTTGCGCTTGTTCTCCTTTTCATTTATGGAGCTCTTAACAACGTTGGCATAGGTTCATATGCTCCTACAATGGCTACTATTTATGCCTTAGGCGTAAACCCTGCAGTGGCTTTCCCGATCATGATGGGAGCCTGTACTTTTTCCGTTCCTATGGGAGCCATGGAGTTCGTTCGTCTTGGTCAATATGGCCGTAAAATTACGTTTTTCTCCAGTGTCTTTGGAATAGCAGGGGTCCTCGCGGCCGTTTTTATCGTTAAAAGTCTTAATCTCTCTATGCTTCAGTGGGTTATTGCGGCTGTAGTCCTTTATTCTGGAGCGTCCATGCTTTATGAAGAGTTCTTCAAGAGGAAAGCAGTAGCATAAAAATATTTATTAGGGAGGAATTATTATGTTATTAATTTCCAGGGAAGATATATTGAAAATTTTTTCTATGCGAGACGCTATAGAAGCTGATAAAAAAGCTTTTGTAATGCATTATCGAGGGCTAAGCGAGGTTCCTTTGCGTACGAATTTCACACTTCAGACAGGGCAAAGTCTTTTTATGTCGGCCTATGCGAAAGAAATAAATACGTGCGGAGTTAAAATTGTTTCTGTTTTCCCCCATAACCCGGCGAAAGGGTTGCCATCAGTTCCTGCAACAATGATTTTGCTTGATGGGGAGACTGGCGTCGTTTCGGCCATTATAGAAGGAACGACTCTTACACAAATACGCACCGGTGCCATTGCGGGAGCCGCCACAGAACTGCTTTCGAGAAAAGATGCCTCCATTGGCGCATTATTTGGCGCCGGAGGGCAGGCTGCCACTCAGCTGGAAGCTATGTTGACAGTTCGCGATCTAGAAGAAGTGAGGATCTTTGATGTAGATAGAGAACGAGTCCAACGCTTTGTCGAATCCCAAAAGCCCCTTTCCAAAAAATTTAATACGAGGATTATAGCAGCTCAAACTTCTGATGAAGCAGTCGAGGGTGCTCACATAATTACCTCTGTTACCACATCGAGGAAGCCGGTATTTAATGGCAAATTGGTTATGGATGGAGCCCACATAAATGGGGTTGGAGCATATACTCCTGAGATGCAGGAGCTTGATTCGTGTCTCTTAGAAAGAGCGGATAAAGTTTTCGTAGACAATAGAGAAGCTGTTTTGGCAGAGGCAGGAGACTTTATTATCCCTATAAAAGAAGGAAGATTTGCTCCCGAAAAAATTAGCGGAGAGTTGGGAGGTTTGATTGTAGGGGACATAGAGGGACGATCCACAGAAAAAGACGTTACACTGTTTAAAACTGTAGGATTTGCCACTCTCGATGTGGTCGCGGCTTTTACTATATATCAGAAGGCTCGGGAGGCTGGGGTAGGGAAAGAAGTTTCTTTGTAGTTTTTCTATTCCATCGACAGACTCTCTTTTCCTTTTATAGTATTATCTCAGTAGCTTTAAAAAGGCATGATACAATGTGAGGACGGGGTGCTTCCCCGCCCTCATTTATAGGGAGATGGATCAAGTGAAGCGAAAAAAATGCCATCCTTATTTAGTGCCTATTATTGCTATTGTAGAAACTTTAAGTGAAACATTAGGTCCTGACTATGAGGTTGTTCTTCATGACGTTTCCGGCGAAGAGCATCAAATTGTGGCGATGGCTCATGGGGAACTAACGGGACGGACAGAAGACTCTCCTTTAACAGATTTCGGTGAGTACCTGCTTCGTAGTGAAGAGGAATATAAAGGCGTTCATTATATAGCTAACTACCCTTCTTATGCCTCTGACGGGCGACCTTTACGATCAAGCGTAACTCTCTTAAGAGATGGGAACGAAAAGATTATTGGTTTTTTATGTATTAACTACGATATGACCCGAGCTCAAATTTTAAAGGATTTAGGAACAGAATTGACCTGTGTCGTCCCTTTAAAAGCATCTCAGGTTGCCGAAGAAACTTTTGTCCCTTCTTCGGGCTCTCTCTTGCAAAAAATCCTCGAGGAAACGCGCCAACAACGGGGCGGACGCCCTTTACGTTACACTACTAAAAGGGAAAAACTTGAGATTATGTCATTTTTGAAGTCTAAAGGGTTCTTTAGGTTGAAGGGAGCTGTAGAGGCTCTGTGTAAAGAGCTGGGGAAAAGTCGTTATACTGTTTACGGCTATTTAAGAGAGATACGAACTGGCGATAATGACAATAATAATGAAGATTCTTCTCAAGATTAAGGTGTTACATAAAAGGAGACTACTTTGTGCGAAGTGCACCCCAAAAGCTAGACATAAAGTCAAACATTTGGAGGTGCACTTCAGTTTTTCCTTCTTTTATTTTTTTATGCTCTGATCCGCTATGGTTAAGGATCGGGAAAGATTGTTTTTATCTATCTTAAACTGTGCAATCATCTCTCCCAGGCGATGGGCTCCTTCCGAGAGACTCTGTGATTCTACAGCAACTTGTTCACCTGCTTTGGCAGTGTCTTCAGATGCCTGACGTATCGTATCCACTGAGGCTACAACTTGAACGGTCGACTGGGTTACTTGGTCGATTCCAGCTGCCATCTCTTCCGATGATGCTGCTTGCTCTTCTGCTGTGGCGGCTATATTTTGCATAACATCGTTTACGTGCGATATTTCCTCCATGGCTTTTTGCAGCTGTTTTTTAGCTTTCTCTGATCGATTAATAGTTTGTTCTACGATTTCATCGACCTGGCCTATAGACGTCAAAGCGTTTTTAGTCTGGGTTTGTAGATTGTTAATAAGTGTCTCCACTTCACCAGCAGCAACGCCAGATTCTTCAGCAAGTTTTCGTACTTCTTCTGCTACTACAGCAAAGCCTCGACCGGCATCTCCTGCCCGTGCTGCTTCTATAGCGGCGTTTAAAGCCAGAAGATTGGTTTGGTCTGCTATAGTCTGGATGGTTGTTACAAAACGAGTAATAGTTTCAACTGCATTTGCAACAGCTTTCATGCTCTGGGCTGTTTCCTTCGAGCGCTTCCCTACATTTGTGATTTCTTCAACAACTGTAGAAACTTCCAAAGTAGCGGCATTGCTGATTTGCGTGGTTCGAGCAGTTGCTTCGGCACCTTCTGTAGCAGACTTGGCTGCGTTTGTCGCGCTGGAACTTACTTCTTCTACTCCGGCATTCGTCTCTTCTACTGCTGCGCTTGTTGTTTCTGCCAAGGTAGCTACTTGATCTACAGAGGCTTTTATTTCTTCCATGGAAGCTACCGATTCTTCAGAAAGAGCTGCGAGAGATTCAGCGCTGGAGCTGAAACGCTGAGATTCTTCCTGAAGCCCATTTATTATTCCCGAGAGATGTTCTTGTAGATTCAACATGGCATGAAGCATTTGTGCAATCTCGTCTTTTGATTTCATATATTGCTTCATCCATGACAGAGATTGGTTAGAAGAAAAATCAAGATGGGAAAATTGTTGCAACATTTGAGATACGCCATTAATTGGGCGAACAAGAGTGCGGGTGATAAGGATAATGATGAGGCTCAAAATGATAAGCCCAACAAGAGAGGCCGCAATAGTATTGCGAGCCATGATGATGGCGTCTTCTTTTATCTTTGACATGGGAACCTGGATATTGAGGCTCCAGGGGGTTTCCGTATTGCCTAATTGTACAGGAGAATAAATTTTATAGGCTTCCCCGCTGAGGGCATTAGAGAAATCAATAATATTATAAATCTCACCTTTTTGAATATGCGTTAAAATGGTTCCAACATCTTTTAAATCATCAGTACGTTCTGTTAAGTTCTTACCAATAAGCGCTTCATTATCATGATAGATGGTAGTTCCATTATTGGAATAGAGAGAGGCCGTACTTCCTTCCACAACGCTGATGTTTTTCACTATCTCTTGCACTGTAGCTAAATCAATATCTATACCGACGACCCCGGCTATTCCCCCATTTAAAAAAATAGGGGTGCATATACTTGTAATAAACTCAAAATCATCTTTTTGCCCAGAATAATTATAAAGATAGGGGTTCATAACAACAGTTTTTCCAGTTTTTTTAGGAAGGATATAGAAATCTCCTTCCCCATTTTTGCTTAACAAAGATTCTGTTATGTCAAAAGAACGTTGAATATGTCCGTTTTTCTTGACAAAATCTACAATAAAACGGCCAGTTTCCTGATACCCGTCGCGTTCCACATACATAGAATCTTTCCCATCAAATGCGTTTGGTTCAAAGGCGACCCATGCGGTAAAAGCGAGGGGCGTTTCTTTTAAAACATTTTCAAGCATCCCTAACACATTTTGTCGGGCCTGGCTATCTTGTCGGTCTATGCCAGATATGCTTTTGGCGAGAGCTTCTGCGGTAATAAGTCCCTTGTCAATTTCTGAGGCGATAGCGTAGGCTGACGAACGAGCTGTTTCCGTTACAAGAACCTTTGTTGCCTTCAATGTTTTTCCATGCACGGAAAAAGCAATAAAACCAATTAAAAATGCGAGTATGATCGTGACTGTGGAGAGAAAATAGAGGAGCATTTTGCCCTGAAGTTTGAGTTTCAATAGACTACCTCCTTATAGAATAGCGTTATTTAATATTGAACATGTATATTATGCTAGGTATTGTTATTATTGTTAGGAGCGTAGTGCTTAATAAAACATTATTAGTTTTTATTGTTTGGCTATATTTTGAGTGCTATACACAGTTATAAATTAAGCGAATTATTGTATATGAGTATTGAGACTTATTGTTAACTGGGAAATCATCCTTACTTATATGGGGAAATAGGTGCCGTCATTACTATGTCCAGAAAGAAGCATAACTTGTGAAAAAGTGAAATAAATGCTACTCTACTGTTGTTTTTTGGTAATTAAAAAAACGTATTTTTTACTAAAAGAGATCATTTTTAAGGGGGAGGAGGGATATTTTGAGGAGCCCAACGTGGGGTCGCCTTAGTTTATGCCAAGCTATAAATAAGGTTATGGATTTCGTATCAGGTGATAAGAGTAAAACATACCGTTTCATTATCGGGACAGATTCTCAGGTGCATCGCGAGAGGAGAACAGTTTTTGTCTCCACTATTATTGTGCATCGAGTTGGTTACGGTGCAATTTGTTTTTATGAATCTCGAGGAGAGGTGAAGAAGTACTCGCTTCGGGAACGTATGTTTACTGAAGTGTTTTTGAGTCTTGATTTAGCGACCCGTTTTCTTGATGAGCTTAAAGTGAAGGATTATAGTTTCTTTCAACATATGGGGAGTATTGAAATTCATGTTGATGTGGGAGAAAATGGCGCTACGAGAGATTTAGTAAGCGCTGTAACAGGTATGGTCAAAGGGTGCGGCTTTATTTGTAGAACCAAACCAGAAGCGTGCGGCGCCAGTACTGTGGCAGATCGCCTTACTAAAGTTCCTCTTGTTCAGAAAAACAATGTTTTTGAAGTAACAGCGAGTTGATTAAACAGCGGGAGGCGCAGGAGTGAACAATCTTAGTTTGGATGAAAAATATAAAGAAAAAGGTTTCCATTCTTTTTCTAGTGCTTGGTCGGTATTAAAAGATGCAGAAAAATCCCATGTCTTTTCTTTGGCAGAGGAGTATAAGCAATTTTTGGATAAGGGGAAGATAGAACGGGAGTGTGTAGAACAAATAGTGGCGACGGCTCGAATAGCCGGTTTTGTAGATCTGAACAACGTAATAGAAGCAGGAAAAAAGCTTGAGCCAGGTATGAAAGTAATGGCGGTAAACCGAGGAAAGGCCGTGGCGCTTTTTGTTTTAGGCAGTAAATCCCTGTCAGAAGGACTCCGCATAGTCGGCAGTCATATAGATTCTCCCCGCCTGGATTTAAAACCACAGCCTCTTTATGAAGAGGGCGGATTAGCTCTTCTGAAAACTCATTACTACGGTGGTATTAAGAAATATCAATGGGCGACATTGCCTCTTGCTATTCATGGTGTCTTTGTTAAAAAAGACGGAACAGTTGTCTCTGTCAATATAGGGGAGAAAGAGGACGATCCTCTTTTTGTTATTAGCGATATACTGCCTCACCTTGGTAAGGTTCAGGCCGAGAAAAATATGAATGAGGGCATTACAGGTGAAAATCTGAATGTTATTTTAGGCCATATCCCTGTGGAAGACGGGGATATCAAAGAGAAAGTAAAACTTGGCGTATTGCAAATACTGGGGAAAGTTTTTGGCATTGATGAGGCCGATTTTACCTCTGCTGAAGTTGAAATAGTACCTGCAGGAAGAGCTCGTGACGCAGGGCTTGATCGTGGACTTATATTGGGATATGGGCACGACGATCGATCTTGTTCTTTCTCTGCTTTACGGGCATTGTTTGATGTAGAATCCCCCCTTTACACTGCGTCTGCTCTTTTTGTCGATAAGGAAGAAATTGGGAGTATGGGAAGCACCGGCATGGAATCTGTTTTTTATGAGAATGTTGTGGCAGAACTTCTGGCTCTGGAGAACGAGCACTATTCAGAACTCTTGCTCCGCCGTGCTTTTAGTAATAGTAAGGTTCTTTCTGCTGATGTGGACGGAGCTTTCGACCCTACATATCCCGAGCCTTTTGATAAACGAAACGCTTCTTTGATGGGGAATGGCGTAGTTGTGCAGAAATATACAGGAAGTCGGGGAAAATATGGATCTAACGACGCCAGCGCGGAATTTATGGCTCATATTCGTTCCCTTTTCGACGAGAACAATGTTGTGTGGCAAACTGGTGAACTTGGAAAGGTAGATGAAGGCGGCGGCGGAACCATCGCCTATATTTTGGCAAATCGCGGGGCTGACGTTATCGATTGCGGCGTGCCGGTACTTTCTATGCACGCTCCATGGGAGCTTATTAGCAAAGTTGACTTATATATGGCATGGAAAGGGTACAGAGCCTTTCTTCAATCAAGGTAACGTCGGAATATCTTTGGCCATATAAGACAACTTGTTTCGTACAGAGCCTTTCTTCAATATAAAATAAGGTTTTTGAGCCCGGTGAAAAGCCGGGCTTTTTTGTAACCCCTTGATATACCCCAGATAGGTATGTTAAAATTAATATACAATCATTGCGGAGGTGGAGTTATGCTGACATTAAAGAAAAGAGTACTCATTATCGGAGGGGGCCCGGGGGGAAGGTTTTCGTATATAGCACTTCGACGCATGGGTGAAAAGAGCCTTTCCATTGTGATGAACGAGGATCCTACTGTCATTTGCTCGCTTCCTTATAGCGTTGGGAGAAAACTTATTCCAGGCGGTCCCGAAGAAGAAGTTGTTGACTTGGCGAACTCGGATCGCTTGCCTCCTGAGATCGTTGAGGATGCTATTCGTGGCGTTGTAACTGAGCTAGATGCAGAGAATCATATTGCAAGGGGAATGAGCACAGAAGGTCCCTTTGAAATTTATTTTGAAAAAGTATTACTCGCGCCTGGTGCGGTTCCCTGGATCCCTCCCGTAAAGGGTCTTTTATCAGATAAGGAAGGGTATAAACAAGACCTGACGGAAGTTATGGTTGGACGCGAATATGTTTCTAAAGAGAAATTAGCTGAAAATATTTTTGTTATGCGTGGGGCAGACGATGCCCGTGCACTTGATGCTTTTGCAGAAAAGAGTGGGCGAGCCGTTGTAGTAGGCAGTGGGGCTATAGGGCTAGAAGTTGTGGAAGCCCTTCACGATAGAGGGCTCACTGTCACTTTAGTTGAGGCTTTGCCTCATCTTATTGCAGCCATGGATCAAGATATGGCAGAAAAGGTCAACGACCGTCTTTCTGAATGGGGAGTCTCTGTTTATAAAAATATTCAGCTGACAGAAGTCAAACCAGACAGGGTAATCCTCTCTGATGGTAGGGAGATAGAGACTGATGGCGTTGTTTTCGCAACAGGCGTTCGTCCCAACGTTACACTAGCTCAAAGTGCTGGACTCTCTGTTGAGCGAGGTATAGTGGTCAATGAAAGAATGCAGTCATCCCATCCTGATATATATGTTGTTGGCGACGCTGCTCAAATCAGGGATGCTGTTACGGGACGCCCTATTTTGCCTCTTATAGGCACTCTTGCTATGCGTCAGGGACTTGTTGCATCTTTCAATATTATGGGGCAAACCATGTCTTTGCCGCCTGCAACAGTTTGGGGTCTGAGCGCCATCCTCGACCTTCATTGGGGGAGCGTAGGGTGGACGGAGGAATTGGCAAATGCATCAGATATCCAGGCCTTTTCCCTTACATTGCCCTATTATACCCGTGAAAAAGCTATGCCGAACGGGAAGGAGGGGCTCTGGAAAATTATTGTCTCTGCAACTGACGAAAAAGGACTGAAAAAGGGGCAGATTATAGGATTCCAAGTTGTCATTGATGGAGAATCTCCTCTCTTCTTAACGGAACGTTTTATCGATATTATTACGCGAAGGGAAACTGTTTTTGAGTTATTCTCTCATTATTTTGTCCATTCTCCCTACCATAATACTGTTGAAGATCCGTATCTTATGCTTCTCTTTGCAGCGCAGGAAGCAATGACTCATTAAAAAAGAGTATAATACATAATAGTTTGACTTTTAAATAAAGTGAGGGGGATTCACATGCCAATAGTGAACGTGCATATTCTGGAGGGAAGAACAGTAGAGCAAAAACGACGACTTGTGCATGAAATGACCCAGACTATATGTTCATGTCTCGATGTACCGGCCGAAAAGGTTCGTATCATAATAACAGACATGAAGAAATCTGACTTTGCTGTAGCAGGAGTATTGGCCTCAGATAGAGATAAGTAATCTTTAATCAAGCAGAGGTGTCTACAATGTTTAGCGAAGAAGACGAAAGGAAAGGAGAAAATTTTCTTTCGAAAGTTCTTTTTTGGTCAAAAGCTTTTACACATGGAACTTTTGTAAATAAAAGAATGGCAGTGGTTCGAAAAGAGGCTTTCGATGTTAACGACAACCTCATGCTCTTGCTTTTTGGAGATTTTTTGGGAATTCCCAACCCGATTTCATACTACATGTTAGAAGTTCTCCCCTATTTCGCTGAAGATCTAATCCCTTGGGAACGAAGAATGCAAAACCGAAAATTTATTGTCGCGGAGAAAGCGGCTCAATACGATTTTGATTAAGGGGGCTTCTTTTTATGACAGATGTGGTGAAGCGACAGTTCTCCTTTTTTGGAGGGAAAGGTGGAACGGGCAAAACAACATGTGCTGCAGCCTATGCTTTGGCATTATCTCAGCGAGGCATTAAAACATTAGTAGTCTCCACTGATCCTGCCCACTCCCTTGCAGATGCTTTTAACAGGCCTATTGGTTTGGAAGTCGTTCCTATAGGTAAAAACCTTTGGGGCATAGAGATTGATGCTGAAGAAGAAGCTAAAAAGTATATGAAAGCTATTCAAGACAAGATGTTGAATATAGTAAGTGCTGCTATTGTAGATGAAATTAAACGTCAAATAGAGATAGCCTATATGTCGCCAGGTGCGGAAGAAGCGGCAATTTTCGATAAGTTCATCGAACTTATGGAGACCATAGGAAACCCCTACGATGTTATTGTTTTTGATACAGCCCCTACGGGGCACACCCTTCGACTTCTTACTCTCCCGGAAATTCTTGGAATATGGATTGAACATCTCATCCAAAAGCGAGCTCAAGCAATGGAGCTTATGAAAGCTGCTGCACGATACGATAAAGACCTTCAGGAAAAAATAAAAGAAGATCCTATCATAGAAACGCTCCAACTAAGGCGAGACAAATTTGCTCTTGCCCGAAAAATCCTGACAGATCGTGAGCATACAGCCTTTTATTTCGTATTAAACGCAGAAAAGCTACCTATTATCGAAACGAAAAGGGCCATAGAAATACTAAAGAAGCACAACATTACAATCGGAGGTGTTGTTGTAAATAAAATAATACCTCAAGAAGCAGGTTCTTTTTTTGAAAAGCGCAGAAAAAAACAAGAAGAGTACCTCCGCCAGATTAACGAATTATTTGGGGGCCTCGGAGTAACATATATACCGTTACTTGACTCGGATATACAGGGAATAGAGCAATTGGAACAAATAGCGCCTCTTATTTTAAAACTCGACGAGCTAAAATAAATCTTTTGCTGCTTGCCATGAAACGACGCACCGCTCGGCAGTTCATAAAGCAGCGGTTTCAATGAGTATAACTCTTTAGAGCTGACAATGAGCCTCATATTGTGTAAGTGCTAAGTGCTAAGTGCAACAATGTATAAATACAATCATTACTGACAGTCGTTGGCTGTTTCTTTAATGTAGGGAATAATATGGAGAGCCCATGTCTTGTCAATTTCCTCGCTGAAGGAGTCTACGTGAATAACTCGTCCCCAATGATAGGGCTTGTTTGTAGCGGGAAGCATGGGGCCATTGTAAATGATGTAGTCTTGGTAAATGAGCCACGTGAGTTCTTGGGTCTCTATAAAACCCCTGTCAATTACATTGAGATCATCGTCATATTTTTCCCATCTGTAGGGGCCATAAGCGTTTCCGTAAAAAACGAAAGCCGAGTGATCCTGTTTGACGCAGATCATTCCATGTTGAAGTTTGTGATCGATGAAAATATGGTGGATGCCCCAAAAAGGCGGATTAAATATAGTGAGTTTTTTCCCTCGGCTCCATTCTAAAACGTGATTGGCCTCTCGAGAACGTTGCACAATATCAGCAGCAGACAAGGGTACCAGCTTTTTAGGGTGAATCCCAAATATATTTAGTATTTTGGAAAGCACAGATAACGCTCCTTTCCTGCTTTTTTACATAGAGTATTGTATCATTTCCAATATAAGGGCAAAGCAAGCCACCTCTACGCCAGAGTACGAAATTCCACAGCAGAGGTGCGGTCTACACAGCCCAGCAAAGGGAGCCACCTACGCGTTAGAGTACGCTATCATGGTTTGGATTGTATCATTAAATATAACAACGAAGGGAAAGTGGTGAAATTGATATTCGATACTTTGGGGAATGCAAGCACATACTATTGCATGGGGGAGAGGATACGGCGAGCTTTTGAGTTTCTTAAAACCTTTGATCCATCCGCAATGGAGGATGGGAAATATGAAATAGAAGGATCATCTGTTTTTGCTATACTCCAGTCAGCTACTACAAAGCCGAAGGAGGCCCAGGTTTGGGAAGCTCACTGTAAATATATTGATATTCAATGCCTTCTTTCTGGTCAAGAGTGGCTTGGATATGCCCCTCTCGAGAGCATGCATCTTGTCCTTCCCTACGACGAAATCAGAGATTTTGCCCTCTATGATGGACATGAAGGGCTCTACTTCCAGAATTATCCAGGACGTTTCGTTATTTTCTATCCTCAGGACGTCCATAAAGGATGTGTTTCTTGTAGAGAACCTAGCTATATACGAAAGATAGTTATAAAAGTGCAACTGTAGAAAGGGGGAAGGGCTATGTTCCGTGTCGCCTGTGTACAAATGGAGGCAAGGAATGTGAGTCAGTACCTGCAAACAGAGCAAGAAATTTTAGACTCTATTGATACAGTATGCGAAAAGGATGATATAGATCTCATAGTTTTTCCCGAATGCACCTGGCCAGCCTACTATCTGGGGGAAAATCCTGAAGCGGCAGAATTGGCTCATGAAAGAACCCCCCAACTTATGGAGCATATAGGTGAGAAAGCAGCGTTATACGGTGTTTATGTCGCCATGGGGCTTTACCTTTTCCAGGGGAGATCGCTTCGTAATGCTGGAGTTTTATGGAACCCACAAGGCCAGATAGCAGGAAGAGTATATAAGTCTAATTTGTGGCATTTCGACTCTAAATATGTGGCTCCAGGAGAAGAATTCCCTGTAATTGAAACGCCTCTAGGAAAGATAGGGCTCATGATTTGTGCTGATGGCCGTGCCCCTGAAATAGCCAGGATACTGTCCCTTAAAGGGGCGGAGGTCATTATAGATATGACGAATCTCGTAACTTCAGGTTCAGATCCGACCGTATTAAATAACCCCCAGATTGAATACATGCTCCCTGTCAGGGCCTATGAAAATGGTGTGTGGATTATTGTATGCGATAAAATTGGTCTGGAAGCATACACCGTTCTGAACACGGGGCGGAGCTGTATCATTAACCCTTATGGCCACATTGTAGCGGAAGCATCTCCTAATCAAGAGGAAGTAATAACAGCAGCTATAGATACGTCTATAACCCTACCTCCTCACCGTCTGTATCCGGAACACTGCTTTTTCTCCAGACTTGGAAGCTCCTTGGAGTCGCTACCTATTCTTTCTTTTACAAAAGAGCTCACGGCTTTTACAGGTCTGCTTTGTTCGGTAGCACAGTTCTCCTGGTACGACGAAGAGCATTATTTTGCCTCAGCGTCTCGAATGATTCGCATTCTTCAGGATCAGGATTCATCTCTTATCCTTTTACCAGATAGCGGAGAGGCAGAGATTTTGGATCGTCTCGTACATTATTTGCAGCCTCTTCTTTCCTCCGGTACAGTTGTATGTCTTTCAGGTAAAACTCGCTTAAATGGAGAAGAGAGGAAAGCCATGGTCGGTTTCTCGAAAGATAATTTTTACGGGCCTGCCTTGTATCAGGATGATCATGATCCCATGGTTTTTCAAACAGAAGCTGGTCGCTTGGGATTCATAGTAGATGACGAAATGTCTCTTCCCGAAAAAGCCCGTTGTCTTATGCTGGAAGGAGCCCAAGTTTTTCTTTGGTCTGATTCCTTCCCAAAAAGAATTTCTCGAAACGTGGCTCAATGTCGCGGAGCTGAAAATAAGGTTTTCCTCATGCGGAATATTGTGGCGGATGAAGATAGCTCCCTTATTATTTCTCCTTCAGGGGCTATACTCGCCGCCGCTCTGCCCGGGAAAGATCAGTGTATTTCTTCATATATTGTGCCTGTGGAGGCCTATAACAAAACAGTTATACCTGGAACGAATGTTGTGACAGGACGCCAGCCGAATTTCTATAAAAACGCATTGAATGCACTTAAAGAAAGGCAGGATAGAGAGATTGATGGATGAAGATTTATTTTTTATGAAGAAAGCCTTGGATGAAGCTAAAGAGGCTATGGCGAGGGGAGAAGTTCCGGTAGGGGCCATTGTCGTTAAAGCAGGGAAGATTATAGGGCATGGTGGAAATGTAAAAGATACAGACCCTACGGCTCACGCCGAAATTGTAGCTATTCGTCAGGCAGCTTCTCATCTAGGTGCTTGGAACCTGAAAGGGTGTACACTCTATGTTACTCTTGAACCTTGCCCTATGTGTGCTGGCGCCATGGTGTTAGCCCGAATTGATCGTTTGGTTTATGGAGCTTCGGATCCTCGAACAGGTGCGTGTGGAACTCTTTATAACATTGTACAGGACCAGCGGCTCAACCATCGTTGTGAAATAAGAAAAGGGCTTCTTGCCCAAGAAAGCGCTCGACTTCTCTGGGATTTTTTTGAGAAACGCCGATCTTAGCGCTGCGCCTGAGAGACGATAGATTTTATCTCGAGAGCGCTCACAGAGCGGATATTTGCACAGTTCCTGTATCCCAAATAGCCAAGGGAGTGTATCTGCACAATATTAAGGTTCCTTAATACGTTTAAAATCTCAAAAAGCGCTATGATATAATTCTTTACGGTTTCCTTACAGGTGTCGGAATCTAGACATCTATAGTTAAAATGGCTATAATGCTCACGTTTGCTTATTCGGAGGGGTGGCCGAGTGGTCGAAGGCGGTCGACTCGAAATCGATTAGGCGGCTCATACCCGTCTCGTGGGTTCAAATCCCACCCTCTCCGCCATTTGATAGCCTAGCCGGTTACAAGGAAGTCTAAAAACCCGCTCATGAAGCGGGTTTTTCTTCTTTTGACAGTCCAGCCCAGACCATCTACAATTAAGGGAAGCTAAGTACTAACCGTGCACATAACAGTACACAGGCATAAAAAGCGACCGTACACAAAGGAGTGGCTGGCAATGCTTACAGATACTGGGATTCGGAGGGCTAGGGCAAAAGAGAAGAGATATATGATTTCAGATGGCAATGGACTTTATATCGAGGTCATGCCTTCTGGGAAAAAATATTGGAGACTTCGATATTGGCTTAATAAAAAAGAATATAAAAAATCTCTGGGACCGTACCCTGAGATCTCGCTGAAAGAGGCCCGAGATCTTCGAGATCAAATAAAAAGATCTATAGTGCGCACTGGCCAACCTGTCATTGCTACGAATACCTTTGAAGCTGTTGCCAACGAATGGCTTGAGAAACAGGTATTACCCATCAGAACGCAAAGACATATTGAAACCGTTACTTCGAGACTGCGAAGATTTGTTTTCCCTCATATCGGGCAAAAACCTATTGGTGACATAACCCCTCCTGAGATACTCGCACTCCTGAGAGAAATGGAAGACAGAGAAATATATGAAAGCGCGCATAGGGTAAGGCAAATTATTGGCCAGGTTTTTCGATATGGCATTGCCACTGGTGTAACAGAGCGCGATATTACCGCAGACCTCAAAGGAGCTCTCATCCCTGTAAATTCCAATAGATACCCTACCATTACTGATCCTGTTGAAATAGGTGCCCTTATGCGAGCTATAGAGAGCCTTGACACTCTTGTTGTGCGTTGTGCTTTACTGTTACAAGCGTACACGTTTGTGAGGCCAGGGGAGCTGAGAAAAGCCGAGTGGGTGGAATTTGATCTGCAGGGGCAAGAGTGGAGAATACCTGGCGAGAAAATGAAGATGAAGAGGCTGCATATCGTTCCATTGTCAGATCAGGCTATCAGTGTCTTAAAAGAAATTTATCCGGTTACGGGCTTGCGTTCGAAGTACGTTTTTCCTACAGTGAGAGACCCTAATCGGCCTATGAGTGACGCAACTGCAAATGCTGCTTTGCGACGGCTTGGATACGAAAAAGAGAAATTTACAGGGCATGGATTTCGCAGCATGGCATCCACGATTCTCAACGAGCACGGGTGGCCGGCAGATGTTATAGAAAGACAGCTGGCCCATATAGAACGGAATGCGGTGCGGGCCGCGTACAATCATGCCGAGTACTTGGATCAGCGCCGAGAAATGATGGGCTGGTGGGGGAGTTGGCTGGAGGGGTTGAAGTAGAAAAGAAGCGAAGGAATGATTAAATAATTCGATGAGTTTTCAAATGAATGGACGAAGGGTATAGCCGTTTGATTCTTTGATAGTGCTATTTTATGACATTAATGTTAATAGCTTGTTTCCCTTTTTTCGTTTCTTTAACCTCAAATCGTATTTTAGCGCCATCATATAATTCTCCATGGTTAGATTTAGAAGTATGGACAAAAATACGTTGATGGTTTATGTAAACAAAGCCAAACCCCTTTTTGTTGTTATATTGGACAATCGTGCCAGTGTAAAAGGAAGCACTATTAATATTTTCAAGGGAAGCAATGAGTTGAGTATCTTCAACATATCCAGGAGGAACAACGGAAATAATTTGTTCACGTAGTTCCACGCATTCTCTATAACTACTATTGTATTTTTTCTTTTTTAAGCTTTCAGCTTTGACTATCGCTTCGAGTGCTTTTTTTAGCAGTCCAAGTTTGAAATAAGTTTGGGCAAGCACGTAATAGTTTTTATGATTTTTAGCATCATACGCTACAGCTTTTTGAACATATTGATACGCCTCTAGGTAATTCCCGGTTTCTAATTTTATATAGGCTACAAAGCAAAGGAGATAATCCTTGGGCCTTTTTTGCAACAATTTTAAAGCTATCGCTAATGATTCTTCAATGTTGCCCAATTTATGTTCAATATATGCAGAAAGTTCCACTACGTAATATTTTTGGCTATCAGGAAGTACTTGTTTGGCTTGTACATACTGCTTGTCATAATAAAGAGCTTTAGCAAGATTATACTGACAATTAGGATCGTCCTTCAAAGCCAATGCTTGTTTAAATAGCCGAATTGCTTCGCTATTATGATTGGGGATTGACATTAATGCTTTTCCATGGAGAAAGTTAATATCATAATAAGTACTCTTTTGGGTATTTTTCTTTTCCGATGAAGATGACTCCCAAATCTGATGTGCTTTCTTTAGGTATCCTATTGCTTTCCAGTATTCTGATTTGGTAAGTTTAAGAAAATCACCGGCCAATTGTAAATAAGCATATGCGATTCTATAAAGAACAATAAAATATTCAGGATTATATTTTAAGGCTTTTTCAAAATATGTTACAGCTTCTGCCCAATTCTTCTCTATATAAAATTGATAACCATACAGATATAACCATCTGGGATTTTGGGGGTCTTTTTCAATCAATTTGGCACATTCGGCTTTGGCTGCTTCGAAATCGTTATTTCTGGAATAACACCATGCTAACTTTGAAATTACAGCCAATGTAGGGGTTTGGTCATATATTTGCTTATAAGCAGCTATTGCGAAAGGCCAGTCACACTTATTTTCATATTCAGCTGCATTATCCATCAATTCTTTATATGTCAAATTACACAACCCGCTAAAATCAAGGAGATTTGTTTTGGTGAAAGGATCGAATTATCAAGCAAACCTTTATCCCTTTTTAACTCAGAAGAAGTTAATTGGTGGTAGAAGTGGTCTGCTCTTACATTTTGGGCAGAAGTTAAAACAAAAGTACCATCGTCAATGTTTATCGACAGAAAACGATTTTTTCCGTTTCCTGAGATTAATAATTGATCGATCAATACTTTTCCTTTTCGAATGCCTTTGCTATTAAGCTCATCTTGTAAAGCATCAATATAGGTGAAAATGCTTTCATAAGATAAGCAGACCACCAGACAATCATAAACTCCTGAAGACAAATAATAAGTTTTATAATAATTGATTGCATTTTCCATTTTTGACCACCCTTAATATACCGTATTGTTTATTAATTCCAACGTGTCACGTATTATAGTATTTATCTCATCTTTAGATGTTATCATCATAGTGTTGTCTGTATCCTTGAATACGTCGCCGAAGTGAAAAATTTGATGCCGAGTTTTATTGTAGAAATTATAACATTTCTCAATGTTTGTACTATATGGGGCGGGAATCCCAATTTCTCCGTTTAATACATAACCTCTTGTAGGGTTGCCGTCAAATTGTTCAAAACGTTTGGTTATACGAATGTTATATTTCGCAAACAAGTATTTGAGATGTCCCTCTAGTGCTCTTAATGCAGGAAAAGCATACTGCCCATATTCCTCAGCTTCAAACCATCCATTTAGATTAATAATGGCTTGTCTAATTAACGTTTTTATATTATCGTTATAGCCACTTGGAATGTTGGGGCATAACTGACCATAGTGGAAATTCACTATGTCTGGGTCGACTTTAATTCTATAAGCTTGTTTGACAAGCGGAATGATTTTTTTCTCGCCTAGCAATTCGGAAATATACGTTAAAACAATTTGATATGCCATATTGGGTTTACCTTGGACAAGTAATCTTTTGTTATTGTACATTTTTATCATAACAGACTCATGCTCAATGCTGAGCTTGATCTGCTTACCACCTAAAATGTCTTTTCGTTCGCTTTGAATCCCTTCGTTCTCCTCTTCGATAAGTTGTATTATTGATTCCAAATCGCCCTTTTCGAAATTGAGGACTGAAAAGGAATTTGCACCTTTGATTATTTCACGTTTGCCTTTTAACGCATTGGAAGCTAACGTATCAGCCTTTTCATTATATGGGTTATTGCTATGAGCTTTCACTTTTATAAATTCATACTTTATATATTCTTTAAATTGTTTTTCCAACTTTGATACATAGAATTTTGCTATTTTGCTCTTGGCATCGTATTCACCAGTAGCCCATTTCCCGATGTTTTCAAGATCATAATAAATTTTAATTTTATCGTAACCATTTGATACTGCCCAATCCAGGGCTGTAATAACGGCAAATACTTCGCCTGCGATATTACGACTAGCTGCAAAGTCTTTATAGCCAATCTTGTTACACAAAGCTATCTCGTTACATTCATGATCAAAGATACATACACCGTACGCATAATTATTACTTGCCTCATCGTAACTACCGTCAGTGTAAGCTACAACATATCCGTTGGCTAAATCATCTTTAATCTGTTCTAGGTATATATCCTCATCAGCCAAATAAGCTAAAGCTTCTTTTTCGGTTTGAAATCCTTTATAGTCTGGACTTGAATATCCTTCGACAGCTACCTTGCATTCTGGCCAAGAAGTAAATATTCCAGTTTCATGCCCAGTTTTAACCGCATAAAAGTTGTTCTTTGCCATAATACTCGCCTCCAATAAATATTTTGAATGTTGCGTAGTAATACGCAATTTAAATTTGACTTCCAATAGACTTTATTGTGCCTCAATCTATGTATTTATTCCAAGTGATTAATTTTTTCGATGCATTCTGGATATATATTTAACAAAACACATTATTCTCTCTATCCAATATAGAGCTTCTTCGTCTGTAATAGTCGATTCTTTAGGGTTGCCATGTCTAACATCAGGGTAAGTTTTATGCATGAGTTCCCAAATCGAAAGACCATCATTTACTATCTTGCCTTGTCCCCATATTCCTTCGCTCAGCATTTTTTTTGTTGCATCGCCGATATTGTTTTTATTTGCCAGTTTTTTTAATAGTGTTTCCATGGCAGATAAACAATCTCTTATCGCATCCTTGTCATCCCGGGAACTACCTTTGTTCAGCAGATGTTCTTGTGCTTGTTTCAAATGGTCAAGTGTTTGAGAACAAATATCTTTTACAAGAGGTAACACCGTTTCAATACTTTCTGTGTTAGAAGAAACTTCCTCGCGTATTTCCCAAATAAAATTTTTACTATAGAAACTAGAACCTTCCAACGTTAGGGTATAGCCAAATTTGAGCTCATCAAATAACGCATTTAAACTGTCTATGGAGAAATTAAGTTCTTGAGATGAGCAAATGCTAGTAAAGAAATCCATTACCTTATGTAAAGGTAAATTACATAGTTTGTTCGTGCGGCAGGGTAATTCATCACAAAGGAAATCCCACCCCCAGTTGGTGGTTAGATCGTCTAGAGTGAAGCTTGCTATTTCGTTAATAGCCATCTTAAGAAGTTTTTCGTTACGTTTGCTTTGAGTTAGAATATATCCTTGAAGTGCAGAGCCCATGTTAGGGGGTAGTTCAGAAACATAAAAATCAGAACTGCTGTAACCTTTGTAATTTGGATGTTGAGATATGAAATCCATTACAATCCCCTTCCTTTTCTATGTGAAGATTCTTTTTCACCTTGGCGGACGGCACCTTGAGCATGGCGTATGGCCAACCGTTTATAAGGGAGCCGAAGAGAAGTAGGGCGGGGATGAGTGGGAGGAGATATCGTTGCCTCATTAAGACCACCAGCCTGAAGAGTACAGCTTTTCTTTAGGTGTTTTAAACCACCACCAAGAGAAAATAACAAGGGATATAACTTGAGCGATATAGCAAAAGGGGTGGGCTTCGCTTGTAGGGTAATGTGTATTAGCGCCAGAAGCCATTAAAAAAACTGGGGTTATATCTAATATAATCCAAATTATTGACAGGACGATAGGTATGATTTTCTTTCCTAGCGGTATCGTCCTCCCTATGGAGTACATCACAAAAACAGCGTTAACTAAAAAGCTAAGATTGTAACTTAACCCGTTGTCGTTTTGAAAGGTTACAAAAAAACCAAAAAGAACGAGACGGATAAAGGTTACAGGCAAGAATAAAATCCATCGTAAAAAGCTACTAAGTTCTTGGTAGCCACCGTCTATCCATTTTTCTGAAAAATATAGCAAAATCCCGGATAGGATTCGTCCTCCCACCATTATTGCTGTCGTTAACATAGGTTAAATCCCTCCTAGAATACAGGTTCTTTATCCCAGTCGTAACGTAACACTGCCTCAGATGGGAAGTTCTTATTGATTTCTAAAGCATCAATGTCAATAATTCCATTAGCTAATTCAAAATAACCAGGAAGTCTATCACGATTTACTGTGATAGTTTGAGGACTAGCATTCCTCTGTCGGGAATCTATCACTAAAAAAAGAATGTCCTCCGTGTTGGGGTTATATCCTTCGTAGGTTATTACTATTACCTTGGCATTTTTTTGCCAAACTACCGTTTTTCGTTTATCAAATTTAAAGAATTCACTTTCTTTAAAGGCTCTTGTCCATATAGTGTACATTCCACCGTTATAATTGGAATTGTCCACAAACCACCCGAATCCATCCGTTTCGGGGTCACGGAAAAAACCTACCGTGTCGCCTTTGCAAATAACACTGATGCCTGTAAAAGTAGCTTTTGCTACTCCTTCAGGGGGAAGATATATTTCTACCCCATCTTGGTCATATGCGTAATTAAAAGAACATGGCTCTGTAAATTCAAACCAGAAATGAACCCCCAGGGAACCTGGTAGAGTGCTCTTAAAGGGAGCCTTAAGCTTGTATGAATAGGTGTCTTTACAATCCCCTGCCCTGTAGAGGATGTCTCCCTTTACAGCACTAAGGTATATTTTGGGAGCTTCTTTCCGTTTTGCAAGCTCTATGTCACGGTCTGTTTTATTAGGGCGTGTTTTTAAAAATTCTATGATTGCAGTTTTGGTGAGCGCAAAATTCAGGTTTTGCGCTTGAGTCATTTGTGCTGTAACTATTCCTATGACCTGTCCGTTTTTATCGAATAGAGGACTGCCGCTAGAACCAGGAGAAACAGGTGCTGTAAATTGGACAATATCTCTATCTTTTCCCCTTTTTACTGAAGATAAGATGCCATTAGAGAGCGTATGGGAAAATCCTTCAGGGGTTCCTATAGTAACAATTTCTGAACCAGTTGGGGGGACGCTAGGAGCGAATGAAACGGGAACAATCTTGTTAGATGGGGTGGCTGTACCTAAGAGAGCAAGGTCTTTTTCAGCATCCTGGGCTATAATTGCCCGAACTATGTAGAACTCGCCATCTTCTGTTTCGACAGCTATTTCTTGAGAGTCATGAATTACATGATAGTTAGTGAGAAGAAGCCCGCTTTTTTCTAGGAAAAAGCCACTGCCTTGGTGAATTTTTTCTCCGTTATCTAAAGAATACACTGTTGCTACAGACTTCGAATATTTTTGAAATATCTCTATTGGTGTTAATGCTTCCGCCCTCTGTGCTACGAACACTAAGAGAAATATGAGCCATAATAATTTTATGTTCCTTCTCATGGCTCTTTGTCCCCCCCTTGTTTTAGGACTGTGAGCGATTAGAACCTCCCATGCCCCGGCCTGCTATGGATTGCGATTACTTTTCCTCTAATTTCAAAGAGTCCACCATCAAACTCTTCTTTGGAAATTTCCCGATTGTCGTCTTCCAAATCAGAAAAAATCTCGAAACTTCCATCTGGTTTAAAAATAATTTTTTTGATGGCTAGCCGGCCATAATAGCAGATCAGACAAATATCAAAGGAATTCAATTCCTCCCGTGGATTAATGAAAACGATAGAACCGCTAGGGATGCCAAACCCTTCCATAGAAATTCCGTCTGTATGAATCGCATAGGGCGGGCAACTGGGATCGTATTCCCCAAGTTCCCGCCTGGATAAGACAAGAATTTTTTCAGGTTCATAAGTAGTGTCCATATCAATTAGTCCCGCTCCACAACAAGCCGTTTGTTCTGGGGAGATCAAAGCAACAGGGATTAAGTCGTAGTCTTTAAAAATGTTGTCTTTTCCTATTTGGATTGGATTGTCTGTTTCCCCCATAAGGTACGCAAGGGATGTCCCAAGAATAGAGGCTAAGCGTTTTTTGTCTTCATCAGATGGAGTGTTCATGTCGGCTTCCCAACGATACATAGTATTCTCAGAAATGCCGAGAACTTTTGCTAAATCTCTTTGTTTAAAGCCTCTTGCCTTCCTCAGGGCCTTTAATCTTTTCCCTAACGACATTTTAATCACCCACATTACTCTACACACAATTAAGGCAAACTTCAATCTGACTAAAGTTCATGCCAAAGAAGCAGGAACCATTAATATATTGTAGATATAGGGCTTTTGTCCTGTTGGTTAATAATTATATTAAGTGTAATATCTGCACTATGTTAAGGGTATGAAGAAAATTAAAGAGGGGGGCGATCCTTTGAAAGGTATCTCAGTTCAAAGAAAAAAGAAAAAAATGACGCAGATTCAGCTTGCTGCAGCTATGGGCGTTACAGAAAACACGATTTATAGATGGGAATCCGATAATCTTGCACATGAAGTAGACCCAGGAATTAAGAATCTCAAAAAAATGGCAGATTTATTTAACTGCACCGTCGACGAACTGATAAACCCTACTCAGCCCCGGCGAGAGGAGACTCAGGCCGGGGAAACGGAGACTATCTAGAAGAAGCCAGCAGGGTTGTAGAAATACTAAAAGAAGCCGCTAAAAGATACGACCCAGAGGGCGTGAAAGAAATCATGAAAGATATTGGCGACAACGGCAGGGCAGATGATCCAGATCTCAGAAATTTCTTTTCAGAGATTGCTAGAGCTGCAACAGAAGCACTGATGTAACAGCGAGGCGTAAAGAAAGGAGGCGACAACGTGGAAGGAGATGTAACTATGCCCGAGTTCGGATTCTTGCGGTTGCCAGACGTACTTAAAATCATTCCGGTCTCGTCAGCCACTTGGTACAACGGAATTCGTGACGGACGATTCCCGAAGGGCATACGGATCACAGGCAACACAGTAGGGTGGCGGGTTCAGGATATTAAGGCTCTCGTAAGAAAAATAGAAGAGGAGGCATCTGAAAATGCTTAAAAAGATAGGGCAATCGCTCGCGAGGTTGCTCGCGCAGAACGGGGCAGTCCGCGGGCCCTATTACGGGCGAGGCTTCTGGATGGTGAAAACGGAACTCAGGTCTTATCGGGACAGCCTTTGCGGTGCCGACGAGCGGTCGAGGCTCGATCCACGGTACAGCCACGAGGTGTCTGTGGGTGAGATGGAACGTCTCTCCGCCAGAAAAACGAAGCGGCTCTTGTTATGGTGTTCAGCACCTCTAGATGTTGGATTCCTCGTCCAACTTTCGGGGTGTATTCCATGGCAAGAGCCGCTTTTTCATTAGAGAGTTTGTTTTTTATGATCAAGTCTATAGAGGATGGGAAATATCTTTCTTGCCTGGTAATAAAATACATATAGTAGGTTTTGACAAGATAAGCAAGGCTTATTACTGTTACTTTCCGGAACGTAATAAAATATACATGGCAGATCTTGACGGATATATGGAAAAATGGTAATCTTCCATACCATGAAGAACAGAGAGAAAATTCATGAAATACTAAAGAGCCAGCTGATTGTTCAGCAGGCAACGAATAGAGACGGTTTCTTTTATTTTTATTTTAGCGTGGGTCCCTCTCCTGGGATCGACGCCTAGTTGCGTTGATCTTTTAGGGCGGGGCCCCTTTCCTTACACGGGAGGGGCTCCGCCTTTTTTTATACCTTTAGAGCGAGAAAGAGGTGACGGGTATATAGCTCTTATTAGCACTTTAATAATATAAGATGACCGTACCTGAGACGGCTCCCGGGACAGAATGTAGCTTTTTTAATAAGTTATTACTGAAAAGGATGGTGAGAAAGATGAAAGAGGATGCCCAGAAGGGAACTATCCTTTCGCAACTTCTTGATATCACGCAGGTTAAATGGTTTAGCCGATGGCTCATGATTGGTTTTTTATGTCAATCTGTGCTTATTGGCGGAGGTTATGCTACGGGACGAGAACTCGTCGAGTTTTTTATGATGCATGGACTGTTACAGGGATTATATGGTATGGCAGTTTCCACATTCTGCTTTGCCCTTATAGGTATCCTGACTTTTGATTACGCTCGTCAATTTCATCTTTATAACTATCGCAGCTTTTTCCAAAGCTTGCTTCCAGGTTCTAGTTGGCTTGTTTTTGAAGTTGGTTATATTTTCCTTGTGGTGCTTGTAGGTGGTATTTTGTCTTCTGCTGCAGGCACTATTCTTCAACAGTGGTTTGGCGTTTCTTATTGGGTAGGGGTAACGATTCTTCTTGTGGGGACTTCTGCGCTTCTTTTCGCTGGTGGAAAAGCGATTTCCACTATTCTTTCATATTGGTCTTTCTATCTCTATGCAGTAATGTTTATTTTTCTCGCTGTTGCAATTCGTCATTTTGGAATGGACGGGGTCTTTGGAAATATGCTTCGAAATCACGACATTACAGAAAACACCAATTGGGTTATGGGAGGCATAAAATATACACTTTATAACATGGTGTCTTTTTTGCTTGTCCTTTATGCGTTGAAAGATACAATTAAAACGAGGCGCGATGCTGTTATAAATGGCATTGTTTCGTCCATCGTAATGATGATTCCTGCCAGTATTGAGTATCTAGCTATGGTTCCTGCCTATCCTTCAATTTTACAGGATCCGGTTCCTGTCTTCAGCATCCTCAAAAATGATCTTGGTGGAGGCGTTCTTCTTTCTGCCTATGTATTAATGCTTTTCGGAACGAGCATAGAAACAATTACAGGCTTCGTACATGGCCTCAACGAGCGTATCAATTCGGTCTATCAGGAGAAAGGTCGGGAAATGTCTCCTCGAAAGAGAGGCCTTGTGGGTTTTTTCGTATTAGTTGTATGTTTTATCAGTGCTAAGGTTGGGCTCGTGGCACTTATTGCGCGTGGATATTCCTTTATGGCCTGGTACTTTCTTTTTGTTATGGTTTTGCCTCTGGTGACAGTTGGTCTTATGCGTTTGAGAGGAAAAGAAATAGCACCTGTATCTATTTCCCAAAACCTAGAGGAGGTGAAGGTTCATGTGGAGCCCTAAAGTTCGGCATCATTTAAGAGATTTTGAACGTGGAAGCTACATTCATGAAGACGGAGTGCATTCTATAAAATTGAATTGCAATGGTCTTGAATCGACGTTGCCACACGCTCCTGAAGTTGAAGCGTTTATCCGTGGCTACGATTGGATAACAAACATGTGGGAAACGGGGGATACTTCGTATAAAGCTTTGTCAGAAGAAATTTGTCGCTACTGGAAAGAGTATGCAGATATCAAAGAAGAGCAGGTAAAAATTGGTTGCGGATCAATGCAAGTTCTGGAAAGAATCAATAAAATCTTTCTTGATGAAAGCGCGACTGTTTTAGGGTATACGCCGCAGTTCGTTGAATATATTACAGAGGTTCGAGTGTCTGGGGCTCGTTTTGAAGCTGTTCCGATGAAACGAGAAGAGAACTTCCTTTTCCACGTGAACTCTTTACTTGATGCACTAAAAAAGGAACAGACCTTACTTTACATAGATAACCCTAATAATCCGACGGGGCAGCTTATTCCTCTTGATCAAATAGAAGCACTTGTAGCTCGAGCTCGTGACCTTGGGGTTGTGGTGGTAGTCGACGAAGCCTATGGAGATTATGCTCCTAAAGATGCTTCAGCCATGCAACTTATATCAAAATATAAAAATCTCATTGTAACCAGAACCCTTACAAAAGGCTTCCATTTTGCAGGAACTCGTGTCGGTTATGGAGTTTTTAGTGAGGACCTCTGGAAATACTACGATAAAGTGAACCTCCCTTTCCCTGTCTCTTCTGTAAGCACCCTTTTAGCGAGGGAAGCCTTGCGAGGTGGAGCTGTCTTGGAGCAAGTCCGAAAGTTGGTAGGAGAGGAGAAGGTGAAGCTGATTGCAGGACTTAAAGAGAGAGGATATTCTGTGGCAAACACGTATAATCATTGCCCCATATTGCTCGTGTCTCTGAATTCCCCCTGCATACATCTGGCTTCCTCTCTCGCTATGAAAGGAATTGGTGTACGATCAGGGGAAGATTATCCCAATTTGGGGAAAAACTATGTACGAATAGCAACGCCGTCAAAGGCCTCAGACTTCTTTGAATGTCTTGATAGAGGGAATCACTAATGTCACTAATATAACAATGTTCTGTTCAACTATCTTTAATTTGATAGAAGTTTCTTTCTGTTTTGTCCTTTACAAAAACTCGAAGCTTTGATAACATCGCGAACCAATACAATGTAAATACAAATCTACACAAAGAGGAGGGACCATATGTAAAATGTTGATGCTAATTGTATTTCTTCTACACGTCGGTCCTACCCTCAAGTGGTAGCGTAATAACTCTATAAGTAGAGCGGCCGAGACCTTGTATAGGGTTTCGGCTTTTTTATATCTGAATATCCAAAGCAGGTAAAGCGTTCCAGAACACGATAGGAGGTGACCATTGTTCCAAATCCTGGATGAGCTATAGGCGACATAACATATACGCAGCGCTGGACTTACTTTATACATATCTTGCTTTTCAGCATAAGGAGGATTTTAAATGTATTCATACGCCATGAATTATGGGAAGAAAAGTGTGGAATTTTCTATTCCCTCCAACAATCTACTCGGAGTAATAGATAGCGAATCACTTGCCTCAGAGGGCTCCGAAGAGGAAATTATACGTCGTGCCCTCGAAAATCCTATTGGCTCACCCCGATTGGGAGAACTGGTAAAACCTGGCGATTCAGTATGCATAATAGTGTCAGATATAACCAGGGCGTGGCAGCGAATGTGGGTCTATTTGCCTTTTATAGTTGATGAACTGAACAAAGCAGGGATACGAGACGAAGATATTCTCTTTCTAAGTGCTACGGGAACTCATAGAGAACAAACGCCTGAAGAGCATAGCCAGCTTTTGGGGGAAGAATTGTCAAAAAGATTTACTGTAGTGGATCATAAATGTCTTGCACATGAAGACATGGTTTATATTGGGACTACATCCTACGGTACGCCTGTTAAAGTCAATAAAAAAGCTCTTGAATGTGACCACATTGTTATAACGGGAGCTATCGGGTATCACTTTATGGCGGGATGGGGAGGTGGCCGTAAAGGAATTTTGCCGGGTATTTCTTCCTATGAAACTGTCATGTCGAACCATGCTCGAGTTTTAGATCCTGAACCTGGGAAGGGGCGCAACATGGACTGTCGGCCTGGGAATTTTGAGAATAACTACATACATTTGGATATGCTGGAAGCAGCAGAGATGGTGAAGCCCACTTTCTTGTTCAATGTTATACCAGGAAACGACGGGAAAATAGCTTTTGCCATAGCTGGAGATTGGAAACAAGCTTTTTATGAGGGAACCAAAATCGTTGATCGGAAAGATGGCGTCATTATTCCAGAGCTAGGTGAGCTTGTTATTGCCACAGCAGGAGGCTACCCGAAAGACATTAACTTCTATCAATCATCAAAAGTGATTGTTAACGCTATGGAAGCGGCTCCCCACGGTGGCTCGCTTGTCATATTAAGTGCTTGTAATGAAGGGTATGGCAACGATGAAGTCCAATATATGCTTCAACAATTCCCGAACACAGTAGAGCGGGAAAAAGAGATACGCCGCGAGTTTACGATCGCTAAATATATAGGGTACATAGTTGGATATGTGGCAGAGAACTGGGATTTCTATTTAGTCACAGAAATGTCCCCTGACGATTTCAAGGGAACGGGCATTACGGTAGTGAAAAACCTCGATGAGGCCTTAAAGATGGTTTACCAAAAAAAGGGGACTCAGCTGAAAACATGGCTTATGCCCCATGGTGCTAATACATTACCTAAACTAAAAAAATAGGAGGGCGAAAGCCCTCCTAAATATTATCGCGCCAGAGGGGCATAGTGGAACATCGAGGTCCGCCGCCGCCTTTAACAAGTTCGTCGGCCTCAATAGTAACCACATCAATACCGCCTTTTTCCAGAGCTTTTATTGTGGCCACATTGCGATCCCAAATACAGAGTTTCCCTGGCTCTAAATTGAAAGTGTTCCCTCCTGACCCCGCTCTTTGCTCTGCAAATGCAATGGCTTCACTTTCGTCTCCACCTACTTTTATAATTCGCAAAGAGTCTAACTTCAGCACTTTCTTAATAGCCCCAAAGAGGGAATTTTCTCTCTTAATCCGAAGGCGTCCCTGCTTCCCCCGGGTAATATGAAGCACAGTGAGCTTCTTTTCTATGTAGGGGAAGAAAAGAAATGCATCGTGATCGATCATGTTCAGGAACATATCCACGTGTACAGAAAGCCCAATAGAATCGGTAGAGCTGAGCCGCGGATTTTCGAACATAAGTGCTAGAACATCTGTAATCTCGCCATTTTGCATTGTCCTTTGGGCAATTTTTTCTATAGAAGCTGGATGGGTACGTTCATTGATGCCGATAATAAAAACGTTTCGGCTATAGCAGTGAATATTCCCACCCTCCACAGGTGTAGTATCTCCTTGGTCTTCTCCATACCATACTTTATAATCGAGATCTTTAAAATCTGGATGATTCCTAAGAATAGATCGAATGCAATAGGGCTCCTTAATGCGATCCCGATTGAACATTTTACAGAAAACGACGCCATCCCCCAGCACGGCAGCAGAATCTCGGGAATAAAGGATATTTGACATAGGGAATAGGCTCCACATGTGTGTTCCCATATCCACGAGATCTACAAGAGAAACTTCGTGAGTCGCCTTATTCAGTTCTTCTTTTGTCATTCCAAAGAAAAGTTGATCTACTAGCTTTGCGGGAGGAAGGCTCAACAAATATTCTTGCAGTACACTCATCGTTTGCTGCGTTATAAAAGATTGTTCGGTTTTAACTATCTGAGCAATGAGGTCTTTTTTCACGGCTGGGATAGCAAGAACATCTCGAAGCAAATCCTCGAAAAGGTAAACTTTGGCTCCAAAGCGTTCTACTACTTCTACCCACTTCTGATGCTCTTCTGCGGCTTTATGAGGACTTGGTACAGAATCCCAGGCCAAAGATCCTATATTAAGAGGGGTACATCGTTCAATGCCCTTACCGGGAGATTGCATCATCACCGCTCTGAGCTTTCCAATTTCTGAATTCACTTGAATTTTCATCCGAGATATCTCCATCCCTTCCTGTAGTCAAAAAATAATCCGGGGAAAGACTATCACCCTTTGCCTTTTTCAGCAATCTGAATTTTGGGTCTAACAAATTATTTTTTTATTCTCTTTCTTCTTAGACATAATACGAATAAAACATGTGTATGAAATAATGTCCTCCATCTGCTAATCGGAAGAAACGAGCGGTCTCTCTGCCCCAAGAAGAAGCTTACAGCCAATTGCGCGTTTCCACCAGTCGGAAACGAACGGTACCTCTGTCTCACGAAGAAGCTTACAGTAAATAACATATCAGTAAGATTCCTTGCAGCATCATGTCCCCCATCTCCTCAATAAAAGGAGGTCTTTGTAGTGAGATTCTTTATAACAGTGCGCATAAAGTTTAGGTATACTTAATTGCAAAATTGAATATATTTGATCTATAATAAAGTCACACGAAGGGAGGGGATGAGAGTATGAAAAAAGCGTTAGTAGCAATTGACCAGAGTCAGAATAGTCAGCTCCTCATTAGTTATGCCTTTCGTTTTGCAGAGAAAAACAGTATTGAGCGTTTAGATTTTATTCACGTGTTAACCCGTATAGACCTTACGATACCTGGATATGTTGATTATCCACCTCACTATAATGAAGAATCCATACGGCAATCTTTTTTGAACATGATAGAAAAAGGGTTAAGAGACGCTGGAGTTTCAGCAACGCCTTTTGAATTTGTTCTCACTACAGGCACTCCGTACGAAGAGATTTTAAAAATGGCAGAAAAGAATAAATATGAACTTATTCTTATCGGCCATAGAGGATTGAGCAACCTGGAGCGCTTCTTTATTGGAAGCGTTGCCGCCAAAGTTGTACGTCACGCACCATGCACAATTCTAGTACATCTGCCAAAAAGTGAAGAGGCGCCTAAAACATGATCATTCGATCAAGCCAAATAGAGGGGCTTGAAAGCCATCCTTTATTTGGAGTCCTCGAAGGAGTGGAAAGCCGCTCTATTCATCCAGATGATTTCTACGAGGAGAGTATGTTTCATGAAATAAGCTGGGTGGAAATGGAACCTGGCGCATCTATTCCTATCCATGAACACGAAGGATGCGAAGAGGTAAAAATTATTGTGTATGGTATTGGCATGTACACGGAAGGGAGACAGAAAGAAAGAATAGGTGCAGGAGATGTAATTTTGACAGAGCGAGGTCTAGAGCATTCTCTTGAGAACATAGGAAGCTACCCCTTAGTTTATATAGCCATTACGTCCCGTTGTAATAAATAAGACTTTTATGGGTTTTTCTTAAGAAAGGGGTGGCAAAAATCTAGGGAAGTTGTTATAATACCCAGCGTTGCTGGTAAGGAGAAGTGGCCGAGTGGTCGAAGGCGGGCGCTTGGAGAGCGTCTGAACCGAGAGGTTCCGTGAGTTCGAATCTCACCTTCTCCGCCATGAATATATAAGGTTGCCTCATAAGGGCAACCTTTTTTGTTCTTGCCAAGCAGTAACAATCTTTTCTTTAAGATAATGCATTCTCAAGCCAATATATTCCAACGTTACCACGATATTTGGTCTTTCCCTAAATTCTTCGCATTGTAAAGAAGAATATCTGCTTTATGTATAAATGCCTCGAGGGTATCTTCACCATTAAATTTTACGATCCCCCCACTGACGGAAATAGACGTATAGGTTCCTTGGCTGTTTGGTGTCGTTAAAACTTGTCGAAATCTTTCTGCGGCAATGACGGCATCTTCCACCTCTGTTTCTGGGAATATAACAAGAAATTCATCCCCTCCATACCTTCCAATGAGGTCGGTATCTCGAAAGGTTTCTCTCATCTGCTGTGCTACGTAAATAAGAATAGCGTCACCTTCTTGATGACCATGAGTGTCGTTAACGTTTTTAAAACCATCGAGGTCAAAGATCCCGATGGAGAGGGGGGTTTTATATCGCTTGGTACGCCGTATTTCCTCTTCCAGCCGCGTACAGATGTAATTGTGATTAAAAAGGCCGGTCATCCCATCTTTTATGGAAATTTCTCTCAGTGCTTCCATTTGCTCTTCAATAGTTTTACTATTTATAAACGCTGCCATTTTCTGATTATACGTAAGCCTGGAAATGAAAAAAGCGAGGCAGAGGGCCGCCGTTGAATTGACAACGTGGTCCTGAAGAAGTAGGTAGTGGGAATGTATATGAAGCAGAGTGTAAACAAAGAAAAGATGCGAACCAATAAATATGAACAGTGACGGTAAAAAGGGGATATAAAAAAAAGAAGCAAGGCTAAACATTACAATAATGTATTCAGAAATAGCGCCTGTATAGTATTGGTTCATAATGCTGAGAAAAGAGGCATAGATAAGGATAGCGAAAAGAAAAAAACATCCAAACACATTCCCCCCACGAGGCATAAAATCCATTCTTCTTTTATTCAGGTATATTAAAAGGGGAATGATTCCAAGAGCTGCGAGAAAAAGAGTGATGTAAAAAGGAAAGTAGCGAGTCAATTTAGCTTTTAAAACATAACCAAAGGCCATACTTTCTATAAAAAGCCCTATAGAACTAAAAACAAGAGAATGATGAATATTTTGGTTCCAGAGAAAGTGTTTGAATTCTTCTTGCTTCATTCTTAAATCGATTCCACGTATAAAATTCATATTCTACCTCGCTGGCGCGAATATCCGAAACCTAGCCGGCCTCCGATACTGCTTATATATTTCATATCCTACACACTCCCTTATAAATATGAAATATATTGTTATTTCCTTAATATTATTCTACACGATTATTTGAAGAAAGCCTACAGAATGAAGGCACATTCATTTACGTGTTTTCCCCCTTGACCGCTTAATAAAATCCTTTATAATGACTCAAGTTGACTATCAAGTCATTTTTTTGGCCTCAGAGTCAAATGTATTGGGGGAATTTAATGTCTCGACTTCATTCTAAGAAAAAGGCAGTAGTAGGAGAATTAATGCGTGACCTCTTATACAGATCTGCGCGAAAAGTTTTAGAAGATTACGGTTGGAAAGGCACGACTATGGATAGGGTAGCCCAGCAGGCTGGCGTTGCCAAAGGAACTGTCTATAACTACTTTAAAAATAAGCGCGAGCTTATGGCTTTTGTGCTAGACAAGAATGTAGAACCTCTAAACCAGAAAGTGGCTTCTGTAATAGACGATTCGCCGTCAAGTATGAAAGAAGCACTAGCTGATATTATACAAACCGTCTTAAACGGCATGAAACAAAATCGTAAAATAAATTCAGCAATGATATTGGCTTTTCATGAGGATGTAGAGCTCCGCCGCAGCTATAACCCAGAAGAGCATCCGCTTCAGTTTATACGAAATGGTGTTCGTCAAATTATTGCGGAGGGAATTTCTAGCGGCGAGTTTCGCCTCGTTAATCCACTTCTTGCTGAAGCCATGATCCATTCCCTTATTACTGGTCTCTCACGACAAATAGCTTTTGGCTATCTCGATATAACGGAAAAAAATATGGACAATGATATAGTTTCTATTATTTTAGATGGATTAGCAGCTCCAATTAGAGGAGGAAACCTATGAAAGTTACCGATATTTCTTTACGAAGACCTGTTACTGTTTTAATTGGAACTTTTGCTCTTATTTTCTTTGGTCTTTTGGCCATGAGAAATATGGGTATGGAGCGAATTCCAGACGTAGATTTCCCATTAGTCGTGGTTTCTACCACAATGGAGGGTGCTAGCCCTACCGTTATGGATAATGACGTAACAGATGTGTTGGAGGAACAGCTCAACACCATTTCTGGAATAGAGAGTATTCGCTCTAGCAGCTATGAAGGGCGTTCTCTTGTAATAGTGGAATTCGAGCTTGGTCGAGACATAGACGCGGCAGCGGCAGATGTTCGGGATAAGGTAAATTTGGCCATTGCTGATTTGCCGGTAGAAGCTGATACTCCCATTGTTCAGAAGTTCTCAGCTGCCGATAGTCCGGTTATCACTTTAGGTGTTGTAGGGACAGCTCCTTATCGGGTCATGTCTCACTATGCTGATAAAGTTGTAAAAGAGCGGCTCCAGGCCGTTAATGGAGTAGGAAATGTAGACACTATCGGTCTGCGAAATAGGGAGATACGTGTGTGGCTGAATCCAGCACTTCTTGAGGCCCGAAATTTAACGGTACAGGATGTTCGGGACGCCATTAAAGATAAACACGTAGAACTCCCTGCCGGGCGCCTTGAATCTGAACGCCGAGAACTCAGTATCAGGCTTGAAGGAGAATATGGCTCTGTTGCAGAACTCAAGAGCCTCCCTATTGTTTCTCGGGACGGCGCCGTTATACGCCTTCAAGACGTGGCGAAGGTAGAAGACGGCTTCGAAGATGTTCGGTCTGTGGCCACCTATAATGGAGAGCCGGTTATCCTTCTCGATATTTTGAAGCAACGTGGAGCTAACGAAGTTTCATTGGCAGATGATGTAATGAAGCAACTCGACGGCCTAAAGAAATTGGCTCCAGAAGGTGTAAAGCTTCTGGTACTTTCAGATACTTCTGACTTCGTTCGAAAATCGATGACTGGTGTAGGGTGGGATATGCTTGCCGGAATCGGGCTTTGTTCTTTGATCATGCTCTTTTTCCTTCAAACATTCCGAGCGACCTTCGTAACGGTAGTAACAATCCCTGTCTGTCTTTTAGGGAGCCTGATCGTATTGCGAGGTTTGGGAATAACCATTAACAACTTGAGCATGATGGGCCTTTCTCTGGCGGTAGGCATGGTTGTTGACGCAACTACAGTGGTTCTTGAGAATATCCATCGCCACATGGAACAAGGGAAAACGGCATTTCTGGCAGCATCTGAAGGCACAAGCGAAGTAGGTTTCTCCGTTATAGCCGGAGCTGCAACTACAGTATGTGTTTTTGCTCCAGTGGCATCTATGGGTGGAATTATTGGGCGATTTTTCTATGCCTTTGGAATAACAGTCGTTATGACGATCATTATTTCTTTGGTTCTTTCTGTCACTTTATCTCCTTTCCTTTGCTCTCGAATTCTGAAGAGAGATAACCCAGGGAGAATAGCTTCTAAAATCGAGAATTTTCTTAGAGGAATGGAAAACTCTTATAAGAAGGCATTACATGTCTGTCTGCGTCATCGCTTTCTCGTTCTCGGAGCGGCGAGCGTTTTCTTTATAGTAGGTCTTATCATCGCCAGCAGATTGGGAACGGGCTTTTTCCCTAACGAGGACCGGGGAGACTTTACCATTAGCTTTGAGCTTCCAGCAGGAACGTCTCTTGAAGAGTCGAAACAATTCCTTCTCGAGCTAGGTGAATCTGTTCGTTTATATCCTGAAGTGGCTTATACCTACGCCACCATCGGTTCTGGTATGGGGAAGGAAGTGAATAAAGGTAAGCTGAATGTAACCCTCATTCCTCGTAAACAGCGGGCCCCTTCGAAGGCTATTATGGGACAGATGAGAAAACAGTTTTCTTCGTACAAAGATGCGGAACTTACCTTTGGAACGTGGGGCTCCGACATTACTCTGACCCTTGTTGGTCAAGACACGGAGCAGCTTTCCCGTATAGGAGAAGCGATGAAAAAGGATCTTGAGAAAGATGATCGTCTAGCTGACATTACCACAGACGTACGTCTCGATAGCCCCCGAATAAATGTGAGTATTAATCGTGGATTGGCCGATGAAATGGATATTAACGTACGAGATCTTTCCAAAGATATTCAGGCGTATTTTGGTGGTGTCAAGGCTGGAGTTTTCAAAGACGGCGGATATCGATATGACATTAGAGTGAAGGCCGAGGAAGGATATCGCCGAAGTTTGGCAGATATAGAAAGTCTTACTTTCAAAGATGGGAGCAAGAAATTAGTGAAGGCCCCCGGACTCATTAACGTAGAGGAAGGGCGCGGACCAACTCTGGTAAAACGCTATAATCGACAGCGCTCCCTTACTGTAAGTGCCAATACTGCCGGAATATCTTCAGGAGAGGGAATGGCCCTTGTTATGAATGCCTTTAAGCAGAATGCTCCGGTAGATGGCAGTGTACGGCTTATACCAACCGGCTCATCGAAACATATGCAAGAGAACTTCAGAGAACTCTTAATGGCCTTAGCTATTGCTATCGTTCTGGTCTATATGGTTATGGCTGTCCAGTTTGAATCATTCCTCTATCCTTTGATGGTCATGTTCTCGTTACCTCTTGCGACATCAGGTGTGTTTTTTATTTTGTTGTTAACAGGAATGGAAATAGATATGATGAGCATGATGGGAATTATCCTTCTTGTCGGAATAGTTGTTAACAACGCTATTATCCTGGTGGACTTCGCCAACCAACGTCGCGCGGCAGGATATGACGGGCTCACTGCTATGGAAGAATCAGCTCCCCTTCGGTTACGGCCTATATTAATGACGGCCCTATCCACAGTTATTGCAGCTGTTCCTATAGCGTTGGGGCTGAGCGAAGGCGGCGAAATTCGGCAGCCCATGTCTACTGCCGTTATTGGTGGAATGCTGACCTCGACTTTCTTGACCCTCTTCGTTATCCCTGCAGTTTACGTTATTCTTGGAGATGGGAAGGAAAAAGTAAAGGCGTTGTTCTTTCGCATCAGAGGAGGAGAAAAAACAGTAGTTCAGGCTGGCAATCCTGGTACGAGTATGGGTGGAGGGGAAAAATGAGGAGAATAAGAAAAACCATATACAGTGTTGCTGTTTTATGTGGGGTGCTCTGGGGGTGTGCGGGAACATATTCCAGTGCTCTTGCTTCTGATGAAAAGCCATTAACTCTCAAAATGGCACTGGAACTGTCAGAAGAGAGAAACCTGGATATCCTTTCTGCCAGAGAAGAACTTGTTCGAGCCAAGGGAAAGATAGTTGAAGCTGATGCAGAAGGTCTTCCCACCTTCAATGCTGGAGCCAGCTATACACGCCGTGAGGCAGGGAAAGAAGACATCCTTGAAGAAGATGTTTATAGTGCTGGCGTGACCCTCACTCAGCCTCTTTACAAAGGGGGACAAATCAGGGCGGGGAAGCGGCAAGCCTCCTATGGCCTTTTACAAGCCGAAAACTTTTACAAGGAAACCAGAGAACAAATAGCTCTTGATGTTTATAATCGTTTCTATGCTGTTTTGCTGGAAAAAGAAAATGTAGCTACTGCTGAAGACGCGTTAGCTTTTGCAGAAAAATATCTGGAAGAAGTTAAGAAAAAACGGGTGCTGGGCCTGGCTACAGGGCTTGAAATTACCCGCGCTGAGAAACAACTTGCAGAAAATAGATCGGCATTGATCAGGGCAACGAATAACCTTAAAACTGCCCACCTTGATCTTTTTGAACTATTGAATCTTGCTCCTGACGCTTCGTATATGATACAGGGGAAAATAGCGTATGTTCCTATAGATGGAGGAGATCCGGCTCTCTCTTTAGCGAAGGCGCTTGAACTCCGCCCAGAATTGTTGAGAGCTAAAAACCTGGTTAAGGAGCGGGAGCAGTCGGTAGAGATAGCTAAAAGTGGATTAAGGCCTTCTGTATCTGTGTCAGGATCGTATCGTTACGATGATCCGAACCAGACAGGATACGATAAAAAAGATACGTGGCTCGCTCGTCTAAATGTAGATATTCCCATTATTGATAGCGGTGCCACCCATGGGCGAGTGGTTCAGCAAACAGCCTTGTTGGAACAGGCAAAAAGAGGGGTAGAAAAAAAAGAAGAGGCTATTCGAACAGAAGTACAGTCTGTATATTTAGATTTAGATACGGCTGCTCAAGTTTTAAAAGAGGCTAAAGTGAATTTGGATTTGGCAAAAGAAACCCTTCGTCTTGCGGAAGTTGGATATAGGGAGGGCGTGGGTATTCAGCTTGATGTTTTAAATGCCCGGGCCTCGTTAACCCAAGCTATGCAGGAACACTCTGCAGCCCTTCGAAACTATGCGTATACAATTGTCCGTCTCAAAAAGGCGGAAGGAAATTTAGTAGACGAACCAGTTCTTTCTTCCATAGAGGAGTGATGGCGTAGTGAAATTCAAAAAGAAAATTATTATTCCTTTCATCTTTGTAGTCGCTGCACTTGCATGGCTTATCTGGGGGCCATTAAAAGACAAACCGGAAGCTTCACAGAACGTTCCTTCTCATCTTCCGGAAGTGGCCAAAGTTGTTGCTGTACCTGTAAAGGAAATGCCACTGCTACGCCAGGGGTTTGAGGAGACATGTTCTATTGAAGCTATAGAGCGTGTTACCCTCTACCCAAAAGTAACGGGGCGTCTTGAGGAACTCCGAGCCCATCAGGGCGATAAAGTTCAAAAAGGGCACGTCATAGCCGTTCTTGATCATCGGGACATAGATGCCCAAATTGCTTCATTAAAGGCGGGTATTGTTGTATCTGAAGCTCAGGTAGCGGAAGCGCGAGCAGCTCTTAACAACGCGAAGGTAGAGTGGGAACGCTATCAGCGCCTCGTTAAAGAGGGGTATGCAACGCAACAGCAACTAGACAACAAAGAGACCGCCTATCTCCAGGCTGAAGCTCGCTCTCAACTGGCGAAGGCTTCGGTAGATCAGACACGGGCGCAGCTTCAAAACTTGGAAGTTTCCTTGTCTGAGTACTCCATAAAGGCCTCTATTAATGGAATTGTATTGAACGACTATGCTCATACGGTAGGCACAATGATGACACCCTCTACTGCCGTTGCCGAGATCGCGAATGTAGATACTCTTAAGGCTGTGGTTCGGGTTCCTGAATCGAGAGCTTTCTCTCTCTCTAAAGGTATGGTGGGCCTTATAAAAGCAGATGGGCTGGGAGATGGGGTTTTTGAGGGCAAAATAGCACGAATGAGCCCCTTCGTAAAAGAGGACACTCGCACTGTTCAAGTGGAGTTCTTCATTGATAACAGAAAGAGCGGCTATCAATTGCGTCCAGGAATGTTTGCGAGGGTTTTCATGGTTCAAGAGGAGCGGCCTGAAGCCCTTGTTGTTCCTCCAGAGGCTCTTTTTACGAACAGTGAAAGTCCATCTGTCCTCTTAGTTGAGGATGGGAAAGTAAAACATACACCAGTCACCTTGGGATTAAAAACTGACACGGCGGTACAGATTACGGAGGGAGTAAAAGAAGGAGATCTCGTTGTTATCTCTGGTGGAAACCACCTCCAGACTGGGAACTCGGTAGAGGTCTCTGTCCGGAAATAACCACATCCCTTGAAACATGTTCGTTCATTACTGTACACATAGGTTTCTTCTCCCTGGAGAGGGCTTCCTCCTTTTCAGGGAGTTTTTTATGGTAATGTATATGAATCATGATTCTATTGGAGGCAAAAAATATACAATGAAGCGCATTCTTGCAATATGTATTTTATGTACTCTTGCGTTCGGCTGGATAGCTGTTTCCCCTTCAAGAGCAGAAGTGACCCTCCATGAGGAGAAAAAATACGACCCTATGGAAGTGGTGCAAGCCCTGAATTACTGCACCTATTCGTTAAGTAAAATAGTTTCGTACAACGACAAGGTAGTACTTACCTTCGAGTATGACAACATCATTAATAATCTTAATCTCAATGCTATTCCTGATGAGGAGATTGTTAAACTTCTTGCGAAGTTAATGGACACATTGAAAGATGAGATTATCTCTGATCGGAAAAGGGAACGCCTGCAGAGAAGTTATCAAAAGAAGATGGAGCGCACTTTTTTTAATCTGTTAGCAGGGGTAAAAGTTTCTCCCTCTGATGTGGTTTCAGCGGCAGTAACCGCGGTCTCTTCTATGGGCTCCATGTATGTCAACTATCAACGGCAGCTTGAAGAATATAAGACAGAAAATGAACTTATGATCGAGTCGCTTGATGACGAAAAACTCAACTCTCTCAACGTCATTCGCAAAGATCTTCTAACGGCCTCCTGGTCTATTATCAAGAAGTACAATCTTGACGATCACTATCGTCTAACTGAAAAACAAATTAATGAATTTGTAGAGAGCGTAAAGGCAGGGAACTCTGATATTCAGCACCGTAGGTTAGAGCGTCTGCTTCGCGATAACACGGCTTTTGAAGCATTTCCGCCTTTTTGGTATCACTTTGCTCTCTCTAAGCAAAATGATGCCGATTTTGTGCACTCATGCCTCGATAAATTTCTATCGACACATCGTCCCATTTTCCGTAAAGATCCTCTGTGGGCGAGTGTATTAATGGAAAAAATCCGCCTCAATGAAACCCGTGACCATCAACAAGTTCTTTCGGACCTTGAAGAAATTATTCGACAGTCACACAATGCAGACTGGCAAAATTTCCTGTTTGCAGGTGTAACCTACGCTCAGCTCAATAAGATGGACGAGGCAAAAGATTGTTTGCAGAGAAATATAGATAACGGATACGAAGTCTCCCTTAATAGCAGAATTCTTGCGGAAACTTTGTATGAAGGGGGAGCACAAAGTGAGTTTGAAAATATTTTGAAAAAAGCTATTACCGATAATCGGATAAGCAATAGTGATAAGCTCTACCTTATCGGACGCTGTAAAAACGTAACGTACCTGAATCGTTTCCGCGAGGAAATTGGCGAAATTCGCTTGATTGCCATGAATGAAGCGGGAGTTACTGAAATTATGAGCCCGACATATTTGCTTACAATCCCAATTAAATGGCTTATAGAAGATGCCCCCTTCGATGTGCGGCTCTTCAACGAAACCATCGATCGCTCCCATCACTTCGAGTCTTTAGATGATAAAGATTTAGTGGTAAGCGAGAAAAAAAAGAGGGTAGCCATTAAATTTCCAGAACCTGACCACACTGTGGCTCGTAAACCTGAAAAGGTTTTATCTGTAAATATACGGCACCCTATGATCGATATGACCCTCTGCTATGCGCTGGAAAAGAAAGATATTGGTAGGGCGGCTAAAACAACTTTGGAAGCCTTTATCCCTTTCTACTCTGAAGTTTTAGGAACGTACCGCCTCACAGAAGTTCTCTTTATGGGGGATCGATATATTTTTACTCAAAAGGGATTTACTCTGGAACAGAGTGACGGAACGCAAGACAAAACAACGCAGGAGAAAGGAACTCAAAATCAGTAGACATCCCTTCCAATCGGAATAATAAAGATGATGATCAACAGAGCTGTTTTTTAGAGCAGCTCTGTTTTTTGTTGCAATTGACAAAAGAGATTGAAGATTCTATTATTGATGAAGGAAAAACTTCATAAAAATAGAATATAAGTAGCGTATACTTCTTTTTGTGCACAACGAAATTATTCTTCAGCTTTCTCTCCGTTTTTTCCACTTTAAGGCTTTTTCTCTGTAAGTTCCGGCCAGGTTGTTACAGAGAGAGTATGTTATCAAAATACAGAGAGGGGATGATTTGTGTGCCGGAGTATGGAGCTATGATTCCTCGTAGTTATAAAACGGCTTTAAAAAAGGCGGTCAGGGGGGAAGGAATTTATATTTTTGATGAAGATAAGAAGCCCTATATTGACGGTTGTAGCGGGGCCTTACTTTCCAGTGTGGGGCATGGGAACAAAGAGATAGCTGATGCTATCTATAAACAGCTTACAACTCTTGAATTTGCTCACCCTTCGCGATGGTATAACGAAGCAACTATGGAAGCGTCAAAAGAAGTGGCATCCATGTCCCCAGAGGAACTGAACTACGTATGGCTTGTAAGTGGCGGGAGCGAGGCCATAGAATCGGCTCTCAAGCTGGCCAGACAGTACTTTGTAGAACGAGATGGGGTTAGTTCCGCTAAATATGTAATGATTGCGCGATGGAACTCCTATCATGGAAGCACAATTGGTACCATGGGCTTAGCCGGCAGTATGGCTCGGCGGCGAACCTTCTATCCTCTCTATCAAGATTATCCTAAAATAGCTTCTCATTATTGTTACCGTTGTCCCTTCGGATTATCGTATCCTTCCTGTGATATTCGTTGTGCCTATGATCTCGAACATGAAATTCGGAAAATCGGTGCTCAATATATTGCTGCCTTTGTAGCTGAACCGATTGTTGGTTCTACTGTTGGAGGACTCCATCCACCTAAGGAATATTGGCCGATAGTACGGGATATTTGCTCAAAATATGATGTGCTTCTCATTGCTGATGAAATCATGACAGGCATTGGTCGAACAGGGAAAAACTTTTGTTTGAACCATTGGAACGTTGTGCCCGATATGATTTGTTCAGCAAAAGCTCTGTCTGGTGGCTATTCTCCAGTAGGTGCTCTCATCGTGAAGGATGAAATTATTGAAACTCTAAAGGAAGGTAGCGGAGCTTTTCAGCATGGTCACACGTATAACGCAAATCCAGTAACTGCCGCAGCTGTTACGGCAACTCTCCGATTAATCAAACGAGAAGGATTGGTAGAAAATGCTTATATTCAAGGAGAGAGACTTGGTAAAAAACTACAGAGCCTCTACGAGATACCTATTGTAGGTGATGTTCGGGGAATGGGGCTCATGAGGGGTATTGAAATAGTAGCGGATCCTGCCACTCGCCAAGCCTTCCCATCTCCAGTCAATGCTGCAGGTGTGGTAACAAACGAATGCTTAAAGCAAGGGCTTGTTGTTTACCCCGGTCGAGGCCAAATAGATGGCATAGAGGGAGATCAGTTTTTAGTAGCGCCTCCCTTAATAGTAACAGAGCAAGATGTAGACGAAATCTTTACTCGTTTAGAGAAAGGGCTGAGGGCAGCGAGAGACATATTGCTGCCTAGACAATAAGAGTAGGGTAACTCGCAAAAGGAGGGTCTAAGTATGAAGAAAAAATGGATAGCCCTGATAGCGGTTCTAGCTCTCATTGCTTTGGGCGCTACAGCAGCAGCCGTAACCTTTATCACCATAGGGTCTGGTGGGGTTGGCGGAACCTACTATCCCTTGGGTGGAGCTATGGCAGAGATACTCACCAAAGCGGATATTGGCGTGAAAGCTACTTCGCGCTCAACAGCTGCCTCGAAAGAAAATTGTCGTCTTGTAGCATCTGGAAAAGCCCAGATAGGAATGTCTATGGGGTCTACTTTGTACCAAGCTTATACAGGTACCGAAGCCTTTGAACAAGATGGAAAACTGCCGTTGAGAATTCTTATGCATATGTACCCTGCCCCCCAGCATCTTGTAACTACAACAAAAACAGGCATTAAATCTTTTGGAGATATTAAAGGTAAAAAGGTGTCTGTGGGAGCCCCTGGCGGAGGAGATCAAATATTAAGCAATATTATCCTTAATGCTGCTGGAATTGATCCGGATAAAGACATTCAAAAACAGCAACTTACACAGCCTGAGGGCGTTATGGCTCTGAAAGATGGCAATATAGACGCCGTATTTTGGAACTTTGCAGCTCCAGGGTCGGCAGTACTGGAGGTAGCGGCTGTTCGGGATATAGTATTGATTCCTCTCCCTCAAGATGTAGTGAATAACATCGTGGAGAAAAATCCATTCCTCTTCTCGTACAACATAGCGAAAGGGACATATCCAGGTATTGACGAAGACATCCTCACTGTCGCCGATGGCAACTTTCTTGTTGTGCGCGAAGATATGCCAGAAGAGCTTGGATATAACCTCGTAAAAACAATTATTGAAAAAGCGAAAGCTTTTATGGATGTAACCCAGCAGGCATCTCATTTTGTCCCCAAAGAAGCGAGTGTAGGAATAATCCCCTTTACGTCAGGATCCATTAAATATTTTAAAGAACAAGGCATAGATATGAAATAAGTCTCCCTTTATTAAGCGGGAGAGCTCAGACTCTCCCGCTTAAGGGGGGATTAGACTGGGGGGAAGCTCAATGACAGATCCTTCAACACTTTCACCGAAGGATGTACAGCCAGTAGAAGTGGAAATGGATTCAAAAAAACGGGATCTCCACGGTTGGCGATATTTGGTAGTAGCTTTCCTAGCCTTATCTGCATCTATTTTTCATCTTTATACAGCTGTATCCGGATTGCGTTCGGCTATGTATCAGCGAAGCATACATTGGCTCTTTATGGGGGCTCTTATGTTTCTTCTTTATCCCGTGTCGAGAAAAAGGCCTAAAAACAGTATTGATTGGTGGGATTGGATATTAGCAGGGCTCCTTATAGCGGGATGTCTCAATATTATTCTTAATTGGGAAGCAATTACCATACGGGAAGGGGCACCTATCCCCTCCGATATTTATTGGGGCACAGTCATGGTTCTTCTCGTTCTAGAAGGAACACGAAGATCTATGGGGCTTCCTTTGCCTATTATGGCTACTATAGCCCTGCTGTACGCCTTTTTAGGGCCCTACTTCCCTGGTATTCTAGCCCATGGAGGTTTTGCCCTTGAAGAAATAGCACCTTTCCAATATTTGCGTACAGACGGCATATTTGGAGTCCCCTTGGGAGTTTCTGCCTCCTTTATATTTCTATTCGTCTTGTTCGGAGCGGTTCTTAACGTTTCTGGAGCGGGACAATTTTTTATCGATCTCTCCATAGCTTTAACAGGAAAAAGTCGCGGCGGTCCCGCAAAAGCGGCGGTTGTTGCCAGTGCCCTTATGGGAACTGTCTCTGGTAGTTCTGTGGCGAATACAGTTACGACAGGGGCTTTTACAATCCCTCTTATGAAAAGTGCGGGGTACAAATCTGAATTTGCCGGTGCTGTTGTAGCGGCAGCCTCTACAGGCGGGCAGGTTATGCCACCTGTAATGGGGGCGGCAGCTTTTATTATGGCCCAGTTTTTAGGAATCTCTTATTGGGACATTGTTGTAGCGGCCGCTATTCCAGCAGCCCTGTATTTCTTTTCCATATGGGCCATGGTTCATTTCAGGGCCGGGAAGAGGGGTATTCGCGCCATGACAAACGAAGAAGTGCCTAAAATCGGCCCAGTACTCCGAGAGGGATGGCATCTTTTAATACCTATCATTACTCTTATTGCTTTTCTTGCTACGGGATATTCGGCTGTAAAAGCGGTCTTTTGGTCGATCCTTTGTCTTATAGGGGCATCGTGGTTGGGAGAGAAGAAATATCGGATGACGCCCCAACGCGTCCTCGACGCTCTTATTAATGGAGCTATTGGCGCTGTAGATGTGGCAGCGGCATGTGCCTGTTCCGGCATCGTTATTGGCATTATCGGCATTACTGGCGTTGGCCTTGCTTTCTCTTCTTTTGTCATGAGCCTTTCTTACGGAATCCTCCCCTTAGCTCTTGTTTTGACCATGATCGGATCTATTATCCTCGGCATGGGAGTCCCTACCACAGCTCAATATATCATTACGTCTACACTGGCAGCGCCAGCGCTGGCTCAGATGGGAGTCCCCATGATGTCCGCCCATCTTTTTTGCCTTTACTTTGGCGTTTTAGCAGACGTAACCCCCCCTGTGGCACTCGCTACCTACGCAGCAGCCGGAATAGCTCGTTCTAACGCAATGAAAACTGGATTTACAGCGTTAGTGGTTGCTGTGGCAGGGTTTATTGTCCCCTACATGTTTGTGTACAACAGCTACCTCCTATTTCAAGGCAGCATCGTCAAAATTATTATCGGATGTGTCACTGCATTCCTGGGGATTATTGGACTGGCAGCAGGAGTTCAGGGCTATTTTGTTACCCATCTCCCTCTCTGGGGAAGGGCTGCATTACTTGCAGTTCCTTTTTTGCTCATCCACCCAGCCCTTATATCTAATTGCATAGCCGTGGGAATCATTGGGTCTATGTACTTTATTCAGAGACGAAGAGCTTCTCGTATCGTCTCTCCTGTATTTGAAAAGACAGAACAACAATAAAAGGGAGGTTCTGCATATGCCCAAAAAAACTATTAAACCAGTTATGTCGGCAGAAGAGGCAGTGCGATACGTTAAGCCTGGAGCCTCGTTGATGGTAGGTGGTTTTAATTACGGTGGGGTTCCCTACACCCTGGTAGACGCATTAGCTTCTACTGACATCAATAACTTGCATCTTATTGCGAATGACACTGTATATGCGAATGAAAAATATCCCAAAGGGGTTGGTCATGGGAAGCTCGTTGTAAATGGGCAGATTCGTAAGGTAACAGCCTCTCATATCGGTCTGAATAAAGAGACTCAGCGTTTGTTCAACGAAAGCAAACTTGAGCTTGAACTTGTTCCTCAGGGCAGCTTTGTTGAACGTATTCGGGCCGGAGGCTTTGGGTTAGGAGGAATTTTAACGCCCACTGGCGTTGGTACGTGTTATGAGGAAGGAAAACAAATTATAGAGGTTGAGGGGGAAAGATATATTTTAGAGCTACCGTTACGGGCAGATGTAGCCTTCATTCGTGCCTATCGAGCCGATCGGTGTGGAAACTTAACTTACTTTGGAACCAACAGAAACTTCAATCCCATAATGGCTACTGCAGCCGATATTGTTATCGCCGAAGTAGACTCCATTCTTAGAGAGGGAGAAATAGATCCCAACGACGTTGTAACTCCTGGAATTCTTGTGGATATTCTTGTTCTGAAAGGAGATGGATACTATGCTTCCAGAACTTGATGAAAAGATTGTTCGGGAAAGAATAGCCAAGAGAATAGCTCTTGATTTCGATAACGGGTCTGTTGTGAACTTAGGCATAGGGATCCCTACTCTTGTGTCAGATTTCATCCCCCCAAACGTTCAAGTCATTATGCAAACGGAAAATGGAGTCGTTGGAGCAGGCCCATCCCCTGAAGAGGCGGATCTTCGTTTTATTGGAGCAGGTGGCCGAGGCCTCAGTCTCCTCCCCGGCTCCTCCATAGTATCAAGCGACATGAGCTTCGGGCTTATTCGAGGGGGCCATCTTGACGCCACAGTACTGGGAGCCTTGGAAGTGGACGAGGAGGGTAATTTAGCGAATTGGTGGATCCCCGGCAAACTTGTGCCAGGAATGGGGGGGGCCATGGATCTTGTTACCGGAGCAAAAGCGGTGTATGTAGCTACCACCCATTTAGACAAAAAAGGGCGTCCAAAACTCGTAAAGAAATGCACCTTGCCTCTTACAGGGGCAGGCATAGTCTCCACTATAGTTACTGAATATTGCGTTATAAGGAAACAGAACGGTCACATGGTTTTAACAGAAATAGCTCCAGGTATTGAGCTTGAAGATCTTCAGTCTAATACAGGAATAAATTTTGAAGTCAGTAAAGATCTTTGCATCATGCAAGGGACGGAAGAATATCTTTGCGAGGGGGTTGCGAAATGACCAAGGCCGTTATTCTGAGCGCTTGTCGAACTCCAGGGGGGAAATATGGCGGTTCCCTGAAGTCTTTCCAAGCTCCCGACCTCGGCGGTGTTGCCATAGCGGAAGCTATAAAACGTTCAGGTATAAACCCGGAAGATGTTGAAGAAGTTATTATGGGAAACGGATGGCAAGCCGGTGTAGGTGCTAACCCTGCTCGAATTGCCATGGTCAAAGGGGATGTCCCTCAGGATGTTCCGGCTTTCACTGTAAACAAGCGGTGTGGATCTGGCCTGAGAACAGTTATGCTTCTTGCCGATCGAGTCCGTCTTGGGGATATTAGCGTTGGTGTGGCGGGAGGAATGGAAAGCGCCACGAACACGCCCTATCTTCTTCCAGAAGCTCGGTGGGGACATCGCATGGGAGAAAAAAAGGCTCTCGATGTTTTACATCAAGATGGATTTATGTGTCCGGTAGCAGGAGCCTTAATGGGGGCCATTACAGAACGTTTAGTGGAGGAACACCACATTTCCAGGCAAGAACAAGATGAATTTGCCTTAGCGAGCCATCAGAAAGCAGTGAGGGCAATGGAGGAGGGGCTCTTTGCCGAAGAGACAGTCCCTCTCTTTATTCATGATCGAAAAAAAGGCGATATTGCTATTGATAGCGAGGAAATTCCGAGGAAGGATACAACTCTTGAAGCTTTAGGACGTCT
>NZ_DHFC01000018.1:105517-139978 GCF_002400205.1 Aminobacterium sp. UBA4834 | reverse complement strand
CCTGCCATATTTAAAGAAGGAGGAACAATTACCGCCGGAAGCAGCTCTGCCCTATGCGACGCTGGTAGTGCTGTGGTTGTAGCCCATGAGGAGTGGGCACAGAAAAATGGATATACTCCTATTGCTCGAATCTTGGGATACGCTGACGCTGCTATTGATGCCTCGCTTTTTGGAATATCCCCCACAGTTGCCATGCCGAAAGCTCTCGATATGGCCGGACTCTCTTTGGAAGAGATGGATCTTATAGAGATTAATGAAGCCTTTGCAGCCCAAGTTATCGCCTGCCATCGCATTATGCCCTTCAACATGGATAAATTAAATATTCATGGTGGCGCCATAGCTCTTGGACACCCTATCGGAGCGACAGGCTCCAGAATACTCACAACTCTTCTTTACGCCCTTAAACATGCAGATAAAGAGTTGGGAATAGCCAGTGCCTGCATTGGTGGCGGGCAAGGGGTAGCCATGGTAGTGCAGCGTTTGCGTTAAGCTTTCTTGCGCTTAAAGTTAATTAAAGTTTGTTTTTGTTATGAAGGCTTTTGCCTCTCTTCGAGGTAAAAGCCTTTCCTCTTGTCTGTTGATGCTGGTATAATACCAATAGCCCTATAAAATTGAATATTAAAAATTAAATTCTTTATTGATTTTTCATGATATAATTTATTGACTTTCTATGAAATATGTATGGATTAGCGGTGTTTTTATTAAAAATAAATTTATAGACCGGAGGAGGCCCATGAAAAGCGATTCGATTTATACCAGGTTGAAAAATATTCACGAAAAAGTAAGCGGGTATATTTCATCGAATTTGGCCAGTGTTTCCGGTATCCGAGAGCAAGAATCCACTAGGTTGAAGGAAATACGCGAAAAATTTGATTTTGTTCAAAAAAACATTGTCGAGCTTATAGAAGCTTCAGATAAGGCTGAGGAAGCGTATAAATCTGCTCGGCAAAAGTTAGTAGATGCCACAAGGGAAGGGGATGAGCCTTCTCAACGTCAGGCATATGACCGAGCGGAACATCTGATGAAAATGCTGGCAACTTTCGAGGAACGAGAGAGGAATTTAAAACAACAACGAGAGTATTTAAGCCTTGAAGAACGAGAGATTTTAAAGTATTTAGCTCGCAGCGATGAGATGGCGAACAAATTTCGGCTAGCATTAGAGCTTCTTCGGGATCAGTCTATAAATGCCATGTTAGGAGATAGTAACGAAAAAAGCTTTAGCGTTCTTCTTGCTGCTTTAAGTCTGGCAGAAAGGGACAGTCGAACTTTGGCCAGAGACCTTCACGATGGGCCGGCTCAAAGGCTGTCGGGGGCTATTATGCTTTATGATTTAGCGGATCGTTATTTTCAGACAGGCCGTACTGAAGAAGCCTTGGCTGAATTTCGCAAAGTGAAAACACAGATGCAGGAAGCGATGGCAGACATAAGAGCTTTCCTCTTCCAGATCTACCCGCAAGGCCTGGAGGAGGGTCTTGATGTAGCCCTTCAACGATATGCAAAGCAGGCTAGCGATCGGTATGGAGTTGATATTACATTCCAATCTTCTGGAGATATTGTTGCTTTGCCCATGGCTCTTCGTTCAAATCTGTTTAAAATTATTCATCAGGCCATGGATAATGCCATACAAAGAGGTGAAGCCAAAAGCATCAAAATAACGTTGAGCTCAGGGAGTGAGGCTTTTAGCGCACGTATAGCAGACGATGGTATGGGGTTCGACGTGAATAAAGCCAGAATGGCAGCTCAAACACGAGGTTCCTATGGGCTTATGAATATGGAGGAACGAACGCGTCTTTTTGGAGGAAATTTTTCCATTGATAGCGCACCGGGTAAGGGTACAGTTGTAACTATGAGTGTTCCACTTCCGGAGGATGATATGTGATGGAAAAAATTACGATAGTTATAGCAGATGATCATAATATGTTCAGGGAAAGCCTTCGAAAAGTTCTGGACCTTGAATCTGATCTGGAAGTTGTAGGGGAAGCCAGAGATGGACAAGAGACTGTAGATGTTATAGAGCGAACCAACCCCCAAATAGTAATGCTTGATATACGCATGCCGAAGTTTGATGGTATAGAGGTCGTAACACAGCTCAAAAAGAAAGGATGCCCCTGTAAATTTATTATCATTACAGCCTTGGATGGAGAAAATCAAATAACTCGCATATCCCGAGCCGGAATAGAAGGATATGTGCTTAAATCCTCTGGTTTGACGGAATTGCTCATTGCATTAAGAACCGTCGCCTCAGGTGGAAGCTATGTGGATCCCAAGGTAGCTTCGAAGCTCCTTACATCTTTCTCTACCCATGCAGAATTTCGAGAAAAAATGGATCTTCTCACCAATAGAGAAAAACAGATTCTCTATTGGGTCTCTCACGGACTCTCCTCAAGAGACATAGCCAAACAAATGATCCTCTCAAATAAAACGATACAGAACCATATAAGCCAAATTCTTAAGAAGTTGCAATTACAGGAAAAAGGGCAAGCAGTAGCTCTTGCCTGGAAATGGGGCCTCCCTGAGCGCTCTCCTTCAGACTTTTCTGAAAAAGATTAAACCCAAATAAAATATATAACACACGTAGAGAGGCGGAGAAAAATCTCCGCCTCTCTTGTACTCTCCTTTGTATTCGTACAGGCGGGAAATATTCCTTTATTTATAAGTTAATCTTCCTTTTATTTTAGTGAGTCTCCCCACCTTATTTATGAAACTTCCGTTATGTATGAAAAAACATTAACCCATTATTATTATTGTAAAACAGTAGTAAAAATATTTGCAGATACAGAGAAGGGGAGGGATTATAGATGCTAGAAAGACTTCGTAACCTTGTGTGGGATGAGGAAGGCCAGGGGTTGGTGGAGTACGCATTGATTATAGCGTTGATTTCTGTAGCAGTGTTAGTTGGAATAGGGTTAACTTTTGTTACACCCCTTAAAAATCTTTTTAGTGGAGTAGGAGCAAAACTTGTAGTACCAGAATAATATGAGTTTATGTGGCTATTGTTGAAGATAGGATTTTTGAGCGAAGGGCAGGTTTTTCCTGCCCTTTCTTTCTAAAACAGGAGGGGCTGTATGGAGTGGGGAGTGCTGGCAGTCGTATGTTGGGCTGGCTTTTACGATATGAAATATAAAAAGGTTCCTAATTGGCTCACCTATGGGCTGTTAGTGGCGGCGTTGTGCTTTCATGGAGTAACGGGCTCTGTTTCCATGTCTCTTGTAGGGGCAGTGTTGGGGTTTGTGTGGTTCCTCATCCCTTATTTACTTGGTGGCATGGGAGCGGGTGACGTGAAACTTTTGGCGGCTACAGGGGCTGTGGTGGCGTGGCCGGGTGCTTTGAATCTCGTTTTGTATTCGTCCATAGCCGGTGGCGTGTTAGTGATAGCCTTGGCTTTTAAAGGTATAGATTACCAGAGCTTTTGGCTGGCTTTAGCTGGAGGCCCCAGGGTTTTTTTTAAAAGCATATGGAGGTCGGGGCGGGAACATCGTAAAGAAAAAGTACCTTATGCCCTATCTATTGCCGTGGGATATGCCATATATCTCCTGCTGTGAGCGGGGGTGATGAAATGAGAAGACTTTTGAAAAAACGAAGTGAAGGGCAGGCGTTAGTTGAGTTTGCCATAGTGTTGCCCCTTTTGCTTCTTCTCGTGATGGGAATAATAGATTTCGGTTTGATGATGCAGCAATACCTTACGTTAAATCACGGAGCTCGAGAAGGGGCCCGTCTGGCAGCTGTAGGAGGTTCTGCTTCAGATGTAGAGGCTCGAGTCAAAGAAATTTTAGCCGTCAGGTGGTCTGAAGACAAGGTATCTGTGAACGTCACAGAAGTAGATAAAGGGACCTATAAGGAAGATGTGGTTACAGTGCAGGCCCCGGTCGCATTTTTAACGCCTTTGAGTGCTTTTGTGAAAGGGCTTACTCCTAACTGGACAGCCCAGGCCAAGGCGGCATTTAGATCGGAGTGATAGACATGAGAAAAGAGAGCCATAGGCAATTAAAGAGAAGTAGGGGAGCTGTTCTGGTGTGGGTAGCGGGAAGTTTGGTAGTGCTTCTTGGCGCTGGCGCCCTTTCTTTAGATTACGGCCGTCTCGTGTTGAGTCGTTGGAGATTGCAGGCTGCTGCTGATGCCGGAAGTTTAGGGGGGGCTTGGGAGCTTGGAAATGCCATGGTGGATCAAGGCATTCGTGAAAGCGCTGCCACTCAAGTGGCGACAAGTATTGCTTCTGAGAATAGGAATGAGGGGAATTATTCTGTAACTTTCCCTGATACTAAAACATGCCATGTACTGGGACAGGAAAATGTTTCCATGACCTTCGCCAGAATTTTAGGCTTTGAAAGCAGTACTGTCCAGGCAGAAGCTTCGGCACGTCTTTCAGCCGCATCGTCAGTTAAGGGGCTTCGTCCTTTAGGTATTCAGGAACCGGAAAGCGGTTTTGTTTTCGGAGAACAATATCTTTTAAAGATTGGGCCTCATGATCCTACAAACCCTGACGAGACAGGCTATCAACACTTTGGGAATTTTCACGCACTGGCTTTTGGAGGGAACGGCGCGAATAACTTTCGTGAAAAACTCAAATACGGTTATGACGCCATCGTGACAGAAAATATGATGGTTACTACAGAACCGGGAAATATGTCTGGCCCCACAGAAGACGGAATTGATTACATTATAGCCTTAGAAATTATTAAAGAAGGGGTAGATTACATTTTGGATCAAGATGGGCATATTTCGTGGGACTGGTATGTGACCCATCTCGATGAGTTATATGAAAGCCCTCGCCTCATTACGTTGCCTGTAGTGGCTGAGTGGGATGTACATGGCCGCAAACAGGTTCGAGTTATCGGTTTTGCTAATTTTTTCCTAGAAGGTGTGGAGGGTACGGGTAAGGACTCTCGAGTTATTGGTCGTTTTGTAGAGCAAGTGATACCAGACAGTGCTGGTGGCGGAAGTGGAAGCTTTGGCGGATATTCTGTGAAGCTCATTCAATAAAAGGTGAGGTGAGGACGTGAAAAAGCGAGGCATTTTCCTAATTGTTTCCCTGTTGTTGGGAACCATGGCAGGACTTCTTGTGTACCAACAGATACGAAGTTATAAACAGAAAATTGCCCGTGCAGAACGAGAGCTTATTTCTGTGGTAGTGGCGACACGTCCCAAAGATGCTTTTTCCATTATTACATCTGAAGATGTAAAAGCTGTGCGTATGTCTCGAAGCAGCATTCCAGTAGAAGAAGTGCTTTCTCTTGACGATGTGGTAGGAAAGGCGTCGATGATGGATCTCTCTACAGGAGACCCTGTCCTGAAAAATAAATTATCCTTGGATCCAGAAAAGCTCGGAGTTGCTTTCCAACTTGCAAATGGTCGGTTGGCAATAGCCCTGCCTATCGATGAAGTTCGGGCTACTGGAGGTCTGCTCAAACCTGGAGATTATGTTGATATTTTCCATGTATATCGCGAAAAAGATGTTGAAACTCCTACATCACGACTTCTTCTGTCTCGAGTAAAAGTTCTTGCTATTGGCGGGGTCATGGCGAGGAAAGAAGAAAAAGAGAGTACGAAAGAGAAACAAATGGTTGCACAAACAGCAGTAGTGGAGGTTTCCCCAGAGGAAGCAGCGGTTGCGGCATGGGCTCAAAGTTTGGGAAATTTATGGCTGGCGTTGCGACCAGCCCAAGAAGAGACACCAACGTCATTAGTTGTTTATAGAGGGCCTGACGTGAGTAACCCTGCCCCGTTAAAAACAGCATCAGCGGAGCCGGTAAAGGCACGGTCTGTGAAGAAAGCGGTTCCCAGAACGCCTCAAGGGTGGAAGATAGAAATGATTCAACCTGGAAATATAACCACAGTAACAGTTCCTTCTGATGGGAGGTCTCGATGATGACTTGCCTCGTTAGAAAAACAAAAATATTTATGGCTCTAGCGTTCCTGTTCATTGTTTTAGGCGCCCTTCCCGCTTTTGCTGAAACCTATAACCTCGATGTAGGGGATAGTGCTGTTTTACAGTATCAGAATGTGAGCCGGATTTCTGTGGGAAACCCAGACGTTCTCGATGCGATTCCTTTAGATAAAAGTCAGATTCTTCTAACGGGGAAAGCGACTGGCGGCGCAGCCTTAATCGTTTGGGACAGTAAGGGCATGCATATGGAAAAAGTGATGGTCCATCCAGCAAGCGATGCGCCCACATGGGAATTGAAAGAACTTTTAAAAGCAGAAAATGTGGAGGTAACAGTTCGAGGAAACGCAGTAGTGCTGGAAGGGAAGGTAAAGACTCCTCGCGATAGACTAAGGGCTGCTGCGATAGCAGGCGCCTTTGGAGAAAAAATAATTAATCTACTTGATGTAGACGATGCTCCTCAAATTAAGCTCAGGGCTATTGTAATGGAAATTAAAAAGCAGGATGGAGATTTGCTTGGAATGAAGCGTCTTGAAGGAAGAGAGGGGAGTTTTTGGGGTATTTTTGACCTTGCGCCAGACATAGGACATATCCTTGATTACTCAAAAGACGCTGACTATTCTGCCAAAATCAACGCACGCATCAACGCTCTTGTAGAGAACAAGCAAGCAAAAATATTGAGCAAGCCGTACTTGACAACCTTGAGCGGAGAAGAGGCTTCTCTTAACGTAGGTGGAGAAATTCCGGTGCCTGTTGGGGTGGATAATAACGAGATAAAAGTGGAATGGAAGCCCTATGGGGTTATTTTGAAGTTTACGCCTGAATTAGATGGACTGGGGGAGATATGGCTCTCCTTTGAGGCTGAAGTGAGCGAGATAGATTGGGAGAATGCTGTGGAAACCGAGGGTATTAAGATACCTGCTATTCGTAGCCGGAAAATAGCGAATAAAGTTCGACTCGCCCATAATGAATCTCTGGTTGTTGGAGGGCTTCTCGACAATAAACAATCGAAGCTCGTAAAAAAGATACCCTTGTTAGGGGATATTCCTATTATTGGAGAGCTATTTAAGAGCAGAGAGTTTACGAACGATGAAACAGAGCTTGTAATTACTGTAACTCCGGAGGTGGTGGGTCTATGATACGAATTTTTGTTGTAGATGATGATGCTATAACCCGTGAAGTTATTCGTGGCATGATTGCTATGGAGCCTGATATGGAACTCATTGGTGAAAGCGACTGCCTTGATGGGGTTATGGAGACTGTTACTCGCCTCAGACCTTCGATTTTGCTTCTTGACGTGCAATTGCCAGATGGAGATGGGCCTGATCTGGCAGAAAAATTGGCGGAAATGCCTGCTCATCCAGGGATCATCATGATTTCAGTGCAAAAAGATGTGGCTTTCTTGCGGAAAGCTATGCAGGCTGGTGCGCGTGATTACCTTTTAAAACCCTTTACTGGCGTAGAGCTCGTAGATGCTATTAGGCGTGTAAATGCTGAGGCAGCCTCTAGAGGCGGTTCTCATCAAGCCGAATGTATCGCTGTTTGGAGTTGCCGGGGTGGCGCAGGTGGTTCTTCCTTTTCCATCTCTTTTGCTTCTCAGCTCGCCATGATGGGGAAACGCACCGCTTTAATAGATGGAGATCTTTTTATGGGGGATATAGCCTTTCTTTTAAATACTCCCTATGAGCTGAGCTGGACCCATTGGGCTAACGAATGTCTAAGTGGGACGGTGGATGGAGAACGCTATCTAACCTTTGGCCCTAATAATCTTATGATTATGCCTACCGCTAAGAATCCGGTTCAGGCAGAGCTTATAAAACCGGGGATGGGAAATAGGCTTTTGCAAGCTCTTTCTGACCGTTTCGATTTCGTTATTGTAGACCTCCATCGTTTGCTTGATGAAATGACGTTGGAATTGGCAGAAGCCTGTCAGCGTTTATGGCTCGTGACTGATTGCAGTTGTACGGGCGTTAAAAATTTACATCTTATTACAGGAGTGCTCGATCAGCTGCGAATCCCATGGATAGAGAGAGGCGTTATTCTCAATAAAGCGCGAAGGGAAGACCGATCTATTATTGAAAAGATACAAAAAGAATATCCAGTGAAAGGAATTTTGCCATTCGACGAAAAAATCGAAGATGGGTGGCTGAAAGGAGATCCCCTTATTATTGATCAGCCTCGATCGCCTTATTCCAAAACAATAAAGGAGATGGCTTCGGGCTTTATGGCTCGAGAGAAGGTGAAGGTATCATGAGCCTTTTACGCCGTTTGGCAGGAGACACACTAGGGCAACGGCGAGGTCGTGGAAGCGTATCAGATCTGTATCGAGAAACCTATCGGCGGGTATTGTCTCGCTTAGCAGACGAAGTGGATATGGAGGAAATAACTTCTCAGCCAGATTGGGGGAAGTCCACTCTTGTCAAAGAGCAGATTACCCTTGAAATTCAATCGATGCTCGAAGAAGTTCGGGGACTGAATGCATTAGAGCTGAGTCGTCTTCACGATGACCTCCTGAACGAAGTTTTCGGGTATGGACCTATTCAGCCCCTCCTTGACGATGACACAGTAACGGAAGTAATGGTGAACGGCTGTGACCGTGTATATATGGAGAGATGGGGGAAAATAGAGCCAGCCGATGTGTTTTTTAATGATGATGACCATATCCGACGCATTATCGACAAGATAGTGGCCCCGTTAGGGCGGCGCATTGATGAAGCTTCCCCTATGGTAGATGCGCGATTGCCAGACGGGTCTCGTGTCAATGCTGTTATTCCGCCCATATCTATCGATGGGCCTACGTTAACTGTCCGGAAGTTTAGAAGGGAGCCCTTTACAGGGCAAGATCTTATTGCTCTCGGCACTCTTTCTGACGAATCGGTAGGTTTTTTACGGGTAGCTACTGAAGCTCGATACAATATTATTGTCACTGGCGGAACAGGATCTGGTAAAACCACAACATTGAACGTGCTTTCTAGCTTTATCCCTAACCGAGAACGAATTGTTACTATCGAAGATGCAGCAGAATTGAGCTTGCAACAGGAACATGTTGTTCGTATGGAATCTCGCCCTGTAAATATAGAGGGGACAGGGGCTATTACTATCCGCATGCTGGTTCGGAACGCCCTGCGAATGAGACCCGACCGAATCATAGTTGGAGAGTGCCGGGGTGAAGAGGCCTTTGATATGCTTCAAGCCATGAATACAGGGCACGACGGATCTCTCACTACTCTTCATGCCAATTCACCTCGAGATGTACTTTCCCGTCTTGAAAGCATGGTCCTTATGGCTGGGATGGAACTGCCTATACGTGCCATTCGAGAGCAAATATCTTCTGGCATCGATCTTATTGTCCATCAGGAGCGTTTGAAAGATGGAACTCGCCGTGTCCTCACGATCTCGGAAATTACAGGTATGGAAGGCGACACAATTCAGATGCAAGATCTATTTGTTTTTAATCATCAAGGGTTTGACGACGCCGGCAGAATTCGGGGTAACCTTGATCCAACAGGCATTCAGCCTCACCGCAGCTTTAAGTTCGAAATGGCTGGTGTCTCATTGCCTAAAGATGTTTTGAGAGCTAAAAGGGGGAGCTAAGCATGGGAGGAGTTCTTTTTGCTCTTGTTATAGGAGTGCTTCTCTTTTTGATGGCATGGGGTTTTTCTAAAATAATATTGGGAGAAGAAACAGATCAGCTGACGAGAACGGAGTCATGGTTTACTGGCAACCGAGAAAAGCAGGGGGAAGAAAAAAGGCAGTGGAATAAACGTTTTACTTCCGATTCTTTTCGGAAAAAGCTTGAAGTCGAGCTTGTAAAAGCGGACCTACCTCTTAAACTGCAGGAAGCTTTTGTTCTGTGGCTCGCTCTTCTCATTGTCGTTCCATTCCTTCTTTTTATGTTTCGCGGCCCCTTCGGTCTTGCTGTAGGCCTTGTTGCTGTTATTGTTGTTCCAATTGTCATGATACGAGTTCGGAGGCAACATCGCCTTCAAAAGTTTGAGCGTCAGATTCCGCCCATGCTCGATATGCTTTCATCAGGGTTACGAGCTGGATTCAGCTTTTTGCAATCTTTGCAGAATGCAGCTACGCAAATTGAATCTCCCTTGGGAGATACGTTACAGCAGGTCGTAGCTGAAATTTCATTGGGACTGGATCTAGAAGATGTTCTGAATCGCTGGGTTGAAAGGGTTGGAAGTATGGACCTTGAGCTTGTAGTAACATCAATTTTGATTCAGAAAGAAATTGGTGGTAACTTGGCGAAAATTTTAGAAAATATAGCGAGAGTTATGCGAGATCGTCAAGATGTGGCAGCTCAGATGCGAGCACTAACATCTCAGGGACGCCTTGAAGGCCTTATTATATCTGTGTTGCCAGTGGTTATGGCCGTTATTATTAATATAATGAATCCCGGGTATTTAACCCCCTTATTTCAGACAGCTTTTGGGCAAAAGATGCTGGGAACAGCCGTGTTCTTTGGGCTCGTTGGTATTTTCGTTATCCAACGTATCGTTAAGCCTCGATATTAAGGGGGGAGAAATATGGAGATTTTAGTGATTGTTTTTTTGGTGCTTGTCGTAACATTATGTCTCTTCCTGATTTTAAATATCATCTCTCCTCAGAAAGAAGACTCTTTTGATAGGGCAGCTCGTTTTGCCGGTGACGAGGAAGAAGAGATCGCCTCTTTTAAGGAGCGGGTTGTTGAACCTTTGCAGGTTAAAATAAGTCGAGTCGGCCGTTTTCTGTTCCCTAAAGAAGCTATTGCACGTATGGACCGTTATTGTGTTATTGCTGGTCGTCCCTTGGGAGTGCGAGGAGAAGTTTTAGCTGGTATGAAGGTTTCCTTTGCCTTGATTACAGCTATAGTGTCTCTATTTATTCTTCCCATACCGTTGCGTATTTCAGGAGCTTTTATTCTCGGAGCCCTAGGGTATCTGATTCCTGGAATATGGATTACCAAAAAAGGAAAAGAGCGTCAGATGTTGGCTCGTAACCAGCTCCCAGATGTTATGGACCTTATGGTGGTGAGTGTAGAAGCAGGGCTTGGCCTTGATGCGGCTATGGCACGCGTAGCCGAGAGGCTTCGTGGCCCTATGGGAGAGAGTTTTGCTCGGGCTCTTCATGAAATCAGCTTGGGAGAAAATCGCCAGACAGCTCTTCGGGGCATTGAAGAAAGATTGCCCATGGAGGAAGTTCGCCATTTTATTACAAGTCTTATCCAAGCCGAAGAGTTGGGGGTCTCTGTGAGCGATGTGCTTCGGAGCCAGGCTGGATCTTTAAAACGTTTCCGGAGGCTGAAAGCGGAAGAACATGCCCGGAAAGCGCCTATAAAAATTCTTTTCCCTATGATTCTCTTTATTTTTCCATCGTTGTTTGTGGTTATTCTAGGCCCGGCTTTTATATCGATCATGGAAACCTTTGCCAAGAGATGATATGTTGATGCAAAAACATCCGTTGAGTCTTTTAAACGCTCAGGGGGATTTTCTCTTCTCCCCCTTATTTTGTGCAGACTCCTTTATGAGTCGTTTCCGGGGTCTTATGTTATGTCCTCCCGAAAAAAAGTGTGGCTTGATTTTGATTCCTTGTAATTCTATACATACATTTTGTATGCGTTTCCCTCTCGACATATTTTTCCTCAACGATGAATGTCGAATTCTATGTGTTCGTTGGAATTTGTCTCCATGGAGATGTTCCTGGTGCCCTGGGGCTTCTATGGTGGTAGAGTGTCCTGCCGGTGAAATTCCCCATAAAAGAATAGAGATTGGTTCAAAGATTATTTTTAAAAAGATATCTTCCAGTTAGCGTATATTCTCATCTGATATTTTTTCTCAACATTCTATCTTTAGCCCCCTTTTCAAAAGAGAAAAGTAGTTTATAATGTCCGCACAGAATGTTATACCAGAGGATGGTGAGTCGCATGACGACCCGAACGAGAGAAACATTGAAAGAGATTTCTCTGGACAAAGTGCGGAAGTATTTGGAAGAAAACGGTGAAGACGTTCAATTGCTTGCAGGATCTACCATCGTACACAACATCTACGGAGAAGGTGAAATTTCCCGCCTCGAAACATCGCCTCAAGGAATCACATATCTTTATATCGAGTTTCAGGATCCATCGCGGGGAGTTGCTCTCGTGAAGAAGTTCCCCTTGAAAAATGTTGTAGAAACCTTTTTTTCCAGGCTCTGTCTTGTGTCTGACTTGTATAGTAAGGTTTGTTCTAGCGTTGAGTGTTCTAAGGAGGAGAGATCCCCTCTAGAGGACCGTTCCATTCACTCAAGGGTGATGGATACTGTAGCTAAGAACGAAAATGGACGGTCCCGCCAAGAAATTTTGAAAGAGTGCCGAGTTGGCGATATCGTTTTGTTATCTATGAATCCTGATAATGACCAAATAGCGGTTTCGACTGAGCAAAAAGAGGTTATAGGCTATTTGCCTGGAGAAGTGACGGAACTTATTGTCCCTGCCATAGAGAAAAATCTTCCAGTGGAGGGAATGATAACCAGTATCCCTAAAGAAGGGACAGCTCACAAGCGCGGTTGCCGTCTGGAAATTTATCTTAACGTGCCGGGCAGAGAGAACCCTCGTCTCAAAAACCTGTCGAACAAAAGACAATTGGAAAAAAACCTGTCTGCAGAAGAAAGTGATGTAGCTTCTCCCGAAGAGAGACCATGGGATGTGTTGGGGGAAGAAGATATGGACGATATGGTGGATCAGGATATGGAGTTGGATATGGATCAGTGGGATTTGTCTTTTGGAGACGGGATGGAATAAAATGGATTTGTAAACAATATTTTTATTAAAAGGCTGCCTTTCAAAAGGCAGCCTTTTTTATGAGTTTTATACGGAGCCCGAGACAAAACTAACATTGGCTTCGATGCTGCTATATGTATTTTTATTGATCTTATAAGGGAGTCGAGAGCAATGTCGTTTTTGAACCTCAAATTCGATAAGAAAAAGGAGGGCATAAAAAATATTTTATGCTAGAATAAGATATATGCAAAAAAGTTATATCATACACGCCAAAAAGATCTCCCCCCCTTTTACAGATCGTTTTGGTTTTTCTGAGGACCTGTTATAAATGCAGGTCCTCTTTTTGTTCCTTAGCAGTTTTATTACGGATCACCCTACTTCGCATGTTATAAATGTAGACTTTCTTTTTTGGGGTGCATAATAATATAGAAATTGTTCTAAGAATATACTCTATGAAATAAAAGGTAAAAATTTTTTGGCTATTGACTTCAGTTCAACGACCTTGTATAAGTGGTTACTACAAAAACCCTTCCATCGAACTAGTAAATCCAGTTTTGAACAGAGATATTAAAAAAATGAATGCAAAGATGTTATTTGCAATTACAAATATGTGCAATTCCTATTATCAAATCAAAGGAGATGAAAGAATGAACAGAGGTAGGAAACGTTTCTTTGTAGTGGCAGGGTTGTTGTTAGTTATGCTGTTTGTTGCTTCAGCAGGGTTTGCCGAGAGTAAGAAAGATACTCTTATTGTGGCGAATATTTATGATGCAAAGACTATGGATCCTCATGCAACCAACGATGTAGCTTCTTCTGGCGCGATGATGCAGATGTATGAGACGCTTATTGCTCTTGACGATGCGAATAATGTGGTTCCCCAGCTTGCAGAGAAATGGGAAAAGCTTGACGATGTCACATATCGCTTCTATCTTCTCAAAGGTGTCAGGTTTCATAATGGAGAAGAACTGAAAGCTAGCGACGTGAAATACTCCATTGAGCGGGCAATGTCCCCTAAAGGAGCTGCTATTCAGAACTATTCCAGTGAAGTAGAGTCAGTCTCTGTTGTTGATGATTACACTGTAGAAATTAAGACAAAACGTTCCTCCACTCCTTTCCTTGCCTCTTTAAGTCATACGTGGGGGAGCATAATGAATGCCAAAGTCGTAGAGGCTGCAGGAGATAACTACGGTATGCAGCCTATAGGAACGGGCCCTTTCAAGTTTGCCGAATGGGCGAGAGGTGATCGAATTGTTCTTGAGAGATTCGATGATTTTCACGGGAATAAACCTGCGTATAAGACCCTTGTCATCCGGGCTATTACTGAGCCCACAAGTCGTACCATTGAGCTTGAAAGCGGTGCAGTGGATATTGCCTATCAAATTACTACCAATGATATTAAACGGGTGGAAGAAAATCCGAACCTGAAACTTATGAGGGTTATGGATAACTCCACAACGTATCTTGGCTTTAACTGTTCTAAGAAGCCTTTCGATGATGTGCGGGTCCGCCAAGCTATAAATATGGCCCTTGACACAGTCGGTATTAACCAAGCTGTTTATCGTGGAGTAGGGCAGGCTCCTGCCGGACCTTTTGCTCCCAATGTGAAGTATTACGATAAGTCTCTTTCTATTCCCGAACCCAATATTGAGACGGCACAGAAGCTTCTTGAAGAGGCTGGATATAAAGATGGTTTTAAAGCTGAAATATGGACAAACGATAAAAAAGAGCGCGTGGACATGGCCACGATTATTCAAAGCCAGCTTCAGGAACTTGGCATTACTGTAGAAATTAAAGTTCTGGAGTGGGGCGCGTATCTTGATGGCCTTAAAGAAGCTAAACACGACATGTTTATTGTTGGTTGGACTGCATCTGTTCCAGATCCAGACTTTGCTGTGGCTGGTGTCTTCCATTCCTCTATGAAGGGGAAAATGAACTTCGCCTTTTTTGGCGATCCCGAAGTAGATGCCCTTATAGAGCAGGGAAAAACTCTTCCCGATGGCTCTGAAAGAGAGGCTCTTTATAAGGAGTTACAGCTCCAGTTGAATGAAAAACGCCCGTGGGTTTATCTGTTGAATGATGAACAGATCTGCGGACTTCAGAAAAATGTGAAAGGGTTCCGCCCCAGCCCTCGAGGATATCACGAACTGTATAACGTTTATTTTGAATAATAAATAATTATATTTATTGTTTGTGATGTGCTCCTTTCTATTTAGGTAAGTTTATGTAGATGATTGCAGGGGCAGATCTATTGTCCCTGCAATTGTTATGTTTCAGGAGGAAGAAAGAATGCTCAAGTATGTTGTTAAAAGAATTCTATCTCTTGTCCCCGTCCTGATCGGGGTTGCTTTTATTGTCTTTTCCCTCCTTTACTTCACTCCCGGGGATCCGGCTCGGATGGTTTTAGGGGATATGGCGACCGAAGAGGCCATAGAAGCATTTCGCGAAACAGAAGGGTTAAATGATCCTTTTATCGTACAGTTTGGTCGTTACCTGTACAAGGCGGTAACGAATGCTGATATAGGCCGTTCCTATATGACAAAGCGGCCTGTTACCAGCGAGATTATGACCGTTTTCCCAGCTACATTGAAGTTGGCGGCCTTTTCTATGTTCATAGCCATCATCCTTGGAATCCCTTTTGGGATTATCTCGGCAATAAAGCAATATTCGTGGTTCGACTCCATTACTATGATCTTCGCCATGGTAGGTATCTCCATGCCAGTTTTCTGGTTGGGAGTGCTTTTGATTCTATTTTTCTCGGTGCGCCTCAGTTGGCTTCCTTCTTCAGGTTTTGACACCTTTGGCGCCATGGTCCTTCCTTCCATAACTCTTGCAGCTCAGGGAGTGGCCATTATTACGCGAATGACTCGCTCCACTATGCTGGAAGTAATTCGTCAAGACTATATTCGAACTGTTCGAGCTAAAGGTCAGAAGGAATCTTTGGTTATTTGGCGTCATGCTTTGCCTAATGCCCTTATCCCTGTCATTACCATTGCAGGTATTCAGTTTGGGCAGCTTTTGGGAGGGGCTGTGTTGACAGAGTCTATTTTCTCCATCCCTGGCGTTGGCCGTTTGATGGTAGAAGCCATTAAAATGCGAGATTTCCCAGTTGTTCAAGGCGGTGTTCTTTATATTGCTGTGGCCTTTAGTTTAGTGAACCTCCTCGTGGACCTGATCTATGCATGGATCGATCCTCGTATCAAGGCACAGTACAGGTAATGAGGAGGAGATGGAGATGAACGTAACCAAGAAAAAGAAACGAGGAAATTTGAGCGAAATTTTCCGTCGCCTTAAGAAAAATCGTCTTGCTATGTTCGGATTAGCTATTGTGGTTGTTCTCCTTATAACTGCAATTTTTGCTGATGTGATCGCGCCTTATGGCTATGCGAAACAGCACCTGAGAGATGCCTTCCAAGCTCCGAACGGAAAATATGTTTTCGGCACAGATGAGTTTGGCCGAGACATTTTTAGTCGCATTGTATATGGTTCCAGAATCTCTCTTCAGGTAGGGTTCATTGCCGTAGGTATTGCCGTTGTAATAGGCGGGTTCTTGGGCGCTGTCTCCGGCTTTTACGGAGGGCGGGTTGATAACGCGATTATGAGATCTATGGATATTCTTCTTTCTATTCCACAAATTTTGCTGGCTATCGCTATTGCAGCTTCTCTTGGCCCCGGACTTTTTAATCTCATGATAGCCGTGGGCATATCGTCGATTCCAAGCTATGCACGTATAGTGAGAGGTTCCGTGCTCTCTATAAGGAACCAGGAATATGTAGAAGCAGCTAAAGCGATGGGTTCTGGCGATATTAGAATTATTATGAAGCACATATTGCCAAACTGCATGGCGCCTATCATCGTACAAGCCACATTAGGCGTCGCCTTTGCTATCCTAACAGCTGCAGGCCTGAGCTTTATCGGACTCGGCATTCAACCTCCCGTCCCGGAATGGGGTGCTATGCTTTCTGGCGGACGAGGCTATATTCGGGATTATCCCTATATGACGCTCTTCCCTGGCTTGGCCATCATGATTACCATATTGGCTTTGAATTTCCTAGGCGATGGGCTTCGGGATGCTCTCGACCCTAAACTGAAGCGTTAAGGATAAGAGAGGGAGTTTCATGACAGAAAAGAAAGAATACCTACTCAATATTCAAGACCTGACGGTGCACTATGAAACAGATAGTGGCGTTGTTTGTGCTGTTGAGCACTTAAATTTACATCTTGGACGTGGAGAGTCTTTGGGGTTTGTAGGAGAGACTGGAGCTGGCAAAACAACAACGGCTCTTTCCATAATGCAGCTGATCCCCAATCCTCCTGGACGGATTTTAAGCGGGAAGATTTTGTTTGAAGGCGAAGACCTTATCGCTAAAAACGAGGAAGAGAAACGTCATATTCGGGGTGGAAAGATTGCTATGATTTTTCAGGATCCCATGACATCTTTGAACCCTGTTATCCCAGTAGGAGAGCAAATAGCTGAAATGATAGAGCTTCACCAGAAGGTGACGAAAAACGAAGCTCTGGAAAAAGCGGTTAAAATGCTTGAGTTAGTGGGAATACGACCGGAACGAGCTCGAGATTATCCCCATCAATTTAGCGGAGGAATGAGGCAAAGGGTTGTTATCGCCATTGCTCTTGCATGTGATCCCACGCTCCTCATCGCTGACGAACCTACCACGGCGTTGGATGTTACGATTCAAGCTCAGGTGCTTGAGTTGATGAAAGACTTGAAGAAAGAATTTAATACCTCTTTAATCATAATTACGCACGATCTTGGTGTAGTGGCAGAAATTTGCGATAAGGTAGCTATTATGTATGCAGGAAGCGTAGTGGAATACGCTGATACACACTCTCTATACACGAATCCCCTACACCCTTATACAAACGGGCTTTTCAATTCCATACCGGATCTTGATGCCGATCAGGAAGAACTAAAGGTCATCCATGGTTTAATGCCAGATCCTACGAATTTGCCCTCAGGGTGTACGTTCCATCCCAGATGTCCTATGGCTCAGCCTGAATGTTCCCAAAAAAGGCCGGAGATGCTTGAGATAGAGCCGGGACATTTTGTGGCCTGCCCCGTTTGTTGTAACGGACTGAAGAAAGGGTAGGAGGAGAAACTATGGCTGAGACGCGAAAAAAACTTATAGAAGTAAATCATCTAAAAAAATATTTTCAGACTAAAAAAGGAATGCTTCACGCGGTAGATGATGTCTCTTTCTTCGTGTACGAGGGAGAAACGTTAGGGCTAGTGGGAGAGTCAGGTTGCGGTAAATCCACATTAGGCAGAGTAATGATTCGTCTTCTTGACGCTACTGACGGAGAGGTCATTTATCGTGGCGATAACATACTGAAGTACAATAAACGCCAAATGAAGGAGTTGCGAAAAAACGTTCAGATAGTCTTTCAGGATCCATACTCGTCACTCAACCCCCGTCTCTCTGTTGCAGAGCTTATAGCAGAGCCTCTCATCGTCAATGGAGTCTATCGTTCCAAAGCGGAGCGAGATAAGCGAGTTTTGGACCTTATGGATACGGTGGGTTTGGCCCAACGTTTGGTAGATGTCTATCCCCATGAGCTGGATGGGGGACGGCGGCAACGAATAGGTATTGCGAGGTCCTTGGCTCTCAACCCGGAGTTTATTGTATTGGATGAGCCTGTATCGGCACTCGATGTTTGTATTCAAGCCCAGATTCTGAACCTCCTCAATACGTTGAAAAAGGAACGGGGCTATACATACATATTTATTGCTCATAATCTAAGCGTGGTTAAACATGTTTCTGATCGCATAGCGGTAATGTATCTTGGCAAGATAGTGGAGCTTTCAGACTACAGAACTATTTTTGCTGACCCTCTTCATCCGTACACGCAGGCTCTTTTGTCTGCTATCCCCATTCCCAAAGTAGACCAGAAGCGAGATCGGATCATTCTAGAGGGAGATGTTCCCAGCCCTGTAGAACCTCCAGAGGGGTGCCGTTTTGCTGGTCGATGCCGTTACAGACAAGATATTTGTGAGCAGCGGACTCCCGAATTGCGAGAGATTGATAACGGGCATTTTGTTGCATGTCATTTCGCCAGAAATTTATTAGAGACAGGATGTTAAAAGGAGATGCTCTTTGAAATGTTTTGCATTGATATGGATTATGTAAATTCATTGATGCTTGAATTGCTCGCTATCCCATCTGTGGGAGGAGATTGTGAAGAAGCGCTGTCGAGGGTGGCAAAAGAGTTTCAGCGCTTCAATATCCCTACAGTAAGAACCAATAAAGGAGCTCTTATTGGAACGTTGCAGGGGGCTGACGATGAAAGGCATGTTTTGGTTTCAGCTCATGTGGATACTCTTGGTGCTGTGGTAAGAGAAATTAAGGGGAATGGCCGTTTGAAGCTTCTCCAGATCGGTGGTTTTGCTTGGGGGTCTGTAGAAGGGGAAAATCTTCTTGTACGAACTTCCGAAGGGAAAGAATATTCAGGCTCTCTTCTTCCATGTAAAGCCTCTATTCACGGATATTCAGATGAAGTCCGCGATATGAAGAGGGATGACGATACTATGGAGGTTCGCCTCGATGAATTAGTAACCAGTAAAGAGGATGTTTTGGCGTTGGGAATCAGGGTGGGAGATTTTGTTTTTTTCCAGCCACGGGCTGTTATCACTGAGTCCGGCTTTATTAAATCTCGTCATTTAGATGATAAGGCCTGTGTGGCCCTTATGTTTGGGGCCATTAAAGCTCTATATGATAATGGAGTAACGCCAGCTCATACTACACACTTCTACATTACTAACTATGAAGAGATAGGCCATGGTATTTCTGTCATTCCCGATAAGGTGGCGGAGTTTGCCGCCCTTGATATTGGTATTGTTACAGATACGTCGGCTTCTTCAGAAACATGTGTAACCATATTGGCACGTGATAGCCGTACTCCTTATGATCTGTCTTTCCGAAAACGTCTTGCAGCTTTGGCTGAAAAACATAATATTGACTATTGTGTAGATGTTCATTATCGCTATGGTAGTGATGCCAGTTTAGCCGCAGTTGCCGGGTTCAACGTAAATTTTGCCTGTTTCGGACCAGGCGTTGATGCCACTCATCACTACGAACGTACCCACGTGCGGGCCATTGAGGAGACTGCGAAACTTCTCATAGCTTATGTATGTGAGTAACCGATTTTCATAACGAAGCGCTTCTTAAAGGCCGCTCTGACGCAGAGTGGCCTTTTTCTTTTTGTTGCAGAGAGGAGTGCATGGGTATATAATTACAAAAACTATGAATGCAAAGATGGATTCAAAAATTTCTATATCGATTTCCTAAAGAGAAGTTGGTAATGAAAGGAGTTCTTCTTTATGTATTTAGCATCTTTGACATGGAAAAAGGCTGAAAAGAATTTTACTCCTAACACTGTAGCAATTGTTCCTCTCGGAAGTGTGGAGGAACATGGTCCCCTCGGTCCCCTCGGAACAGATTATCTTATCCCTGAAGAGTTTGCACGGCGCATAGAGGCTGATTATCCTCAAGATGTAGTAGTGTTTCCTGCTATGCCTTATGGGGCTTGTGACACGTTACTTTCTTTCCCTGGAACAGTAGACATTGGTATAGAGACGTTAACGGCTGTAATGCGGGGTATTGCTCGCAGCTTGCTTCATTGGGGACTGAAAAAAGTTATATTCATCAATGGACATGGTGGTAATAATCCTGCCCTTAATGCGGCAGCTTTAGATATTTATAAAGCGGGTGGATTGGCAGCGATTGTAGATTGGTGGATATTGGCTGGCCAAATGAACCCAAGGTGGGTTGGTGGGCATGGAGCAGGTCAGGAAACAGCAATGATGATGGCTCTCAGGCCAGGTTGGGTCAACAAAGAAGAAAATTTCGAGGAGCCGGTGAACCATCTAAGTGATAACTTAATAAATGTTCATCTTCACCAAATCCAATTCAAAAATGGTTTCGTACGGATAGTCCGAGATGTTCGGGACTCTGTTCCCACGGGAGGATTTGGCGGACCTGATGATCCGTCTATGGCTACTGAGGAGTGGGGACATGAAATGTTCGATGCAGTAACAGAGTATATGAAGGATTTTGTAGCTGAGTTTTTAAAGTTAAACCTCAAGTAGAGAAATATTATGCTTTCTTCCCTTGAGCGAGACGTTCTCGCAAATATTCATGAGGATTGTCTGGAAAGGGACGTTGCTGCTCTGTCGGCCCTTTATCGCCGGCAGAGCAGTTCAGGGTTAAAAGAGTCCCTTGATTGGATACGTTGTCATCTTGATAGTTACGGTATAAAGACACAAACACATCAATGGGTTGGAGAACTGACAACCCCTATATCAGCTTCTCTTCGCATAAAAAAAGAATTATCTTCTTTTCTCGTCCCCTGCAAAGTGTGGGGATTTTCCGGACGAAGCAGAAAAAAAGCTTCTGGCCCTCTTGTATGTGTAGACCCTAGAACTCTTCCTGCCCCTGAGGCAGTTCCTTATTTTGCCATTCGAAAAGAAGTGGAGCGCGATCTGGAAGGGAAGATAGTTCTGACTAAAAAATTCCATGGCACGGCTATTTTAGCCTTACAGGATCGCGGAGCTGCCGCAGTGATAGTAACATGGCCGGGAGGTGACGAAGAGGAGATCCATGAGAGTGGGACTGGGCTTATTTGGGGCAATCCAGAACCCTTAGAAGAGACTCTCGATATTCAGATTCCTCTTATAGCTGTGAATTATATGTGGGGCTGTAAACTCCTTGAGGTGGCTTCCGGCAATGGCAAAGCAGAAGGGGAAATAGAAGTGGAGATACAAACAGATTTTCAGCCCTTCCCGGTACTGGAAGCCCGTTTGCCTGGAGAGGAAGATAATAGCCCCTTTCTGCTTGTTGGGGCTCATATAGATGCCAAACACTGGGGAGCCACTGATAATGCTTCTGGTGCCGCACTTGCCCTTCATCTGGCTCGAATTGCATCTACGTTGCGGGAAAGGCGCTACGGTCTTCGCATATGCTGGTGGACTGGCCATGAATTTGGTCACTATGCAGGTTCATCAGCCTACTGTCTGAATTACTATGCTGATTTAGAGGAACGAGGCTTAGCCTACCTTAATATTGATATGCCCGGAGTGCGAGGGGCCTCTCATTGGCAACAGGTGGCCTGTAGCCCGGACCTTACCCCTACTGTAGAAAATATCCTTCATGACGTTGTAGGGAGATCGAGCGGTGTCATTTCTGACCCGGTGAGAGCCTGGGATCAATCGTTCCAAAATCTTGGCCTCTCTTCCCTTCTTGTCTGGGCTTCTTCACTTCCCGAGGGATCTCCTTATAGGTCAGGAAGTTTTTCTATGCCTCGATGGTGGCACACGGAATCTGATGTTTTGGACTGTTTGGATCGCCATGTTTATCTTACAGACGCACATATCTATACGCTGGCCCTTATACGCTCCGTTTGCAGAGAGGGGCTTCAATATGATGTTCATAACCTGTGGATGTTTTTTTTAAATAGGCTGGAAGCCCTTTGCTCTGCTTTGAAGGGGCGGATAAATTTAGAAGATATTTTAAGTCGGGCTCAATCGCTACATCAGCGGTCGGAAGCTTTTACAGGTACATGCCCATGGAGCAGGGATGTGGTGTGGAAAGTTCGTCGGTTAAATAGACTTCTTTTTGCGCAGAAAGCTCCATGGTCTCAGGACTGGTGTGCTCCTCAGGAGGCTATTCCTGGCCTATCTGCTGGAATAAGCATGTGCAGGGAAGGGAGAGGAGGTGTTGTTCTCGATCATTGGTTGATGTGCCAGCGCAATCGCATTTATTCGTTGCTGGGAGAAATTGAAGAAGGTATACGCTAATCGCCAGAACGCTGAAAAGTAAGGGGGAATAACATATGAGCATAAGCTGGTTAAAAAAATTTGGATTGGTAGCTATGTGTTTTGCCCTAGTGTTGGGGATGAGTTCCGGAGCTTTGGCTGCAAAGGATACCTTAGTAGTAGCCAATATGTATGATGCCAAGAGTTTAGATCCTCACGTAACCCCTGATGTGGGGTCGGCCCACATTATGGTGCAGATATATGAAACCTTGCTAAAGACTGATGATAAAGGCGAAATAGTTCCATCTCTTGCTGAAAGCTACGAGAAAATTGATGATTGTACATACCGTTTCCATCTGAGGGAAGGCGTAAAGTTCCATAATGGAGAAGAGCTGAAGGCTTCTGACGTTGCTTTTACATTCCATAGAGCCATTGAAATAGGCAAAACCATTGGCTTTATTGTAGGGAATATCGACCCAGCGTCTATAAAAGTTGAAGACGATTACACCATCGTTATGGGAACTAAAACTCCAGATACGAGCTTTTTGGCTTGTTTAACTCACTTTGGTGGTGGTTGTATTCTCAACGAAAAGGCAGTAAACGAGGCTGGCGATGATTACGGAACCCACCCAGTGGGAACTGGCCCCTACAAGTTTGTAGATTGGCAGAAAGGTGATCGAATCACCTTAACGCGCTTTGATGAATATTGGGGAACGAAGCCCGCTATTAAAGACGTAGTTGTGCGGGCTATTACAGAGCAGACAAATCGTACAATTGAGCTGGAGTCAGGTGGAGTAGATATAGCCTATGCTATTCCTCCTCTTGATATTCGTCGTATAGAGGAAAACTCTAAATTAAAGCTTATCAGAGTTCCAGATGTCTCTGTTCAGTATATGGGGTTCAACTGCTCAAAGAAACCCTTTAGCGATGTTCGTGTACGTCAGGCTATTACCATGGCCCTCGACCTCGAAAAGCTCAATAAGGCTGTATATCGTGGTATAGGCGGCCCGGCTTATGGACCGATCCCTCCCAGACTTCGTTATTTCAATACGAATTTGTCCATTCTCAAGTACGACCCGGAACGAGCTAAGGAACTTCTGGCTGAGGCTGGATATCCTGAAGGCTTCAAAGCCTCTATTTGGACAAACGACCGGAAAGAGCGTATCGACATTGCAACTATCGCACAGAGCATGTTGGCAAAAGTAGGAATTACCGTGGACATCCAGGTTATGGAGTGGGGCGCATATCTTGATAAGTTAAGCGAGAAACAGCATGATATGTACCTCATGGGATGGTCTACGCCTATCCCTGATCCGGATTACGCAGTATACGGCATTTTCCATAGCTCTCAGATTAAGGGAATGAACAAATCTGTGTATAGCAACCCTAAGGCTGATGAGTTGATGGATCGTGGACGTACTCTTCCAGATGGAGATGAGCGTCGCGCTATTTATGAAGAGCTTCAGACACTATTGGTACAAGAAGCCCCATGGGTTTTTGTCCATAACGGTGAAGAAGTTGTAGGAACCTCCAAAAATGTTAAGGGTTTTGTAGCAGACCCTGCTGGCTACCATAAGCTCTATACCGTTTCTTTTGAGGAGTAGTGGATACGGAAAGACGTTTTATATTGTGGGGGCGGGCGGCTTATGCCGCCTCCCCTAGCTGATTTTGCTTTTGGTTTAAAGGGAGGTAGTGACTCACTATGTGGAAATATGTCTTTCGTAGACTGCTCTATTTGATTCCCACAGTTATTGGAGTTACGTTCATTGTTTTTCTTCTTCTTTTTATAACCCCTGGTGATCCTGCTCGAATGATTTTGGGAGACCAGGCCACAGAAGAGGCGGTTGCAGACCTCAGGGAGGAAATGGGGCTTAACGATCCGTTTTTGGCGCAGTATGGACGTTACTTATATAATGCTGTCTTTCATTTCGACATTGGACGTTCCTACGTAACCCATGCTCCAGTTACACAGGAAATAAAGGCGGCTTTCCCTGCTACCTTGAAATTAGCTACATTGGCAGTTGTCTTGGCTGTTGTGCTGGGTATTCCAGTGGGAATATTTTCAGCGATCAAGCAATATTCTATCTTGGATAACTTGGCCATGGTTTTCGCCCTTGTTGGCATTTCCATGCCAGTGTTCTGGTTGGGACTTCTGCTTATACTGCTTTTTTCAGTTCATCTCGGGTGGTTGCCCGCTTCCGGCTTTGATAGCTTTAAATACATGATAATGCCTGCTGTCACCCTTTGTACTGCTTCTCTTGCCGTTATTTCAAGAATGACGCGGTCGAGCATGTTGGAAGTGGTGCGACAAGACTATATTCGTACAGCCCGTGCCAAAGGGCAAAAAGAAAGGGTCGTTGTTTGGCATCATGCCCTTGGCAATGCGCTTATTCCCATTGTAACCATTATTGGCATACAGTTCGGTTCTCTCCTGGGCGGAGCTGTTTTAACAGAATCTATCTTTTCAGTACCTGGGGTCGGTCGTCTTATGGTTGAGGCTATAAAAATGCGAGATTACCCCGTAGTTCAGGGTGGAGTTCTGTATATCGCCATTCTTTGCTCCTTGGTGAACCTTTTAGTCGACATTCTTTACGCCTATATCGATCCGCGTATTAAGAGCCAATATTCTTAGGAGGGAAAGATTTATGTCCGCCAAATCCAACGAAAATTTGCGGGGGGTTGTTCTCCGTTTTTCTAAAAATCGTTTTGCAGTGCTGGGGCTTATCTTGATAATCCTCTTCTGCTTGGTGGCTGTTTTTGCCTCCCATATCGCTCCATATTCTTACGAGGAACAAGATTTGCTCAATACATTGATGCCACCTTCTTCCGAACATTGGTTCGGGACCGACGAGTTTGGGCGAGATATCTTTAGCCGCATTATTTATGCTTCTCGTGTTTCCCTTAAAGTCGGGATTATTGCAGTAGGGATAGGAATGATTGTAGGTGGAATTTTAGGAGCTGTATCGGGATATTATGGTGGCTGGTTAGATAATCTTATTATGCGCGCCATGGATATTCTTCTCTCTATTCCATCTATTCTACTCGCTATAGCTATAGCAGCTTCACTTGGGCCTGGTGTTGTGAACATTATGATCGCCATAGGTATATCTAGTGTTCCACAGTATGCAAGAATTGTGAGGGGGTCAGTTCTTTCAATTCGGAGCCAACAATTTGTTATAGCCGCTCGTGCTGTGGGAGGAAGAGATTTTCACATTATATTTAAGCATATTCTACCCAACTGTATGGCGCCAATCATTGTTCAGGCTACGTTGGGAGTTGCTTGGGCCATCCTTAATACAGCAGGGTTAAGTTTCATTGGGCTCGGCATTCAACCACCGATTCCTGAGTGGGGAGCCATGCTTTCCAGCGGTCGAAACTATATTCGTGACTTTTCTTATATGACGCTTTTCCCTGGATTGGCCATTATGATCACTATTTTGGCTTTAAACTTCGTTGGGGACGGTCTTCGGGATGCTTTAGATCCGAAGATGAAGCGATAGGAGGACTTCTGAAATGTCTGATTCTAACAAGACTCTTCTCGACATTCGGGATCTCTCCGTTGACTACGAAACAGATAGCGGGACGGTGTATGCCGTACGAAACCTGAATCTTTCGCTGGGATATGGAGAATCTCTCGGTTTAGTGGGAGAAACTGGCGCTGGTAAAACAACTACAGCCTTAAGTATTATGCAACTTATCACTGATCCTGGGAAATACAAATCTGGAGAGATCTATTTTGAGGGCCGAGATATGATGACTCTGCCTGAAATGGAGAAGCGGATTATTCGCGGTGGAGAAATCTCTATGATTTTCCAAGACCCTATGACAAGCCTTAACCCAGTCATTACTGTAGTTCGACAGATAGCAGAAGTCATAAGTCTCCATGAGAATATAACTCCCGATGATGCCAGAAAAAAGGCAATAGAGATGCTTGAAGTGGTAGGTATTCGTCCAGATCGGGCAGATGACTACCCCCATCAATTTTCTGGGGGCATGTGTCAGCGAGTGGTTATAGCTATTGCTCTTGCCTGTAACCCTCAACTTCTTATTGCTGATGAGCCTACTACAGCCTTAGATGTCACTATTCAGGCTCAGGTTCTTGAGCTCATGAAAGAATTAAAAGAAAGGCTTAATACATCACTGATCATGATTACTCATGATTTGGGCATTGTTGCTGAAACGTGTGATCGTGTCGCTATTATGTATGCTGGAAATGTAGTGGAGACGGCTGGTACTGAAAGTCTTTTCACCCGTCCCATGCACCCCTACACGACCGGTCTTTTCGATTCTATTCCTGATCTAGATTCTAAAGAAAAAAGATTAAAGGTCATTCCTGGACTCATGCCAGATCCTACCTTGCTTCCAGTTGGTTGTTCTTTTGCCCCCCGCTGTACGTTTGCTTGTGAGTCGTGCGAACGGAATAAACCAACTATGGTGGAGGTTCACCCTGGACATTGGGTTGCGTGCCCAGTTGTTGTAGAAAAAGGAGGGGTAAGCCGATGAATTCCACGGAGCGCCTGCTTGAAGTTCGTGGTTTGAAGAAATTTTTTAAAACGAAGAAAGGCATTCTTCACGCTGTGGATAACGTCTCTTTTGATGTTCACCGTGGCGAAACCCTTGGGCTTGTTGGAGAGTCTGGATGTGGAAAATCTACTTTGGGCAGAGTGGTTATCCGTCTCCTTGATGCTACAGGAGGCCAGGTCTTTTACAACGGAGAAGATATTTTGAAATATAGGGGGCAGAAACTTTGGGATTTGAGACGAGTGGCCCAGATCGTTTTTCAGGACCCTTATTCGAGTTTAAACCCACGGATGTCTGTTTCCAGCCTCATCGCTGAGCCCCTGGAAGTTAATAATATATGCAAAGGGGCGGAAAAAGAGGCAAGAATTCGCAAGCTTATGGATACTGTGGGGTTGGCGCAACGGCTTTATAATGCATATCCTCACGAACTGGATGGGGGACGGCGACAGCGCATTGGCATAGCCCGGGCTCTGGCTCTTGAACCGGAGTTTATTGTCCTTGATGAGCCAGTCTCAGCTCTCGATGTTTGTATTCAGGCTCAGATATTGAACTTGCTCATTGACTTGCAAGAAGACATGGGATATACGTATATTTTTATCTCCCATGACCTGAGCGTGGTAAAACATATATCTGATCGCATTGCTGTTATGTATTTGGGATGTATTGTGGAGATGGCAGGGTATCAAGAGATATTTGATGCTACCATGCACCCCTATACAAAGGCTTTGCTGTCGGCTATCCCCATACCGAAGTTTGGAGTGAAACGAGAACGTATTCTTCTGGAAGGGGATGTCCCAAGCCCTATTAATCCACCTGAAGGATGTCGTTTCGCAGGGCGTTGTCACTATAAAAAAGATCTATGTATGCGCAAGACGCCAGAACTTCGAGAGATGGCTTCCGGCCATTTTGTGGCATGTCATTTTGCCGAGGAACTTTTTGAGGGGAGAAAGAATTAATGAAGCCAGTAGTAGAGAGGTTTCTTCGTTATGTAGCAGTAGCTACAGATGCTGATCCTCAGTCAGCGAAAGTTCCGAGCTCTTCTGGTCAGCTTTTCTTGGCCAAAATGCTGGCAGAAGAGATGAAATCCATGGGACTTTCAGATGTGGAAGTAAGCGATCATGGGTATGTAATGGGATCCTTACCAGCAGCCGCAGAGAAATATCCAGTAATAGGGCTTATAGCCCATCTTGATACGTCGGATGCTGTGTCTGGGAAAAATGTGCGGCCCCGTATTGTTGAAAACTATGACGGTAAGGATATTTTCTTGAATATCCAGGAGAAAATTTTTCTTTCTACAAAGGATTTTCCTGAAATATTAGACCATGTAGGGGAAGACATTATCGTCACAGATGGAACAACCCTCCTTGGTGCTGACGATAAGGCTGGTATTGCTTCTATACTTACAGCGCTGGAGTACCTCATAGATCATCCGGATATTCCTCATGGTACGGTTCGGGTAGCTTTTACTCCAGATGAAGAGGTGGGGCATGGAGCAGCGTTGCTTGATCTAGAGCGTTTTGGAGCAGATTTTGCCTATACTATTGACGCTGGTCCTATTGGAGAACTTTGTTACGAGAACTTTAATGCGGCAAGCGCTACGATTGAGATAAAGGGAAGAAGCGTTCATCCTGGCCGAGCGAAGGGGAAAATGATTAATGCTATTTTGATAGCTCAGGACTTTTTGGCCGCATTGCCTCCCAAAGAAATCCCAGCCTGTACAGAAGGGTATGAGGGATTTTTTCACGTATGTTCCAATGTGGGAACCGTTGAGAATGCCACGATAGAGTTGATCGTCCGAGATCACGATTCAGAGCATTTTGAAGGGCGCAAGGCCTTGTTGCAAAAAATAGTGGCAGAGCTTAACTCCCGATGGGGAGAAGGGGCTGTTTCTCTGACGATGCGTGACGAGTATCGCAACATGGCTGAAGTGTTGCAGCATTCTATGCATATAGTTGAAAGAGCCTATAAAGCAATGGAATTGGCTGGAGTTACACCGCGTGTCAAGCCTGTTCGGGGTGGTACAGATGGAGCGCGCCTTTCTTTTCGTGGACTGCCGACGCCTAATGTTTTTGCCGGTGGACATAATTGCCATGGCCGATTCGAGTTCTTGCCAGTTCAATCTTTGGAAAAGTCCATGGAGGTTGTAGTTGGTATTTTAACTGGGACAACGGTTTAAGAACAACATCTGAAGGAGGGTCTAGATGGAAGCTTTTTTACCTGCAGAAGAACAAGCTTTCCAATATGTGATTGGCTTAATAGTTGCCCATGAATTACAACCAGGAGATCGTATGTACGAGCCTGAGCTTGTTCAAAAAATGGGTATGAGCAGAACGCCCATCCGTACGGCTCTCAGTCGTTTGGTAGCAGACGGAGTGTTGGAGAAAGTCCATGGTCAGAGAGGCTACCAGGTTCCTAAACTTTCTTTAGAGGATATGGAGAAAGTTTTTACGGCCAGGCAGGCTTTAGAGGGAATGATAGCTCGAGAAGCGGCCATTCACCGTACAGAACTTGAAGTGGAGGAGCTGTGGAAAGTCAACGAACGCGAGATGGATATTGTTTTAAGCAGGAAGGAAGCTACGCAGCTTAACGAACTTTTTCATCGAAAGCTAGTGCGAATGGCTCGAAATGAATATCTTGAGCGGTCTTTTGAGGCTCTCTATTTACGTTCATCTCTTTATATCTTTTACTTTGGAAGGTTTTTCCTAGACGGGCAAAGCCGGGAGTTATCTTCGCATAGGGAAGGGAACAATTATACATATGAAGAGCACCGGGCTATTATTCAGGCAGTGAGTGACCAAAATGGTGAATTAGCTCGTCAGCTTATGGAACAGCACGTCTATAATACGTGGCGCATCCGAGTGATCAATTCCCCTTTCTTTGATGGATAATTTGTTTTATCATAAGTAGCCAAGATAAAAAAGAGAACGGAGCATAGAGGTACCAAAGAGTTGATGCTCCGTTCTCTTTTTAAGTAAGAAGGAGGAACGAGAGTAATGTCTTCAGTGGTAGAGCGCTTCCTGAAATATGTTTCTTTTGATACTCGTGCAGTAGAAGATTCTTCGAGTGTTCCCAGTTCGAGTGGACAGATGGAGTTGGCCCGAGAGGTGGCGAAGGAGATGGAGGCACTTGGCATGGTGGATATTTCAGTAGATGACCATGCCTATGTTATGGGGACTTTCCCTGGCAACGTGAAAAAAGAAGGAGTTCCTGCAGTCGGTTTTATCGCTCATCTCGATACCTCCTATGAAGTAACCGGCACGAACGCAAAACCCAGAATTGTTTCCTACGAAGGCGGAGATATTGTGTTGAACGAAGAACAAAATATTCTCCTTTCTCCTCAAGATTTTCCTGAGCTGGAACATTATAAGGGGCACGATTTAATTGTTACCGATGGTACCACTCTTCTTGGTGTGGATGATAAGGGTGGTATGGCTCAAATTATGGCTGCTGTGGAATATTTAAAAGATCACCCTCACATTCAGCATGGTCCTGTAAAGGTTTGTTTTACTCCTGACGAAGAGATTGGTCATCAGGCGAAACTTTTAGACCTGAAGAAATTTGGGGCGAATTTTGCTTACACAGTAGATGGAGGGCCTTTGGGAGAGTTGAATTTTGAGACCTTTAATGCAGCGAAAGCGGTCATTACCATATATGGAAGAAGCGTTCATCCTGGCACGGCGAAGGACAAAATGATCAATGCCGCCCTTATAGGTACGGAATTCGCAGGGATGTTCCCTTTTGACGAGACTCCAGCAAAAACAGAAAAATACGAAGGGTTTTATCACTTGGTCTCTTTTCAGGGGAATGTGGAAAAAACGGTATTGCAGTATATTATCCGAGATCATGATTGGCAGAGGTTTCAGGACCGTAAGCAGAGAGTTGCTGACGTGGCTCAAAGTTTCCAAGAGAAGTACGGTACTCACGTACTGGAGTGTAAGATTGAAGATCAGTACTTTAATATGGCCGAGAAAATCAAGGATGCCATGCATATAGTGGAGACAGCAAAACAAGCGATGAAAGACGCAGGGATTGAACCCCGTATAGTGCCTGTCCGTGGTGGTACAGATGGATCCAGTCTCTCTTTCAGAGGGCTTTTGACGCCCAATCTCTTCACAGGGGGACATAACTATCATGGTCGTTTTGAATATGTGCCCATTTTTGCTTTAGAGAAAGGCGTAGAGGTTATTGTCAACATTATCAAACTCTACGGAACTCGTTCGGCCTAGCGATACATACAGTGATTGGGTATGTAAAAAGCACAGAATACAAACGGAGCGGATTTTTATAATAGGTCCGCTCCGCTTTTTATCGTTTATTGAGAGGATTTTTCTACAAAGTGTTGAAACAGAGGAAGCATAAGATCCGATAGAGAGAGCATCATTTCCGGATGCCACTGTACCCCCATTACGAAAGGATCTCCATCTTTTTCCACAGCTTCTATTACTCCGTCGGCAGCTTGTGCTGTTACCTTGAGACCCTTCCCACAATTTTTGATACTCTGATGGTGATAGCTGTTCACAGCTATTTCATGTGGAAATAGAGATGCGAGAATAGAGCCTGTTGCTATCTTTATAGAGTGGGTGGCTTCACCTCGTGGAGCATCTTGTGAATGTTTTACAAAAAAATTGTCTTTACAGCTAATATCTTGGTAGAGAGATCCTTCCAACGCAACATTAAGAAGCTGCGCTCCTTTACAGATCCCCAGGTAGGGTTTTCGTGCCTCTAGAGCAGCTTGGATTATGGCAAGTTGAGAACGATCGACAGACGCAGACACAAATCCTAATTTTCTCTCGGGCTCTTCTCCGTACAGGAGGGGATTTATGTCGTAACCTCCAGAAACAAGAACGCCATCCACTCTCTCTATCAGGAAAGGAGCCAAACTCAAGTTTCCTACTACAGGTAAAATGACAGGTACCCCCCCTGCTTTTTCTATGGCTTTTGTATAGTCTCTGTTGACATAATTTCGTTCGAGACCTGGCATATCTTCGCTTTTTTCAAAAAGAATATTGCCAATAATGCCGATAACAGGTTTTTTCACAAACGACCATCTCCTTTTCTAGCCCTGTTTATAACAGACATAAAATTTTTCGGAAGGAGGATATCTCCAGGAAATTTTAAATGTTACTCTATGTCGAGTCCTATTGTTTTTTGCTTAAGGTTCTCAAAACGGTGTAAAGAAGATCAACACCCATGGGAAGAACGGTTTCATCGAAATCAAAGCATTCGTTATGATGACCGGCCTTGAGGGTGGATCCAAGAATTATGTATGTTGCTTTCCCACCACGTTCCTGTACCCGTTTCATCATCCATGTGGCATCGTCACTCCCGCCTGGGGCTGCATCTCTCTCTATCTCTGCAAAGGTTCCCATAGAGCGGGCCGCGTCGACAATAATATCCACAATTTCACCATCACTTTGTGTTGTAGTGGCGGAGCCAGTTTCTTGAAGGGTCTTTTCTGTTCCGTACATAATTGCAGCCCCTTCTATAATATCTTTTGCCCGAGAGTAAACATAAGCTGCAATTTCCTCCGTTTCTCCACGAGTTTCCACTTTCATAAGAGCTTTGGGCGGAATAACGTTGCGACCTTCACCTGCCTGTAGGACCCCTACGTTGATTCGTGTCATTCCTCGGGAATGGGGAGCTATGGCATGAAGATTCAGTGCGGCGCTGCATGCCGCCAGGAGAGCGTTTTTCCCGTCTTGCGGAGCGGCTCCGGCGTGGGATGCTTTCCCTATAAAATTCACGTCAAACTTAGTAGTGCATAAGAATCCATGTGTGCCGGCAGTCAGCTTTCCTGTAGGATTTGACATGCCCAAATGAAGGGCAATGAAGTAACTACAATCATCAAGAATGCCTCTATCTGCCATTGCTTTTGCGCCACGTACTCCTTCCTCGGCAGGTTGGAAAATAAGTTTGATTGTCCCTTTGAGGGTACTCTCTTCTCTTTTTAGTATTTCAGCAAGCACGAGGCCCATGGCCGTATGACCATCATGACCACAGGCATGCATAGCGCCTGGATTAACAGAGGCAAAACCTTCCTGTACAGGAATATGAGATGAATTTGTCGTTTCTGAAACATCTACAGCATCCATGTCAAAACGCAGAGCTACTACTGGGCCGGGACGCCCTGTTTCCAATATTGCTACAACGCCAGGATATCCTTCCATCTTATTTATCCACTCTCGAAGGCCTCCCTGGTCAAGAGCCCTCTTTGCATGGCGATCTATTATGTCTTTTGAAGGACGTCCCATGATAGAAGGGATGTAAAAAATTTGACGGCCCAATAGGAGTTTTGTGTAGCCTAATCGAAAAAGGCGTTCTGCTACCAATGAAGCAGTGCGAAATTCTGTCCACGCCGTTTCCGGGTATTTATGAAAATCTCTTCTATAAAAAATAAGTTTTTCTGTCAACGCTTTGTCCATTATCTTTTCTCCATTTCCATCAGTTTTAAGGTGGATAAAACCAAATATTTTACCCCATAGGGGAGAGCGGATTCATCAGGGATAAAACGATTATTATGAAGCATAGGATACTTTTCACATGCTTCTTCCCGAGGGCAACAACCGATCCATGCAAAAACTGCAGGTACTTTTTCGCTGAAAAAAGCGAAATCTTCTCCGCCAAGGTCGGGCATTTTAATGTCGATGAGTCCCCTTTTTCCAACAATTTCTCGAATAACTTCTTTGGCTTTGTTCACTAATTCGACGTTATTCATGAGAGAAGGGTAGCCAAATTTATAATCTACAATTGCTTCTGCGCCAAGGGCCTCTGCCGTCCCCTTTGCCGCACGAGTAATCCATTCAGGCATTTTCCCTCGTGTGCCGGGATCGAAAGTTCTCACCGTTCCATCGAGAAAAACTTCCTCAGGGATAATATTGTAACGGCTTCCACCCTGTATAGTTCCTATAGTAATAACAGCTTGATCGAGAGGGCTCACATTCCTGGAAATTATTGATTGAAGGGCATTGATCACTTGTGCTGAAGCGACAATGGCATCAATGCCTCTTTGAGGAGTGGAGGCGTGAGCCGATCTCCCCTTTATAGTTATATGAAGACGATCTGAAGCGGCAGACATAGCCCCTTCTCGCACTCCAATTGTTCCTGTCTTTAACGTAGGCCATACGTGAATTCCAATCATATAATCTATTGCTGGGTTTTCCAATACCCCGTCTCGAATCATGCCCGGAGCACCGCCTGTAGGGCTGTTTTCCTCTGCCGGTTGGAATATAAATTTAATAACTCCTTTTATGGATCCTTTCAGTTCCGAAAGAATATGAGCGGCTCCTAAAAGCATAGCAGTGTGAGAGTCATGACCGCAGGCATGCATAATTCCGGGATTTTTCGAAGCGAAAGGAACTCCGGTCTTTTCTTCTATGGAGAGAGCGTCCATATCAGCTCGAAGACCGATGGTGGGGCCATTTTGAGAGCCTCGTAACAAACCTACAACTCCTGTGGTTCCTACTCCTGTCAGTACTTCAAGTCCAAGAGAGCGCAATACAGTAGCTACTTTTTCTGCTGTTCGAATTTCCTGGTCGCTGAGTTCGGGAT
>NZ_DHFC01000018.1:0-105387 GCF_002400205.1 Aminobacterium sp. UBA4834 | reverse complement strand
CTGGTCGCTGAGTTCGGGATAGGTGTGTATGTCTTTCCAATATGAGAGGTATGTTGAGCGAAAACGTTCTTCCAGAGACAATACTTGCTCGATCATTTTAATAACCCCCTTATGGAGAGATAAAGAGGAACTTTTTTATTTTATCATACAATTTAACTTTAATTTTTTTATGGGAAAATAAAGCATGTTCGAACAAGTACGGGCTTCTCATTGTTGACACATCTTTTTATAATATAAAATATAGTCAATATAGAGAGTGAGGGGGGAACGTCATGAAGTTGGTGTGTAATAGTTTTGAAAACGGAGCAGCTATTCCCCATCATCATGGGCGTCTCTTTGGGAACATCCCGCCTTCTTTGGTGTGGGAAGATGTGCCTGATAATGCTGTGAGTTTGGTGCTTTTCTGCCTTGATCCTGATGCTCTTGCCGGCATATGGACCCATTGGGTAGTCTATAATATTCCGAAAAACAATAATGGGTTGCCACCAGACATGGGGAGGGCCGACGAAACGTCTGATGGGATACGACAGGGTCTCAACAGTTGGGGAGAGATTGGGTATGATGGACCGCAACCTCCTTTCGGTGTTCATCGCTATATCTTCACCCTTTATGCTTTGGATATAGAACTTGGTGTGAAGGGAGGAGCCTCAATTCACTCGGTGGAAAAGGCAATGAAGGGACACATTGTTGGGACGGCAGAACTCATGGGAAAATTTGGAAAGTGACAATAGATAATCAGAAAAGATCTTGCTTCTAAAAGAAAAGACTGTTAGAATACCCGTCGGCGGTCTTCTCCGGGGGGTTCAGCCCTGTGCGGCAGATCCCCGTGAATTCTGTCAGGCCCGGGAGGGAGCAGCAGTAAGCGGAGTGTTCTGGGTGCCACAGGTAGCTGGATCTCCCGGAGAGGGCCGCTCTTTTTATGCTTTTTTTTCGTTCTTCTCTTCATCTTCGTCGTTCTTGAAAACCATCCCTGCGGGAGCGATGTCAATAAGTGCTTCTATGAGTTTTTCAAGGTTGTCCAAGTCAGGGTCTTGGGCTTCGTGAACACATTTGTTGATGTAGTTTTTCAATATTTCAATACAGGCTTTTTGCATGGCTTTTCTCGCTGCAGAAAGCTGAAGGAGTACGTCGTAGCAGGGTTTGTCTTCAAGAATCATTCTTTGAATGCCGCGAAGTTGCCCTTCAACTCTTCGTAACCGGTTAAACATTGCTTTTGCTGCTGGTGACATATCGTCGAGCTTATTAACGAGGGAATTTTTACCCATTGTTGATCCTCCTTAAGAGCGATGTTTTTCACATCTTTATCTGTCTAACAATACAGGGTATATGTTGTTTCTGCAATAGTTGAAGGGGTATCTTCATTTGTGATATACTGTCCGGTGGCCCATATCACACACATGAACTGATGGGGGTGGGGGTGTCTTTGTTTAGCAAGGATCCTGCTTCCAGGCGATGTTTGTGGAGGGAAAACCAAATATCAGGAGGAATATGCTATGTCTGTAGTAAGTATGAAACAGCTTCTTGAATGTGGCGTCCACTTTGGACACCAGACGAGACGGTGGAATCCTAAGATGAAGCCGTATATTTTTACTGAAAGAAACGGAGTCTATATTATTGACCTTCAGAAGACAGTGAGAGGGTTGGAGAAGGCGTATAGTTTCGTACGTGAAATTTCTGAAAATGGTGGTTCGGTTCTTTTCGTGGGAACCAAACGGCAGGCTCAGGATACAATTCGAGAAGAAGCTATGCGCTGTGGGCAATATTATATAAACCAGCGCTGGCTGGGTGGACTTCTTACTAACTTCTCCACCATTCGGAAACGGGTCAACAGAATGATTGAGCTTCGTCGTTTGACAGAGAACGATACATGGGAGGATCTTCCTAAAAAAGAAGTAGTTCTTCTCAAAAAAGAGTTAGCCAAACTTGAAAAATATTTGAGTGGTATCGCTGGGATGAAGGCTCTTCCAGATGCCCTCTTCCTTATCGATCCGCGAAGAGAAGAAATAGCTGTTCTTGAGGCTAAGAAACTTATGATTCCTGTGATTGCCATCGTCGATACAAATTGTGACCCTGAAATGATCGATTATCCTATCCCGGGCAATGATGATGCTATTCGGGCTATAAAGTTGATTTCTGGCCTCATGGCAGATGCTGTAATTGAAGGGAAACAGGGAGTGGATGCCGCAGTTGAAGGGCATGAGGCAGCTGAGGGACAGGAAGAAGTTGGCGAAAAAGACATTATCGAGGTTCGAGAGCGTCTTCTTGAGACTTATGACGATAGCGAAGAAGAATAATAATTAAGGAGGACGTATTAAGCATGGCGGATATTAGTGCATCTGCAGTAAGAGAACTCAGAGAACGTACCGGGGCAGGCATGATGGATTGTAAACATGCCCTTGTAGAGACAAATGGCGATATGGAAAAGGCTATTGATTTCCTTCGTGAAAAGGGAATTGCGAAGGCCGCAAAGAAAGCGGCTCGTACAGCTGCAGATGGTAGGGTTTTCTGCTATTTGCACACCAACGCCAAAATTGCCTCCATGGTTGAGTTGAATTGTGAGACTGACTTCGTGGCGAAGACCGATGAGTTCCAGGAGCTTGGACATGAATTGGCTATGCAGGTGGCAGCTACTGCACCTTTATATATAGATCCTGAAGAGATTCCTACCGAGGTTCTGGATAGAGAGAAAGATATCTATCGTCAGCAAGCTCTTGACGAGGGGAAACCTGAGAAGATCGTAGATAAGATAGCGGAAGGGAAGGTTCAGAAGTATTACGAAACAGTCTGTCTTCTTGAACAGCCCTACATCCGTGATGGAGATAAGAAAGTTAAAGATTTGGTTATAGCAAACATAGCCAAACTGGGCGAAAATATAAAGGTTGGAAAAATCGCCCGATTTGCTATTGGCGAATAAAAAAACAGGGGCGAGGTCGATATTCAGGACCTCGCCTTTTTTGTGTTTGTTGATTGTTAGGGAATAGATGGAGGATTTAGAGCATGTTCAAACGGGTGTTACTGAAGCTATCAGGAGAGGTTTTAGCTGGAACGAAGGCTTTTGGGCTTGATTTTGAAGCGATACGCTCTATATGTGAAGAAATAGCGGAGGTAGCGAATTCTGGCATAGAGATAGCCATGGTTGTTGGTGGCGGTAATATGCTTCGCGGCAGAGATGTGGAGACAATGGGTATAGAGAGAGCTCAAGCTGATTATATGGGGATGCTAGCTACTGTTATTAATGCTCTTGCCCTTCAGGATACATTAGAAAAACTAGGTGTTCCTACTCGGGTTCAGACTGCTGTAGAAATGCGTCAGATAGCAGAGCCCTATATTCGGAGACGAGCTATCCGCCATCTTGAAAAAGAGAGAATCGTTATTTTCGCTGGTGGAACTGGGTCGCCTTACTTTTCAACCGATACTGCGGCGGCTCTTCGCGCTGCTGAGGTAGGGGCCGATTGTTTGTTGAAAGCTACAAAGGTAAATGGTATATATAATGAAGATCCGGAGAAAAACCCAAACGCAATTCTTTTACATAGAATAACCTACATGGATGCATTGCAGAAGCAATTAGAAATAATGGACGCGGCGGCTTTTTCTTTATGTATGGAAAATAAGATTCCAATAGTGGTTTTAAATGTTTTGAAAAAAGGTAATTTGAGCGACTTCTTGCTTCATGGGAAAAAAGTTGGCACCATAGTCTCGACGGGGAAGGAGGAGTTTTATAGTGCCTAAACAAGAAATTTCAACAATGAAAGAAAAGATGGAGAAAGCTGTTGAACACCTAAAGGAAGAATATATCGGTATTCGAACAGGTCGTGCCCACCCAGGGCTTGTGAACGATATTAAGGTCGATTATTACGGGACCCAGACCCCTATTAAGCAACTTGCCACAGTTTCTGTGCCCGAAGCCAGGCAGATTGTAATAGCTCCCTTCGATAAGTCGATATTGAAAGGGATAGAGAAGGCCATTCAGGCCTCTTCTCTTGGCATTAATCCTCAAAATGATGGAGAGATCATTCGGTTAACCCTTCCTGAACTCACGAAGGAGCGGCGTATGGAGCTTTCGAAAGTAGTGGCTAAATATGCTGAGGAAGCTAAAATAGCGATTCGTAATCTTCGTCGTGATACGAACGATACTCTGAAAAAGATGGAAAAAGATTCACTGATTAGTGAGGATGATCAGCGGAAATATACTAAAGACGTACAAGATGTTACAGACGAGTATATTCGTAAAATTGATGAGATTTTGAAAAACAAAGATAAGGAAATTTTAGAAGGAGATTAATGTATTTGGGTTTTCTCTTTTAATTTTAAAGGGCCTCGCGTAACGAAGCGAGGCCCTTCTTTTTATTGTACGTGCGGTGTCCTGAGAGTTTAGAAGAATACTTCCTTTAAGATAAAAACAAGGAAGAGGAGGAACATCATGGGGCTAATCTCTTTTTTCCGTCCTGTACAGATTTTTATAATTACAAAACTAATGACACCAAACTCAATTCCAGCAGCGATGCTATAGCTGAAAGGCATCGTGAAAATAGCGATGCATGCAGGAACGATATCTGTCCATTCGCCGAAATCGAAGCCCTTGAGACTCATCATCATAAAGATACCCACCATTATCAAGGCTGGGGCTGTAGCACATGGTGGCACAACAGCTACGATGGGGCTGAAGAAAAGAGCGAGCAAAAAGAGAATAGCCGTAACGAGAGATGTGAGTCCAGTTCGCCCTCCCTGTTCTACACCGCTAGCGCTCTCAACAAAAGAAGTGACAGTAGAGGTTCCAAGAATGGCTCCGGCCACAGTCCCTACCGCGTCTGCGAGCAGAGCTTCTTTTGCTCGTGGTAAATTCCCCTCTTTGTCAAGCATGCCTGCTCTGTTTGTAACTCCTACCAGAGTTCCCACAGTGTCAAAGAAATCTACGAAGAAAAAGGTAAAGACAATAATCCAGAAATCAGCATTCCAGAAAGCAGAAAAATCGAGCTTGCCTACTATAGGAGCAATGGAAGGAGGCATAGAAATAATCCCTGAAGGCATGGATGTTACGCCGAAGGGAATGCTTAGAGCGGTGATAATCAAAATCCCCCAAAGAATAGACCCACGAACTTTACGAGCTTCCAAGATTACCATGAGAAAAAATCCGGCAATAGCGAGGAGAGCGGAAGGGCTTTTTAAATTCCCTATCCCTACAAGTACTGCATCATTTTTCACTATAATGCCGGCACTTTGGAGGCCTATGAAAGTTATGAAAAAGCCGATGCCTGTGGATATACCGATCTTAAGAGAGGTGGGGATAGCATTTACTACTTCTTCGCGGATGCGGGTGAGAGTTAATGCTACAAAAATAACTCCTTCAGTAAAGATAGCAGCTAAGGCTGTTTGCCAGCTTATGCCCATGTTGAGGACTACGCCAAAAGCAAAAAAAGCATTGAGCCCCATACCCACAGAGAGGGCGATAGGGTAATTAGCCAGAAAAGCCATAAGTAATGTGGCAAAAGCACTGGCCAGACACGTAGCCGACATAACAGGGCCAAAAGGCATTCCCGCTTTTGACATAATGTCAGGATTGACGAAAATAATGTACGCCATCGTCATAAAGGTGGTTACTCCAGCTAATATTTCTGTACGAGCATCACTACCAGCTTCTCGTACCTTAAAAAAACTTTCGAGCCATGAAGCCATATCAAAGGAACCTCCCATTTAAATAAGGTTGTAAAGGTTAAAATAGAGACAGTGGGAAGTATAATCCAAACTTTTATAAAATACAACAATCTAAAGTAAAGAGTTCCAGAGAATATGTGAGTTTTATCTACTGTCCCAGTATGAAAATTAAAGTAGAAAACTATTTATATACCTTTTGTTGTATCTGTTAGTTGTAAAATCCTGTTACAATAAAAGTCGAATGAAGTATCAATGGAGGTGACCCTTTTGGCTTTACCGAAAGTGTATGTAAGTCAGCGTATATTGAAAGAGGGCAGAGATATTTTAGAGGGGCAGGTCTCTTATCGTATGTGGGAAGGAGAAGGTGCCCCAGACAGAGGCGTTTTATTACGAGAGGTTCAATTTATAGATGGGCTTCTTTCCATGCCGGCTGACAAAATTGACGAAGAGTTTTTTCAACAAGCTCCTCATCTTAAGGTGGTAAGTCAGCATGCTGTTGGATTCGACAATATAGATGTTGAAGCGGCAACTCGTCATGGAGTTCTTATTTGCAATACTCCAGATGTCTTAACTGATGCCACCGCGGATTTGGCTTTTACGCTTCTCCTAGCTGTAGCTCGACGTCTTGTAGAGTGTGGTGGATATTTGAGGAGAGGGGAATGGAGAACGTGGTATCCTGATATGTGGCTTGGTATGGATACTGCTCAAAAAACCCTTGGTATTATTGGGTTTGGAAAGATTGGACAAGCTATGGCACGGCGAGGCCGAGGTTTTGGCATGTCTATTGTATATTTTAACCCGTCTCCTAAACCAGAGGCAGAGAAAGAGGTAGGGGCGAGACGTGCCTCTTTAGATGAATTATTACGCATATCAGATTATGTTTCTATCCATTGTCCTTTAACGTCAGAGACGCGAGGACTTATAGGAGAAACAGAGCTTAAAAAGATGAAATCAACGGCTATTCTTATTAATACAGCGAGGGGATTGGTTGTGGATCAACGAGCCCTGTATAAAGCTTTATCAGAGAAGTGGTTATGGGGTGCGGGGCTTGATGTTTTTGAAGTCGAGCCCGTTCCCGTAGATGAACCATTGCTTTCCTTGCCTAACGTTACGGTTATGCCTCACATGGGAAGTGCCACTTTAGATTCTCGTGGAGGTATGAGTCGGCTGGCAGCTCAAAATCTTATTGACGCATTGCAAGGGCGACGTCCAGCTTATGTAGTTAATCCTGAAGTTTTGGATAGGTAAAAAATAAAAGAGAGAGGCAGCACAAAACCGCCTCTCTCTTTCTCAAAAACTGCAAGGTTCTATTTGAGTTCTTCTAGGAACTCTTTTAATCGCTTCATTCCATCCCGAATCTCTTCGCTAGAGTTGGAATAGGAAACCCTCATATTTCCAGGTACCATGAAAGCTGCTCCAGGCACTCCAGCCACATATTTACTTTCCAAAAGCGCCGTGCAAAATGAACCATCATCTGTAATAGTACGGTTGTCATGTTTTTTCCCCAAGGTGTTTTTCACGTCGATCCAAACATAGAAAGCACCGCGGGGTTCCTGGAAGGAGATGAGGGGCATATCGTTCAAAAGACTGATAATAAGATCCCGCCGTTTGCTAAACTCTCCATGCATGGCTTGTACGTCCTTTTCTGCCCCTCTAAGAGCGCCGAGGGCGGCCCACTGGGCTATAGAGCATGCATTGGAAGTAAGATGCCCCTGGAAAGACCCCATCTTGGCAATAATCTCTGCAGGGCCGAGAGCGTAACCAATACGCCACCCTGTCATGGCAAAAGCTTTGCTTACTCCATTTATGATGATCGTCAAATCTTTAGCTTCTGGGCAGAGATTCAAAATTTGGTGATGCTTCGCCTCTCCATAGACCAGTCGTTCATAGATTTCATCATAAATAATAACAATATTATGTTTTATAGCTAAATCAGCAAGTCCCTTAAGAGTTTTTTCGTCGTAAACGGCTCCGGTGGGATTGTTGGGAGAATTAATCATCATGCAGCGTGTTTTTGAGGTTATAGCCTTTCGTACCCTTTCCAAATCCGGAACGAATCCTGTATCAGATGTGTCGATCAGCACAGCCTTGCCTTCAAAAAGGCGAATTTGCTCCACGTAACTGACCCATGCAGGTGTAAATACCAGTACCTCATCACCAGGGTCCACTGTACAGCCCAAAGCTTCGTAAAGAAGGGGCTTTGCTCCTGCTCCGATGAGAACCTGATTGCTTTCGTAGCTAAGATTAAAGTGGCTCTTATAATAGTTGCAGACTTCTTCTTTCAGTTCAGGGATCCCAGAGGCCGGAGTGTAGTGTGTCTGCCCTTTTTCCATAGCGGTATGGGCGTATTCCAGTGCTGAAGCAGGGGATTGAAAATCAGGCTCTCCTGCACCAAAAGAAATAACAGGTTTCCCCTCTCTTTTGAGGGCTTTGGCTTTGGCTACTACTGCGAGAGTGGCCGATGGTTCCATTCTGCGTGCCCGCTCTGAAATGTGCATTATCTATCAACTCCTGATTATGATGGTGATGATATAGCTACAATAGATATTATACCGATGAGAGGGAGGGGATACCAGCCCTCTTTATTGCCCATATGTTGTGACAATGTTAGAATATTTGTGATCAGAGCTAGTAGATTGGAGGGATGTTTATGGACGTACGCTTTGTAGCGCGAAATGCTGTTATTGACGACGAGCTCCGAGATTATATGAGGGGAAAGATGTCAAAGCTGGATAAGTTTTTTAGCCGCATCCTTGATAATCAGGTTTTGGTGAGCTTCGGTCGGGGGATGTACAATGTGGAAGTTACCTCCAACGCCAACGGAGTCATTATGAGGAGCGAGGAGAATTCTCCTGATATGAGGAAAGCTTTCGATAAGGCCATGAAAAATATCGAACGTCAAATTAAGCGCCATAACGACTACCTCAAAGACAGAGCACAGCTCAAGACACACGATGTTTCTTTTAATCTAGAGGGATTCCCAGAAGTTGAAACTGTTCCCCTCGTAGAAGAAGAAATAGTCAAAGTAAAAAGATTCCCTCTACGGCCTATGACAGCTAAAGAGGCTACGATGCAAATGGATCTTCTCGGACATGAGTTTTTCCTCTTTAAGAATGTGGAAACAGGTACGGTAAATGTGGTGTATAGAAGGAAAAACGGGGGGTTTGGTCTTCTCGAGCCTATCGATTGATCGGGCGACTTTTAGAAAGGTATGAAAGGCCCCTGCGGGGGCCTTTTTTTCTGATACATCCCGACTGGGGGCGATTCTATGCACGAGATGTCTCTGGTTGAATCCATTATAGAGACTCTTTTAGAGTTACAAAAATCTCATAAATGGAATCATATTAATAAGGTTACTCTTCACGTTGGAGCTATGAGGCAAGTGATCCCTGATGTCATGTCTTTTGTGTTTCTTATCGCCACAAAAGATACACCTCTTGCAGGGGCTAAAATGGAGATCATAGAGATTCCCATGAGTTTTAAGTGTAAAAAATGTGACAAAAAATGGGGAGAAGATCAAATGGATTTTGTCTGTCCTCATTGTGGCTCTTTGGATGTTGACGTTTTGTCGGGTATGGAGTTGGATATAGAGTCAGTGGAGGTGGAAGAAGAACATGGCTAAAATCTATAAGATTCAACAGTCCGTTATGGCAGCTGATGAAGAGTATGCCCTGCAGATTCGAAAAGAGATGTCTCGTCGAGGTCTTTTGGTTATTAATATTATAGGGTCCCCAGGGGCCGGGAAAACTACGCTACTTGAAGCGACAAAAGATAAAGCTCCCTTCTCTTTTGCTGTTATTGAAGGTGATATAGCCACTTCTCGAGATGCGGAACGTCTTTCAAAGTTGGGAGTTCCTTCAATTCAGATTAACACTCATGGGGGATGCCATCTTGAGGCGAATTTAGTGAAAAAAGCTCTCGAAGAGTTGCCTCTCGAAGATATTGATGTGATCTTTATAGAAAATGTGGGGAATTTAGTCTGTCCCGCAGAATTTGATATAGGTGAGGACTGGAAAGTAGCAGTGAGCAGTATTCCAGAAGGTGCTGACAAACCTTTGAAGTACCCGCATCTGTTTTCCGAAGCCAAAGCTGTTCTTCTCACAAAGGTAGATCTCGTCCCTTACGTTCCCTTTGATATGGATTTATATAAGAATGATCTTTTTCACTTAAATCCCAATGTAGAATGTATTGAGATAGAAGCGTTGACAGGCAAGGGTATTCAGAAGTGGGTATCCTTGGTGGAGAAATTATTAAAGGAGAAGCGTTCTGAATGTCTGTAAATGACCCTATTCTAGAGAAGTTGAATCCGCGGCAACAGGAGGCTGTTTCTTATTGCGACGGCCCATTACTCGTTCTTGCTGGAGCAGGAAGTGGCAAAACAAGAGTTTTAACTCATAAAGTAGCCTACCTTATTAATAAGGGATATGCCTCCCCGCGGGGGATACTTGCTGTAACGTTCACGAATAAAGCAGCCCGGGAAATGAAAGAGCGTGTAATATCTCTAATCGGAGATTCTGCGGCTATAATGCAAGTAAGTACTTTCCATTCTTATGGCCTTCATTTCCTTTTTCGAAATAGCGACCAGCTAGAATTTCTTGGCCTCAAAAAAGGTTTTGCTATTTTTGATCGTAACGATAGCCGATCTCTCGTGAAGAAAGTAATGGAGGATTTGCGCCTCGATCCGAAACAAATTGATCCATCCCATGTTCTTGACAGAATTTCGAAGGCAAAAACAGAAGGAAATCCTAAAACTTTAGAGCCTTTAGGGTTGGAGGGCATAGAACATCAAGTTTATAGCCTATACAATGAAGAGTTGAGGAAGCAGAATGCTATAGATTTTGATGATCTCCTGGTCCTTCCCCTCCATCTTTTAACCGTTGATAGTGACCTTCGAAAGAGGGAGCAGGAACGGCTTGATTGGATTTTGGTCGATGAATATCAGGACGTAAATAAACCTCAATATCTTCTTTTACGCCGTCTTATAGGTACTTCAGGTCGAATTATGGTTGTAGGAGATCCAGACCAATCTATTTATGGATGGCGAGGGGCTGATATGACCATGATCCTTAACTTCGAGAAAGATTTTCCTGCTGCGAAAGTGGTGGTCTTAGATCAGAATTATCGATCCACCGGGAATATTTTGAAAGCTGCAAACTCAGTGATTATGAGCAACGAGCGGCGCAGGAAGAAGAATCTGTGGACAGCCCGGGATATGGGAGATAAAATACACGTCCTTCTTTCACCTAACGAATATAAAGAAGCTGAATTTATTATGTCGGAAATAAAAAAGCTTCATGATTTTCAAGGATATAAATATGGCGATATGGCAATTCTTTATCGCATTAATGCTATGAGCCGAATTTACGAGCAGAAATGCATAGAACGAGGCGTTCCCTATCGTGTTGTGAGGGGTACGGCGTTTTATGACAGAAAAGAAATAAAAGACATGCTTTCTTATATGCGTCTCGCGGTGAATCCGGCAGACTTGGCTTCTTTGTCAAGGGTAGCCAATGTCCCGGCGCGAGGGCTTGGAAAGAAAAGCCTGGAAAAGCTGGGTGAAACTCTCGGTTCTCTTTCTGCAATGGAAGCCCATCAAATTTGGGCGGTCATAGAGGAGGGGAAAGAGCTTACCCTTTCGGGGAAAGCACGTGCAGGGGCTATGGAACTAGCTCTTCATATGTCGGCTATTTTAAAGAAATCCCAAAACTTCCAGGATGTGTTGCTTTATATCCTGGACAGCATTGGTTATCAGGAGCAACTGAAAAAAGATGATCCTGAAGGATGGGAAGAGCGAGTGGAAAACATCCGCGAGCTGGGGTCTCTCATTTCATCAGGGGGGGATCTTGCCGAAGTGCTGGCGGAGGTGGCTCTCTTTACAGATCTGGAAACTACGGATTTGGGAGATTTAGGTGCAGTAAACTTTTTGACACTTCATGCGGCTAAAGGATTGGAATTTCCAGTAGTGTTCCTTGTGGGGCTGGAAGAAGCTATCTTCCCTCATTTTAAGTGTATGGAAGACCAAGAAAGCCTTGAAGAAGAGCGTCGGCTCTGCTATGTGGGTATGACACGTGCGGAAGAAAAACTTTACATGACAGGAGCACGGAGTCGCCGGCTTTTTGGTTCTGTTTTCAGAAACGGCTTGTCTCGTTTCCTTTGGGAGATTCCCGACGGAAATAAAGAAGTTGAAGACCAAGGCGAGGAGGAGATGTCCTATGCTGGTTTTGGGCGTGACAGGAGACGTAGGGGCTGGTAAATCTACTGTCGCTGGTCTTTGGAAAAATCACGGGGCTTCTATTATTGACGCAGATTGTATAACCCATGAAATATGGAAAGAACCCAGAGTCCTAAAAAGAGTGGAAGAGCGATGGGGAAGTTGCGTTTTTTATCATAATGGCAGCATCAATCCATCAGAGATCGCTTCTCGTATTTTTGCTGACCCCAAAGAATACGAGTGGCTTTGTTCTATTCTCCATCCTATGGTTCGTAAAGAGATGGAACGTCGGATGTTTGCTCTTCGAGGATGGATTGTAGCAGAGATTCCGCTCCTTTTTGAGAATAGTGTGCCGTGGTGGGTAGATTATACAGTGTATGTGACGGCATCTACGTCAACGAGACTTTCTCGGAACGTTTCGCGTGGATGGAATGAGGAAGAGATAGAACGTCGAGAGCGTTTCCTTATGAATACTGAAGAAAAACAGGCTATGGCTGATCTTGTGATACAGAATGAGGGGTCTTTAGAGAGTCTTGAAGAGTCTTTGTTGCGATATGCCGTTGCGTTTAAAAAAATGGCGGCTCTTTGTGTTATTCAGGCGTATAGCTCTGATGAAAAGAGTCTTCGCCGTGCGGCTGTTCGCCTGGGAGCCTCTGGCTGGGCTTCGAGGGTGGAGGTGCAGCCTTTAGTCAATGCTCTTATGCAAAATGGTCGATTATCTATGGGAAAGCGCTATTTGTTGCGAGCTTATTCTTATGAATTTTACTGGAGATTTGTAGAGGAACTACTGAAAAACGAGGGCGTGAATGAAGTGGAGCTCCTTCATGTTCCGCGTCTATCAGCGGCCCTTCGAAATGATTTAGTGGAGGAAATGAACGGTTGAAAGTTATAACGAGCCATATGGGGAACGATTTTGATTCCATAGCAAGTATGGTTGCCGCTTCGAAACTTTATCCCGACGCCATACTCTCTCTTTCTGGCTCTACAAGCCGGACGGTTCGGGATTTTTTGCGAAAATTTCCTCGTCGCTGGCCTATTGTGACTCCCCGAAAAATTAGGAAAGATGAGATTACTCAGCTCATTGTAGTTGATACCCGTTCCCGGTCGCGCATCGGTCCTTTCGCAACTCTTTTGGGGAAAAAAGATGTTATTGTTCATGTTTATGATCATCATCCTCCCTCCGCCGATGATATTGACGGAGAGCTGATAGTTATAGATCCTATAGGTGCCACTACTACCTTGTTGGTTGAAATTCTTTTTGAACGGCAAATCCCCATTACGCCTCAAGAAGCGACGCTTTTCGCTATGGGAATATATGAAGATACAGGCGGACTGACTTTCGGGGGAACGACTGAAAGAGATTTTGCTGCTATATCTCGGCTTAAAGAGATAGGGGCCGATTTGACTATTATTCCTTCCCATATTGAAATGAGCTTTTCTGCTTCGGAGCGGCGAATTCTCGACTTATTAATTGAAAATGCATGGGTTCGCTATATTAACGGGGCCAGGGTTGTACTTTCTTTTACCTCTTCCCCAATATATATAGATGGGTTATCCCTTTTCGTTCATCGGCTTCGAGACTATTTCGATGCGGATGTAGCCTTGGCTGCTGTTAAGATGGAGAAGAGGACATATGTAGTGGCGAGAAGTCACGAGAAGGTGCTTGATGTTTCTCAGTTTTTAGCTCATCTGGGAGGAGGGGGGCATCCTCAGGCCTCGTCTGTAACGCTTCATAATGTTCGTCCGCTCTCTATTCTAGAGAGCCTTGAGAAAAAACTAGAGGAATCCATTCAACCTCGCTTAACCGTTGAAGACATTATGACAAGTCCTGTCATGGCGGTAGAACCTGATTCTTCAGTGAATGATGCATATAGAATCATGATTCGTTATGGACATTCAGCCCTTCCGGTTGTGCGAGGAGACACTCTAATAGGTATTATTACCCGAAAGGACCTTGATAAGGCTCAACTTCACGGTTTTGGCCTGGCTCTTGTAAAAGAATTTATGACAGAGGGTGTTATCTCTATTTCAAAAGAGGCATCTATAGCGGAAGCTCACCGTATCCTGGTTTTTCACAATATAGGAAGATTGCCTGTTTTGGATGGGAAGATTCTTGTTGGTATTGTAACTCGCACTGATCTTGTTCGCGCACTTTATCCAGAATCCCTTCCGCCGGAAGAGCGAAAAATAGCTTCAGAGCTTCCATGGTCGGCCGATCTTTCCGACCTGTTGATGGTTCGACTGGCACCCCCACAACAGGCTATATTGCAGAAACTGGGAGAACGTGCGCAGACCCTTGGTATGAAAGCATATATTGTGGGCGGAATTGTACGGGATCTTATGTTGGGCCGAGAGGGTCTCGATTTAGATGTGGTGGTGGAAGGCAGCGCGGTGGATTTTTTGAAAAGTCTGGATTGGGAGGGATGTCGAGTTTCTGTTCATGAACGTTATAAAACAGGAACGCTTATTTTCCCTGATGGAATGAAGGTTGATGTGGCAACAGCGAGACGGGAGTTTTATGAATATCCCCTCGCCCAACCCAAAGTGGCAAGTGATTCATTGAAACACGACCTGTATCGCCGCGATTTTACTATTAATGCCATGGCTATTTCCATTACCCCTGATACATGGGGAACTCTGATAGATTATTTTGGTGGCCGCCGAGACCTGAAGAAAAAGGTACTGAAGGTTTTGCATAACTTAAGTTTCGTAGAGGATCCAACTCGCGTTATTCGTGGAATTCGCTTAGAACAACGGCTTGGTTTCCGCATGGAGGATAATACGTTGCGCCTTCTGAAAAGTTGCTTGAGGGGGGGGCTCCTTTCGAGGTTGTCCGGGTTTCGTCTGCGAAGCGAGCTGGAACTTTTATTTCAGGAAAAAGCTCCTTATCCTGGAATGAAACGAATGGCCGAGTTAGGAGCTTGGGATATTTTATTTCCAGGAATACGGATTGGAAATGTAGTTATTCGTACATTCCGTCGCCTTTCGGCTTTTCTTATCCGCATTTCCAGAGAATTCCCAGATTTTAAGGGAGCAGAGTGGCTTGCTTTCCTCGCAGCTCTTGTTATGGAGTCGTCTGAGAGTCTTCAATTTTCTGTCTTAGATCGCTTGAACCTGTCTCCTAAAGAGCGGGAAATTATGGAGGAGTCTCTTCAGGGGCTTCGTACAGCTGATCAAGAGCTCGGAGGAAGAGCCGCTAGAAAAAACTCAGAAATTTATCACTATTTAAAGGAAGTTTCTCCAGTAGCAGCCCTTTTCTGGAGTGCAGCGACAGAGAGATGGAGAGTGCGTCGGCGAATACTTTTGTATCTCTCTCGACTGCACAGTACGCATAGCAGCCTCACTGGACAGGATTTGATCCGGATGGGATATAAAGGGGGCCCTAGCCTGGGGCGTATCCTTTCTAAACTGAAGGATAGTTGCCTTGATGAGGAGCTACCATCTCGAGAAGAAGAGCTGATATGGCTTGAAACCCATTTCCCTAAAGGAGAGTGAGAGGGATGTTCCGTTTTCCACCTATTGCTGAATTATTGTTGAGTTTGCCTGCTATATTGTGGGCTATAACCTTTCATGAATTTTGTCATGGTTATGTAGCGTACCTTCTTGGAGATCCTACAGCAGAGAGAGCTGGGAGGTTATCTCTTAATCCCTTAGCGCACTTAGACCCTATTGGAGCTCTTATGCTCCTTTTCTTCAGGTTTGGATGGGCGAAACCTGTTCCTATTGACCCAAGATATTTTAAAAACCCTCGACGGGATATAGTTCTTGTTTCCCTTGCTGGAGCAGCTGGTAACTTGGCAAGCGCCATGTTTTGCGGTCTTTTAGTACGGCTTTTTCCTTATTTCTTTCTTGGGAATCCAGCTTTACGCCTTTTCATGTTCCTCATGGTAGCTATAAATGTGGGACTCGCGGTGTTTAATCTTATCCCTATTCCTCCTCTCGATGGTTCAAAAATACTCTATTACTTCTTACCGCCCCGTTGGATTGAAAAATATTTTTGGCTTGAACGCTATGGTTTTATTATTCTCATGGTCCTTTTGGGGTTAGGTATTATCCCGGCTATTATGAGCCCCATTTCTTATGCCATCATACGATGGATTCTTTAAGTGTATTGATGAGAGGAGAAGAAGTATTTGAATATCCTATTGACTAATGACGATGGAATCTATGCCCCAGGCCTTATGGCTTTGGCCAAACATTTAGCATCGAAAGGTTTCTTATGGTCTGTAGTAGCGCCAGATAGAGAGAGAAGCAGTGTCGGTCATGCCATTACTTTAACGAGACCTCTTCGTTTGTGGAATATTGATCAGAGTCCATATATTCCGGGGCAAAAGGTTTATGCTTGTGACGGTACTCCTTCCGATTGCGTTGTATTGGGAGTTGAGGAGGTTCAAAGTGAGACTGATATGGTTATTTCAGGCATTAACAATGGGCCTAACGTAGGAGATGATCTTACCTATTCTGGCACAGTCTCTGCGGCTATGGAAGGTGTTATCCTGGGTCGTCGTGCTATCGCCGTATCCCTGAATTGCAGTAGTCGAGATAGCGAATGTCATTATGAAACAGCGGCTATTGTAGTGGAGAAAGTGCTGGCAGTTTTAGAGGAAGAGCCTCTTCCCGAAGGGGTGTTACTCAATATTAATGTTCCTAATCTTCCGATCACCATGTTAAAAGGAATCAAAGTAACAAGAAAAGGAGTCCGGCTTTATGAGGGGAAAGTGACGAAACTGGAAGATCCTAAGGGGCATGTTTATTTTTGGATTTCAGGTCAGCCGGAGGATCAGCTGGTAGAAGGCTGCGATGTCTGGGCTCTTGCCAACGGCTATGTCTCTATTACACCTGTTCATATGGACATGACCCATTACCCATCTCTTGAGCGGTATTCAGGGAATGGTCTTGAAAAAATAAACTTTAGGTACTTTTTAAAAAAATAGTTGACAGAAGTTCATTGTCGTGTATAATGCTTCTCATACAAAAAAGCATGATACGGCAATGAAAGGGAAGAGTATTCTCCAAACACACCTACAGAGAGAGAAGGCCGGAGGCTGAGAGTCTTCTTGGAATGTGGAGGAGAAGAATAGAACCCTAGAGCTGATCTCGAAGAAAGATCCCCATGGGGAATCAAGTAGAGATGTTAAGGAGAGGACAAAAGGATTTTCCCCTTTTGTCAACGTGGGTGGCACCGCGGGTTACAAGCCCGTCCCTCTTAAAAAGAGGGACGGGCTTGTTTGTTTTTGAGACATTAAGGGAGGAGAACAGAATATGGGAGAGAAGAAGGTTGTTTTAGCATACAGTGGAGGATTAGATACTTCTGTTGCTGCTATGTGGCTGACAGAACAGGGATATGAGGTCATTACCATGACAGCTGACGTGGGGCAATCTGTAGATCTGGAGAAAGCCAAAAATAAGGCTTTACATAGTGGTGCCTCTAAAGCCTACGTTATGGATCTTAAGAAGGAGTTTGTAAAGGAATTTGTGTGGCCAGCGTTGAAGGCAAATGCTCTATATCAGGGAACCTATCCTCTTAATTCGGCTCTCTCGCGCCCTCTTATAGCAAAGGCTATGGCGGCGGTGGCAAAAAAAGAGAATGCAGGCGCTGTTGCTCATGGATGTACAGGTAAAGGACAGGATCAGGTGCGAATGGAGGTATGTACTAATGCATTAAACCCTGAACTTGTCGTGTTGGCTCCTGTTCGAGATTGGCACTTTAGTCGAGAAGCTGAAATGGAGTATGCACAGGCCCACGGAATTCCTGTCTTGGCTACTACTGCATCTCCATACAGTATTGATGAAAACCTATGGGGACGTTCCATTGAGTGCGGCATTTTAGAGGATCCCTGGAATGAACCCCCTTCTGATGCCTATATCCTCACAGTGGATCCGTGGAATGCTCCAGATCATCAAGAGTTTGTGGAGATATCATTTGAAAAGGGAATTCCAGTAGCATTGAATGGAGAAAAAATGGATGGGATTGCGTTGATTCAGTCTTTAAACAATCTTGCAGGGAAACACGGTGTAGGACGTATCGATATGATCGAAGATCGTCTCGTAGGATTTAAGAGCCGAGAGGTTTACGAGTGTCCTGCCGCCATAACTTTAATTACAGCCCATAAAGCTCTTGAAACGTTAACTTTAGATAAGAAAGTGCTTGCGGCTAAAAAGGAAATGGAGACAAAGTTTGCGGAACTCACATACGAGGGCTATTGGTATTCCCCTCTGAAAGAATCTATTGATTCTTTTATAAACACGACGCAAGAATATGTAAATGGAGTTGTGAAAGTTCGACTTTACAAAGGGCAAGCAGTTGTTCGAGGCATGAAGTCTCCCAGTTCGATCTATCAAATGAATATAGCTACTTACTCAGAGGGAGATGTTTTTGATCATCAGGCAGCGGTTGGGTTCATTAAAATATGGGGATTACCGCTGAAGACGTGGAAACAGGTTCATAAAGATAAAATGCCCATAGAGATTTTTCAGTAATTATGTAGTAAAGATTTTTTTCATAAATAGAGAGGAGTGACGATAGATGAAAAAAAACAGTTGGGTATTTGTTCTGTTGGTGACAGTGGTTGTTTTATGGGGTGGATTTGCACAGGCTGCATCAGTTATGGAGAAAGATACTATTGTTGTGGGTACGTCAGGTTCCTATCCGCCTTTTGAGTTTCATGATAAGACGGGAGCTCTTGTAGGGTTCGATATTGATTTGGCCAACGAAGTAGGGAAAAGGCTGGGTAAGAAAGTTGAATGGGTAGATATGGCCTTTGATGGTGTTATCCCATCTCTTTTAACAGGAAAAATTGATATGATAGCCGCTGCTCTCAGCATTACGGAGGAACGAAGCAAAAAGGTGGCTTTCTCTCAACCCTATATGGTAAGTCTCAGTGCTTTTGTACTGCCTACAAATAGCCCTGATGTAAATGGCATGGAGGATTTAAAGGGGAAAAGCGTAGCAGTACAGCTAGCTACGACACAGGATGTGTTTATCTCCGAGGTTGCGGATGTAACGGTGAAGCGCTTCCCTAAACTTAACGATGCTGTGCGAGAAGTAGCCCTAAAACGGGCTGACGCCTCTCTCATGGATGAAACGGTGGCAGAAACCTATATAAATAGTGAAGAATTTAAAGGACAACTTAAAAAATCTTTTACAGTTGAGCTGAAAGGGGCAAAACAGGCTTTGGCTGTAAGCCAAGAAGAGCCTCTTTTCCTTGAAGCTATAAATGAAGTCCTGACAAAACTTGATGAGGAAGGGTTTATTGCAGAACTTCATAAGAAATGGAATACGAAAAAAGAGTAGATTTTGGAAGGTAAAACAATAGAGTAGAGAGTGTGAAATATGGCCTGCTAATTTTTTAGTTAGCAGGCTTTTGCTTTTTGGCAAAGAGCTTTATACGGTGTACAATTATTGTTAATATTTAAAAAATAGTCGCCTAAGAAGGGAGACAGATTTTAGAATGCCAGAACGAAAACCGCTTACTACAAGGGGCAAGGTATTAGCCGTACTTACTGTATTTGTCATGGTGGTGTTTAGTTTTACAGCCCTCGTTGGACGAGAAAAAGTAGGGCTCTTCTTTCAAGGTCGCCTGCGCTATTTTTGGATTGCAGTTATTCTGGGTATTGGCTATTTTGCTGCTCATGATAGGGGGAGAAGGTAAACTCAGGGAACGAAGCATCCATTGAGAGGTCGTTTTTTGTTCACCATAGAGTTCGTTTCAGGGATATGAATACCCTTAAGTTTGAACATTAACATATGATTTCCTATCTACCATGTTCCGCCGTTTTAGCTTTATATGAAATATGTTATAATTTTGAGCGCATGGGTACGTTCTCAATTTTTATATAAGTGACTCTGCCTCTGCAGTGTCAGTATCAACTTGCAAGTTCCGATTTTTACATGGAGGTTCTATCAGTATGTTTTTGCTCAGAATAGCCTGTTTGGCGTGGGCTCTTTTATCGATAGCGACTTCTACTTTATATGGAAGCCAAAGTCTTTCCCTCCCTTCTCTGGCAGAGTTGGAAAACATGGTCGAACAAGGGCCAGAAGTTCTGTCTTCTATGGCGGCTTTGGCGCGAGATGAACATATAGAACACCTTGTACGTCAGAGAAGTGGCCCTAAGCTTTTTGCTGGAATATCTTATGGTTATAGCGATGAACCAGAGTCTGAAACCGCCGAAGAACGAATTTCCTATAATAAAGTTACTGCTCGAGCAGGCGTTTCCTTCCCCATTTTAGGTACATGGACCAAAGAGAAAATAGAGATCCTTCAAAGTGAGCTTCGAACTTTAGAGGGACGAATTTTGGCAGAGCGAACCAGAGAGATGAATCTGATTTCTCTTAGAAAGGCTTATATGGTCTTGTGGGGGGAGGGGCAGAAACGCCGTCTCTTATCTGATTTCTTGAAGAGTCGAGAAGCGACAGAGGCCCTCTTGTCGAAGAGGGTAAGAGAAGGGTTTCTTTTAGAGGCGGATCGACTGGAGTTTTTGTCTGTCTATGATGTAGCTCTTCGAGACGTGGCCGCTTCCTCTCGGATGGAAACACAGGCCCTTCAGGTTATTCGATTGGCTACAGGGCAGTCTTGGCAGGTGACCGAAGAAGTTCCATTCCCAACTCTCCCGGGGTGGGATTATAAGAAGAGGCGCCCTTTAGGAGTGGCCCATCTCACTAATGTGAGATACAACAATAGAGTTTTGGATATTTATGGTCGCATTCTCGAGATCACAAAAAAAATTGATCGGGATGGAACTGTAGAATTTGGTGCTACCGCTGGTCGAGATTTCCCTGGGACTTCCGGGGCAGGAGTTTCCATCCGACTTACAGTAGAAGAACCCTTCGCTTCTTTAAGGGCAAAAAAGGATGAGGCTAGATTAGCTGCTCAAGCAGATTTAGAGCGACATAGAGCCGAAGAGCTGAAGGAACGCCTTCGCCTTGAAGGGGAGTTGGAAGACGCCTTATCTTTGCTGGAGTACGGTTCTCGATCTGTTCAGGCCGGAATAGCAAAAGTGCAAGCTTCCACAGAGGCCGTAAGAGTGCATCACCTCCGCTATGATCGTATTGGTGGAGATGCTTTTGAGAAACTTGAAGAGAGTCGCTATGCCCATCTCCGTGCTGCTCTGGAATTAGTGGATGCCCAAATACTGGTTCTTCAGGCTGCTTCTGAGCTGGTTCGTTTTTTCCCTGAAGGAGAGGTCCAGAGAGGATGTCCTTTATCTATGCTAGGCCTTGATAAGCCTCTTGCGAGTTTGCCGAAGTCGCCAGTCGCAATGATTTCCTCTCCAGAGCAAGATGTTCAGACATCTACAATTCTGACACCATCAAGGAAGAATACTTCAGTTTATGTGTGGAATGCGGCTCCCTTCCTCAAGAGCGAGACGAGGCATAGAGAACTGAAAAAACTTCAACAAGCGGGATTCTGTCGAATATTGCTCTCTTTTGATGGACAGGAGATCCGCTCTTTTAGCACGAATAATTCCCGGTTATCTCTCATGGCCTTTTTAGAACAGGCAACGTACATGGGAATTCAAGTTGATCTTTTGCTTGGCGATCCTACCTGGATTTTGCCAGAGCATCGAATGGAGCTTGTTCAACTAATCCGTTTCTTTGCCCCCTTCCCTTTTAAGGGGGTTCACGTAGATTTAGAGCCAGATTCTCTTCCTGGTGCTGCGTCTAAGAGGTCTGAGCTTGCTCTGGAATTGCTCCAAACGTTGAAGGTTGTTCGAGATAATACAGATCTTCCTCTATCTCTTTCTGTCCATCCTCGTTATTTGGAGGGGGAGTTAGGAGAAATTATGGGGCGAGGGTTAGTGGCGTTGTCTATGGAGGACGTAGCAGTGATGTTTTATTCCACCAACGTGGATATGGTGACAGATCGATTTGGAGCCCTTCTTAAAAAATACCCGGATCTTCCATTACTTTTAGCACAAAGTGTGGAGTCTATTTTATCTCCCCGCGAAAGCTATGCCACCTTAGGACGGGATATTCTATGGAGTCGAATTGCCTATTACAACGGAGTGTTCCAAGAAGAGAACTACCGGGGTGTGGTTGTTCAGGCTTGGAAAGATTATGAGGAGATGGTCCGATGAAAGTGCGGTTTACTTCTGGGAAGAGTCGAGATCCCTTTCAGGAAAAAGGGGTACGAATTCCTTATGCTCCAGCTAGAAGAACTTTTCCGCGGTGGCGATGGTATTTTGTTGTGTTGCTGGTCTCTAGCCCCTTGCTGTTTTTTATAGCCAAGGTAAGTGTAGGGGTGTTTTGGGCTACATCTCCTGGGGTGATCTTTATGGAGAAAACCCCGATTAACAGCCCAACATCTGGAGTTTTAATGGAGGTTCATCTTCGAGAAGGCCAGCATATAGCATTGGGAGACGTGATGGCTAAAGTAGCGGATCCTACGCTGGAGATGAAAAGAGCCCCTCTGACAGCAGAAAGAAAAGTCTTGATGGATTATGCGAGCCGTCACATTTCTACTGAACCCTTCAGGGATGCTTTGGTTTTAGCGGAGAGAGTTTTGAAAGAAGAAAAAGCTTATCGATCTAAGATTCAGGAACTTGTTAATGCTGGAGCAGCTACAAAGGCTGACCTCAACGAGGCTCAGAAGAGGGTACTTCGAGCTGAATCTGATGTGATTAAGGCAAAAATAGATCTGAATTTAGCATTGGCTCCCTCTGGAGAGTATAAATCTCAACAGGTTAGATTGGCGCAAATTGATGGAGAACTTGCTGCTATGGCAGATATTATGGGTGGGGTAGCTTTAGTGTCTCCCGTGTCAGGAGTTGTCTTGGCTGTTTTTGCTGTTGTGAACCAAGCCTTGGCTCAGGGGGCTCCTTTAGCGGTAGTGGCTGACCCTCAAACTGCATCTATAGTTACCTTCCTGAACCCTAAAGATCTCGGATTCGTAGAGAAGGGTAAGAAAGTCCGAATACGTTTCCCTGAAGGAACGATGGTGGAGGCTTTCCCTGTGGGGAGACCTACTCTAGCCGAGCCTGCGCCATCGTCTCTTTCAAAACCTCTGACAGAGATTCGTCAGACAGTACGGGTTACCCTCAGTACACGTTCTCCCATTCCGGAGGCCTTTTTGGTGGAGGGGCTTCCTGTAACTGTTCATTGGGGAGGGAGATGGCCGTGGTAGTTGCTTTTACCAGTGAGGAAGGTGTCATATCTATGGAAGAGATCCGGCTTCTTCGGTTTGTCAACCGCGGCAATATTTCTTTTGCGCCTCAAGATGGGGTTATAGATGTAGATACGCTGGAAGATCTGGTTGCTAAAATACGATCTGTTCATGGAGTTATTCTAGATGGGGACTTTTCTAAAGAGACTGTTTTAATGGCGGTCAAGGAGATCAGAAAGATCCCAGAAACCTGTTATTTGCCTGTGTTTTGCTCTCCATCTCTGGATTCCGATTCTGCGCTCTTTACCGATGGGGCTATAAAGTCTTTAGATCAAGCTTGGGAAAAAACGGCAGATATGTGGGGGAAATTGAATGAAGTGGACCGGGGAAGCTTGGAGCTGAGCAGAGATTTTCGTCTTTTGGCCTATTTGGCTCTTCGACAAGAGGGACTGAATCCCTTGCTACAGCCTTTTACCTGCGACGCATATAGGTATCCCATTGCCGAGTTCTTGGGTGGTGAGAGCGAGACGAGGCAATGGCTTCGAAATTTGAGGGATAGAGGTTTGTTGTCACAAGGACCTTTGATTGACCGCATACGCTCGTGCCCCAAGTGCCAATGTACTCATCTCAATTATATCGACGTTTGCCCCAATTGTGGGAGTATCGATATTGTTCCCAAAGAGTTTATTCACTGTTTTACTTGTGGCAGGGTGGGGCCGGTAGATGATTTTCTCCAGGAGAATGGTTATCGTTGTCCTTTCTGTGGTACTCACCTTCGTCATTTAGGTTCGGATTACGATCATCCTTTAGAGAGTTTTTTGTGCAACGATTGCGGACATAAATTCATAGAGGCCCATGTTGTTGTGGATTGCCTCAGTTGCCAAACGAGGTCAGATCCAGAGGAACTTCTCGTAAATACAATTCATGGTTACCGAATATCAGAGAAAGGGCGAGCTGCAGCTAGGGTTGGGTCCATTGATGATGTATATGCTCTTCTAGATCGGCTGAACTACGTTATTCCCGCGTATTTTAACCAACTTTTAGATTGGATGATTTTGTTGAACCGTCGCTACCCGGATCAAACTTTCTCTGTGATAGGTGTTCGGTTTGTAAATTTAATTCAGGTTTCCGAAAAACTAGGCCGTCATAGAGCTTCTCAAATTGTGGACGCATTAGCGGAGCGGCTTAGGCAGCTTATTCGAAATACTGATGTTACGACCAGGACAGCTACTGGTATATTATTGCTTCTTTTGCCTATGACAGATGAAGCAGGGGCATCTGTAGTGGGTGGCCGGATATTAGAGTTAGTCAATTTAGCAGAAACGTCACCTAAGCCCCAATTCCAACTGGTAGCATTCTCTTCATCTCAGAATATGAGAGAGGGGGAGAGCGCTTCATCTTTACTTGCCAGAATTTTAGGGGAACTTGAGTCCTGATGCTAATACCTGAGCCGTTTTTTCAAATTATTGCTCTGGTTTTAGAAGCTCCTTTGGTCTCTGAGACGTGGGAAATAATTCTCAGATTCATTCCTTTTGTCCTTTTTCTGGAAATGCCTGTCTATCTGCTTATTTTGATGGGGGTACTTCGTTACGGTTTACTTCGGATGAACGAAGTTCCTTGGAGAAGCAGTTACTATCCTTCTGTCTCCTGTCTAATAACGTGTTACAGTGAGGGAGAGGCGGTGCAACAGACTATTCGTTCTCTGTCCAGACAGTTATATCCTGGTCGGATCCAGATTGTGCCTATTATAGACGGTGCTGCGGCTAATAAAGAGACTTACAGTGCGGCTTTGTCTATGAAAGACGAAGTGGATCGGCTTCCCAACCGAGTTTTAAAGGTGGTACCAAAGTGGCAAAGAGGCGGCAGAGTGTCGGCTCTCAATACGGGAATGAACTTTGCTGATGGTGAAATAATCATGGCTTTGGATGGCGACACATCTTTCGACAATGACATGGTAGAACGTGCCACCAGACATTTTGAGAATCCCACGGTCGGATGTGTAGCTGGGTGTCTTCGGGTACGAAATGTGAGGGCCAGCTTAGTTACCAGACTTCAAGCGATAGAATATTTTTTCTCTATTCAGGCTGCCAAAACAGGACTTAGCGCTTTTGGGCTGGTCAACAATATCTCGGGGGCTTTTGGAGTTTTTCGCCGTTCCGTTTTAGAGCTGATTGGCGGGTGGGATGCCGGAACTGCTGAGGATCTGGATATTACACTGCGAGTGAAGAATTATTTGGGTCGATATCATTGTTTTCGCATTGTTTTTGATCCTGAAGCCATGGGTTTTACCCATGTCCCAGATACATTTAGGGACTTTTTCAAACAGAGGCTTCGTTGGGATGGAGATCTGTCGTTTATGTACTTCCGAAAGCATTGGCGAACCTTTTCACCACGATTAGTGGGGTGGAAAAATTTTATAGCCTTGCTCTGGACAGGACTCTTGTTTCAAGTGGTGATGCCCGTGGTCGTTGTCATTTATACTGCGTATCTCTTTATAGCTTATCCCTTGGGCGTTGTAGCTGGAACTATGGCTTTAGTGTATTTGTTTTACCTCGCGGCAATGGTGATTCTCTTCCTCGTTTTTGTCCTCCTACTCTCAGAAAGGCCGAGGCAGGACCTGTTACTGGTATTTTGGCTTCCTCTGGTTCCTATTTTTGCCTTTGCCAATCGAATTCATGGTGCTTTTTCAGCGTTGTGGGAGATATTTGGCCTTGGACATCAAGATACAAATATGGCTCCATGGTGGGTTACCAAAAAGAGTAAATTTTAAGATTTGAGATGCCTGTGCTTTTGTATAGATGCAATAAAAGACAGGACAGCTCCGGAACGTAAAGATATTTTCTCGAAACTGTCCTATATTGTTTGCATTATTGTTCTTGGAAAGCTTCTGAAGGGGCTACTGGCAGGTCGACTATTGTTTGTCGAGCATTGCGTACTTTTTCGGCTTCTGAGGCAGTGTATTGAGCCAGATTTTCACGAAGCTCTTTATTATTGATGGCAAGAATTCTCAATGCGAGAAGAGCTGCGTTTTTTGCGCTGTCTATGCCTCCGGCAGCTACAGGAACGCCAGGAGGCATTTGTGCAATAGAAAGAAGGGCATCCAAGCCGCCTAAGGATCCCGCAGAAATAGGAACGCCGATAACGGGAAGTAATGTGTGAGCAGCCAAGACTCCCGGGAGGGCTGCAGATAGGCCTGCCAAGGCTATAATAACGCACAATCCTCGTTTTTCGGCGTTTTGCCCATATAGCGCCGCATCTTCAGGGGTTCTATGAGCTGAAGCTATGGTTATTTCAAAGGGAACGTGAAATTGTTCTAATATCTCTGCTGCTTTATGCGCGGCAGGCAAGTCTGATTTAGAACCTAGGACCAGACCTACAACTGGTGTCTGTTTGTTTGTGTCCATAAGCTTTTCTCTTCCTCCTTATATTCGGGCTTTTGCGGCAATATCCCGCCGATAGTGTGCACCTTCAAAGTGGATATATTTTACTCCCTCATAAGATCGTGCCAAAGCATCCTCTAATGAAAGGCCAAGTCCTACTATATTCAAAACTCTTCCGCCATTCGTAACTGTTTCTCCTCCTTGATTTAAAGATGTACCGCTATGGAAAAGAAGGACATTCCTTAACGCGGCTGCTTCATGAAGCCCTGAGATGGGAAGCCCTTTTTTGTAAGAGCCAGGGTATCCTTCAGACGATATAACTACGTCTACGGCCCATCCATTTGCTACTATAGGGGGAAGAGTAGAAAGTGCGCCTGTACTGGCAGCCATAGCTAATTGAGCGAAGTCTACGTTAAGGACCGGGAGAATAACCTGGGCTTCAGGGTCTCCGAAACGCACATTATATTCTACGACGCGGGGCTTATAGTGAGAGTCGATCATGAGCCCAAAATAAAGGACGCCACAATATGGTATCCCTTCCTTCTTGAGTCCTTCAAATGTTGGAGAAATAACCTCCTTCTCAATTCGTTCCATTAGGGAGGATCCAGCCCAGGGAACAGGACAATATGCCCCCATTCCTCCAGTATTGGGCCCCTTGTCATTATCATAGACCCTTTTATGATCCTGGCTTGGAGGCAAGATGCGATACTCTTTCCCATCACTGACACAAAGGACAGTGAGCTCAAGGCCAGGCATATAGTCTTCCACTATTATCTTTTCTCCAGCAGCACCTAATGTCTTTTTTACAAGGAGATCTGAAATTATGCTTTGAGCGTCTTCTAAATTGTCGACTACAAAAGCTCCTTTTCCTGCAGCGAGGCCGTCGGCTTTTATAACGTACGGTGCGTGACGCTTTTTCAGGGCCTCCATCCCTTCTTCCAAAGTTGTACACAAGTGAAAAGGAGCGGTGGGAATGTTCCATCGGCTCATAAACTGTTTAGCAAAAGCCTTGCTTCCCTCCAGGGCTGCTCCGGTTTTCCCGGGTCCAAACACTGTAAATCCATTGTTTCGCAGAGAATCGGCGGCTCCTTTTACAAGGGGGGCCTCTGGACCAATAATGATAAGGTCAGGGTCTATTTGTGTAGCGAGATCGAGAACTTCTTCTGTTCCCTCACTATGGACAGAGTGAAGAAATGCAACTCCTCGCATACCAGCGTTGCCTGGAGCCACATGAATTTCCTCTACGAGTTTAGATTTTGAGAGGGCCCATACCAGAGCATGTTCTCGCCCACCTCCGCCTATAACAAGGACTTTCATGGGCTATTCCCTCCTTTAATGACGAAATGTTCGCCAGCCACTAATGAACATGGAGATTCCAAGTTCTTGGGCTTTCGCGAAAACCTCATCGTCTCGAACAGATCCGCCAGGCTGTATAATGGCCGTTATTCCAGCCTTTGCTGCAGATTCTACTCCGTCAGGGAAGGGAAAGAATGCGTCACTGGCCATTACAGCTTCTTTAGCTCTCTCTTGGGCCTGATGGGTCGCGAAGTCTACTGCAAAAACGCGACTACAGAATCCCATGCCTATTCCTACGGCTTCGCCGTCTTTTACTATAGCCACTGCGTTGCTTTTTGACAGATATGCTACTTTCCAGGCGAGAAGGAGATCATCCCAAAGGTCTTCGCGTTTCGGTCCAATCCATGTGCCTTTATCAGGATTCGGAATAGGTGGAAGCATGTCTTTTTGTACAAGGAATCCACTCCAAGTGCTGGTTACTTGCCAGGGGAACACACGGCCTCCTTGCCATTTCAAGATGCGAAGAGAAGGTTTCTCTTGTTTTAAGAAAGCAAGGGCCTCTTGAGAAATATCTGGAGTAAGAATTACTTCCGTAAAGTGTTGAGCGATAGAGCGCGCCGTATTCATATCAAGAGGGCGTGAAAATCCTACAACACCGCCAAATGCCGAAAGAGGGTCGCAGCGGAAGGCTTTTTCGTAGGCTTCTTTCGATGTTTTTCCGTAAGCCATGCCACAGGGGGTGGTGTGTTTGATAACTAAGGCTCCAGGAGCGTCCTGAAGAAGGGCGGCTCCTCTCATGGCACAATCAAGATCGAGAATGTTGTTATACGAGAGAGGCTTTCCTGCAAGCTGTTCCCATGGCAGCTCTTCCAGGCGGGGAAGATAAAGAGCCGCTTCTTGATGGGGATTTTCCCCGTAACGTAAGGTCTGTACTTCTTTTAAGGGTATGGATAGTTCTTTGCGAAATTCTGTGGTAGCTCCCAGTTCTTGGGAGAGACCATCGAAAATAGCACCATCATAGGCAGCAGTGTGAGCAAAAGCCTTCAATGCCAGATTTTGCCGGGTAGGAAGAGTTACGTCACTTTCAGCGTCCAGTTCTTCCAGCACAGGAGAGTAGTCTTCCGGGTCTGTGAGTATAATAACGTGAGGATAATTTTTAGCCCCGGCTCGAATAAGAGTTACTCCGCCTATGTCTATGTTCTCTAAAAGTTCATCTATATGGGCCCTTTTTTTAGCGACTTCTTCGAAGGGATACAGGTTGCAAACGACCATGGAAATAAGGGGGATGTTGTATTGTTCAACATCTTTTATGTCTTCTTGAAGCTGGCGGCGTGCAAGAATGCCTCCGGAAATGAGGGGATGTAGAGTCTTAACTCGCCCTCCAAGAATATGGGGGAAACCAGTGAGGTCTGAAACCTCCAGAACCTCAACTCCTGCTTCCCGGAGCTTTGTGGCTGTACCAGAACTTGATACTATTTGCCATCCCCGCTCTATAAGATTTTTTGCAAAATCCACAATGCCCTTTTTATCAAAAACCGAAATGAGGGCTCTTTTAGTAGCTGTCATTAATGGCTCTCCTCCCGTCAAAAGAATATCGACCTTCTATTGCCTTTTTGAGGGTCTTCCAATAAAGATCATGTTCAGTCTCATGAATCTTCGTTGTGAGGCTGTCTAGCGTGTCCTCCTCTTTGATGACTATGGCTTTCTGGGCAAGAATAATGCCGGAATCCATGCCTCGATCTACAAGATGAATTGTTATCCCTGTTACTTTAACGCCGTATTCCCATGCATCCAAAATAGCTCTGTTCCCAGGGAAAGAGGGGAGAAGAGCAGGGTGGATATTAAGTATCTTTCCTTCCCATCTGTTTACCAACCATGGAGAGAGAATTCTCATAAAACCTGCCAGAACAAGCCATTGGACATGATGAGAACGACACATTTCGTCAAGCACCCTTTCAGCTTCTTCCTTCCCCTTCTCTTTGTAAGGAAGAATTTCTGTCTTTATTCCCATGGCTTGTGCCAGGAGCAGCCCTTCCGCTTTTGATGTATCGCTGGCAATGAAGGGGATTTCACAGGAGAGGTCTCCTGACTCCTTCCGGTCTAACAGGGCTTTCATATTTGTCCCTTTGCCGGAAATTAAAATGGCAACTGATGCCGTCATGCCGAGACTACCTCTCCAAATACAATGGGAGATTCCCCTTCTTTTTTGAGAAAGGTGACAAGAGAATCTTTATCTTGAGGTGAAACAATAAAACAAAAACCGATGCCGAGGTTGAATACATGCCGCATTTCTTTCTCTTCTACGCCGGCATTGGCTATAAGGTTAAAAATAGCCGGCCTTTCCCATGCAGAAAAATCTAGGCGTAAAGTCAGTCCTGAAGGAAGAGCCCTCTGGATATTCTCTTCTAACCCACCGCCTGTAATGTGAGCCATTCCCCGTATCTCATGATTTTCGAGTGCTTTCATGACAATACGAGGATAGAGGCGAGTTGGGCGTAGTAGGTTTTTTGCCAAAGATTCTTCGAGTTCTGGAAGGACTTCGTGGAGAGGCAGAGCTTTTGGCCCCTCTAGCAACGCTTTTCGTACAAGGGAAAAACCGTTGCTGTGAACTCCGGAGCTCGGTAGCCCCACAAGTATATCTCCTTTGGTAATATGACTTCCATTTATAACTGATCGAGAAGAGACCATGCCCACGGCAAAGCCAGCTACATCGAAGCCTGTTTTTGGATAGACGCCTGGCATTTCTGCTGTTTCTCCTCCAAGGAGTGCACAGCCGCTTTCTGTGCATGCTTCGGCCACACCCTGAACAATAGGTTCCAGTACGTGTTGATCAAGATAGCCACAGGCAATATAGTCGAGGAAAAATAGAGGGCGAGCGCCGCATGTAATGAGGTCGTTTACGTTCATGGCTACGAGGTCTTGTCCAAGTCCCTTGTAGTCGGAAGCAGCCTTGGCTACTTCAAGCTTCGTCCCCACCCCGTCACAGCATCCAGCTAAGAGGAGGTCTTCTGTAATGCGGTAGAGTCCGCTGAATCCCCCAATTCCCCCCACAACGTTAGGGTCTCGAGGTTGGGAATTGACAATGCGTCCAATTGTCTTTACCCATGCATTCCCGCTATTAATATCTACTCCAGCTTCTTTATAACTCCAAATCATCCGGCTCTTCTCCTTCCATATATTCCCCAGTAAAGCAGGCGGTACATAGTTCGCTCTTAGGAAGCCCAATGGCGGTTATAAGATCTTCTTCAGTAATATATTGCAATGAATCGGCTCCGATTTTCTTTTGCAATTCCTTTATATCCATTCGAGCCGCAGCCAGCTCGACTCGGCTTGGTGTATCGATTCCGTAGTAACAAGGGAAGCATACAGGAGGCGACGATATTCGCACGTGAATCTCTTGGGCGCCACAAGATCTGATCATCGCTATAATTCTCTGACTGGTAGTACCTCGAACAATAGAATCGTCGATAACGACTATTTTTTGGTCCTTAGTAAGTTCCGTAATGGGATTTAGTTTTATCCTGACCCCTAATTCGCGAACTCGTTGGGTAGGATCAATGAATGTTCGTCCTACATAACGATTTCTGACAATGGCTTTTTCGTAGGGGAGGCCGCTGCCTTCCGCAAAGCCCATAGAGGCTATAGTTCCACTATCTGGCATTCCCGTAACCATATGAGCACCTGGACACGGTGCGCGATGGGCAAGACAGTGCCCCAGAGCTTTTCGTACAGCATAAACAGATTTCCCTGCTAAAACGCTATCAGGCCTGGCAAAATAAACATACTCAAAAGAACACTGATAGTGCCGTTTTACCTGGACTGGTATTTTTATAGAGTGAAGTCCTTCTTTGTCTATAACCACTACTTCACCGGGAGAAACTTCTCGAATAACTTGAGCTCCCACCAGATCAAGGGCGCAGGTCTCTGACGAGATGTACGTAATATCCTCTCGCTGACCGAGAACGAGAGGTCGGAACCCCCAAGGGTCTCTTGCCGCTACGAGTGTGCCGTTAAGGATGATGGCGAGAGAATAAGCCCCTCTCAGTCGTCGCAACGAATCTATGAGAGCGTCGATAAAGGGTTTATGAGGTTGATGGGCCATAAGATGCAGCAAGACCTCTGTGTCAGTTTGAGAATGGAAAATAGCCCCTCTATTCTCAAGATACTGTTTTAGGGCTTCAGCATTGGTGATATTCCCATTATGGGCTACTGCCACAGATCCCTTCGAATTACTGGCAGTAAGAGGCTGGGCATTATTAATGTCCGAGCCTCCTGCAGTAGAGTAACGAACGTGGCCAATAGCGCAGTTCGTATTGATCTTTGCCAATTCGCTTTGATCGAGCGCAAGGTGTACGAGACCGTTCCCACGTTGGGAATGCATGGTATTATCACTGTTGATCCATGTAATGCCAGCCGATTCCTGCCCCCGATGTTGCAAGGCATAGAGGCCGAGATAGACGTCTTCTAGAACGGAGTGCCCATTATGAGAAAAAGCCCCAAAGACACCGCACATTTATTTCCCCTCCCACCTTTGGCGAAGAGCAGAAACAGAGATGTGGAAAAGATTTTTGCATGTCAAGTCTTTCCCTCCCACAGCCCCTAGTTCCATTATGGGGAACCCTTTCCACGTGGAAAGGAACTGGTCTACTTTTGATGAGGGCACGGCATAAATAGCTCGTGGTGATCCTTCCCCAAACAAAAACACATCGCCTCGTGTTGGGTATGAACAGGCAATGGCTGCTCCTATCCCTGATTCAATCGCCTCTTTGGCCAAGGCTATAGCCAGACCTCCACCGGCAATGGCTCGTCCACTTCGCGCAAGTCCCTCTCTAGCTGTTTGTAAAGCTCTGTCGCAAAAATCTTTTTCAGCTTCTGGTACGAATGGAAGAGGACGTCCAGATACTTTACCAGCGGTTTGAAGTACATATTGGCTCCCTGAAAGAGGAGGGGTCAGTGCACCTACAAGGAAGAGTATGTCCCCTTCCTGCCATTGTCCGCTTGGAAGATATGAGGAATAAGAATCTATGACTCCTACTGTCCCTATTACTGGCGTCGGATAAATCCGCTGAGAAGAACTCTCATTGTAAAGGCTTACATTTCCAGACACTACAGGACATTCCAACTCCCGACAGCAGTCTGCCATCCCTTTTATAACTTGTTCGAGCTCCCAGTACTGTTCAGGTACTTCGGGGGACGGGAAATTGAGGCAATCTGTAAGTCCTAGAGGCAAGGCTCCTGCCACTGTCAAGGCTCGGATTGTTTTGGCCACACTCTCAGCACCCCCGCGATAGGGGTCAAGATAGCATTTCCACGGATCTGAATCCATAACCATGGCTACAAGACGTTCCGTCCCTTTTACTCGTACTACGCTCACTGGGGCTCCTGGCCCTTGGACTGTGTTGGTTTGAACCATCTGATCATATTGTTGATAGATCCATTTTTTATCCCCTAAAGATGGAGTGCCTAAAAGATCAAGGATGGCTGTATTGAAGTTATTCGGCAGGGGAAGCTCTTCTATATGGAACTCCCATCTATTCTCCAGATTTTCAGGGCGTCGGGAAGGCCAGGATATTGAAGGGCAACGCTCTCCTATAAGAGAGGCTGGCATTTCTGCAACGACCTCTGAGCCCCACATAATCGTATATTGATCTCCCAGTACCGTTTCTCCAATATCAGTGCAGTCGAGTTCCCACTTCTTAGCAACAACTTCTACTTCTTCCTTATCCTTAGGTTCAACGATGAGGAGCATCCGTTCCTGAGACTCTGAAAGGGCTATTTCCCACGGAGTCATACCTTCTTCTCGAAGGAGAACTTTATCAAAGTGTAGAATCATTCCGACACCGCTTTTTGCAGCGATTTCGCTTGATGAAGACGTGATGCCAGCAGCTCCCATATCCTGCATGCTTACAATAAGTCCTTTGTCTCGAAGCTCAAGACAAGCTTCGATCAGCAGCTTCTCGGCGAAAGGGTCACCTATTTGGATGGATGGACGACTAGACTTCGTATCGTCAGATAGTTCTGCAGAGGCGAAAGCTGCGCCTGCTATACCATCTCGTCCCGTTTTAGAGCCGAGGATGAGAACCCGAAGACCAGGTTTGGCTGTTTGAGAGCTTACGAGGCTGTCTAGGCGTACAAGTCCGAGGTTAAATGCATTGACGAGGGGGTTGTCAGTGTAACAGGAATCATAAAGGGTCTTCCCGCCTACAGTTGGAACTCCTACTGCATTTCCATACCCCCCGATCCCTTCCACAATTCCATTGGCTAAAGTCCGCGTTCTGGGATTGTCGGGATCACCAAAAAAGAGCCCGTCCATAGAAGCTACTGGTCTTGCTCCAAGAGCCAGAATATCGCGAATAATTCCGCCAACACCAGTAGCTGCTCCTTGGTAGGGAGCAACGGCAGATGGGTGATTGTGACTTTCTGCTTTAAAAGCAACGCCCCATCCCTCTCCAATATTTACGACCCCGGCATTCTCGCCAGGCCCCAGTACTACATACTCTCCTTTTGTAGGGAAATTGCGAAGCAGATGTTTTGTAGATTTATAGCTGCAATGTTCTGACCACATGACCCCCATAATTCTCAATTCTGTTTCATTGGGCTCACGGCCAAGAACCTTCTTGAGTTCTTCGTATTCTTCTCGTCTAAGACCAGCTGTGCGATAATCCATATCAGACACCTTCCTTTGCAATCCAGGCTTCGATAGATTGCCATGTAAGAATTCCATCTGTACCACCAAGTATTTCTTCGCTGGCCCGTTCCGGGTGGGGCATTAAACCAAGAACATTTCCTTTTAAGTTTGTAATACCCGCAATGTCATGAAGAGAGCCGTTCGGATTGTATTCTTCCCCGCATTTCCCCTCAGGAGAAACGTAACGAAAAACAACTTGATTATTTTTTTCAAGCTCTTCTAACTCTTTGCTGGGAAGATAATAAAGGCCTTCATGATGAGCTATGGGAAATTGGACCACCTGTGCTTGCTTATAAAGGTTGGTAAAGGGGAGATCTGTACGTTCTACTTTGAGATAACATAGTTTGCAAATAAATCTCAAGTTTTTATTTGCGAGTAAGGTCCCGGGGAGAAGCCCCGCTTCTGTCAGAATTTGGAACCCGTTACAAATTCCGAGTACGAGCCCTCCATCTTCTGCAAATTCTTTTATTGACCCCATAATAGGGGAACGAGCTGCCATAGCACCAGTTCGTAAATAGTCTCCGTAAGAAAAACCACCAGGTAATACAACGAGATCCGTTTTTTCCGGAAGATTTTTTTCTCTATGCCACACTTTTTGAACATGGGCTTTAATCACGTGCTCCAAGGCATAAATGACGTCATGATCACAGTTGCTTCCAGGGAAAATAACCACACTTGCTTTCACGACTATTCCTCCACTGTAATTGAAAAATCTTCAATGAGTGAGTTGACTAAAAGATCGTCGCACATGGATTCTGCTTGCTTTCGGGCCTCTTCTACACTCTGAGCATTGATGGAAAGTTGAATATAACGTCCTATGCGAACATCCCTCAGATTTTTATACCCCATAGAAGCCAGGGAGCCAGCTACGGCTTTACCCTGACTGTCCAACACTCCATCTTTTAGATAAATTAGAATTTTTACATGAAATATCATTAGTGCCCCTCCTTTTCAGAAATTCGTCGCCATATTTCCTGATATGCCCCAAGAACATCGCCAAGATCTTTGCGGAATCTATCTTTGTCTAGTTTCTGCATGGTTGTTTTGTCCCAGAATCGGCAGGTATCCGGAGACATTTCATCAGCGAGGAACAAAACTCCATTGGAATCCACTCCAAACTCGAGCTTAAAATCTACAAGAATAATGCCTATGGCATCAAAATAAGCGCTCATGAGAGCGTTTACTTTTAAGCTGGTCTCCTTCATGAATGTAATTTGTTTCTCAGAGGCCCATCCGAAAAGTTCAGCATGATCTTCTGTGATGAGGGGGTCACCAAGCTGATCGCTTTTATAATAAAACTCCACTAGAGGACGGGGGAGCTTTACATTTTCAGGTACACCGAGTCTTTTACAGAGTGTTCCAGTTGTTATATTTCGGACGACAACTTCCACGGGAAGGATTCGTACTTTTTTTACGAGCTGATGCACATCGTCTATTTTTTTTATAAAATGGTTGGGAATGCCATTTTTATTCATATATTCAAAGAGAGCGGCACTGATGGAATTATTGAGAGACCCTTTCCCTTCAATAGAGCCCCTTTTTTGAGCGTTAAAAGCTGTGAGATCATTCTTATACTCGATTATAAGCGTGTCAGAATCGGATGTGGTAAACATTTTTTTTGCTTTACCTTCATATAATAGCTCTCTTTTTTCCATAGAAAGCACCTCCGGCAAAATTGTTATGCTTACATTATCGTGATAGTTTGTTTAAATGTCAATATAAAATTTCCCCCGGAATGAAGAAGGGAATGATACTATGTTAAAAGAGATGGAGGGATATATGCTATCCACTGCGCTCATTTTTGAGGGTAGGGCTGGCGTTCGTATGGGGATAGCAAAGTTTTGCCTCTATGTATGTGCCACCTTATTGACAAGGAGTATTGTTCGCCTTGGTTCGGGTTTTCAACCCGCAGTAGTTGTATTTTCGTCAAAACGATATGAATATGTGTGTTTCGCCTTTTCAGGTATAATTTCTCAGTATGAAGCTGTAGTTATAGCTGACGTACTTCTTAGGTTGGGTCCATTGGGTGGATTGGTTACTGGATAAATCTATATTGATGAGGGATGTTTTTTCGAGGTGTGACATGCCTGAGATCAATTATCCTGAGCTGTAAGTGATCTTTTTTCAATAGATGGCCCGTTGGATTGAGTTTTTTTATAGAGAATCTTGAGTCTTCGAAAAAGAAGAAGCGGAGGGAATTTTCCTAATATGGATCTTTCAAAAATTCGAAACTTTTGTATTATCGCCCACATCGATCATGGTAAGTCTACATTGGCCGATAGGCTCCTTGAATATACGGGAACAGTCGAAGGGCGTAAAATGCGGTCGCAGCTTCTCGACTCCCTTGATCTGGAGCGAGAACGCGGCATTACTATAAAACTGGTCCCGGTACGTATGAACTATCGCGCGTTAGATGGCCAGGAGTATGTTTTAAATCTCATTGATACTCCCGGACATGTAGACTTTACATATGAAGTTTCTCGTTCAATTGCTTCCTGTGAGGGAGCTCTTTTGGTTGTAGATGCCTCTCAAGGTGTGGAAGCACAGACGGTGGCTAATGCCTACATGGCTGTAGATCATAATCTCGAGATCATTCCTGTAATAAACAAGATAGATCTTCCATCGGCTCATCCAGAAACAGTGAAAGGCGAAATAGAAGAGGTAGTGGGCATTGATGCTGAAGATGCTATCCTGGCCAGTGCGAAAGAAGGAATTGGCATTCAGGATATTCTTGAACGGATAGTAGCATTAGTTCCAGCTCCCACTGGGGATGTAGATGGGGTTCTTCAAGCCCTGATTTTCGACTCTGTTTACGATAACTATCGTGGGGTCATTTGTTACGTTCGAGTGATGAACGGTACGCTGGAAGCCGGGCAGATGGTGAAGTTTATGGCTACGGGGTCTATGTATCAAATAGAGGAAGTTGGGGTATTCAAACCACTTCTTGAGCCTGTAGAGAGTCTTTCTGCTGGAGAGGTAGGTTACGTAGTTGCTAATATAAAAACAGTAGCAGAAGCCCATGTAGGAGATACAATTACAGATGGGAATAATCCATGTGCAATGGCTCTCCCAGGGTACAAAAAAGTTAAACCTGTTGTTTTTTGCGGTTTCTATCCGGTAGAGCGAGACGATTATCCTCAGCTTCGAGATGCGCTGGAAAAATTAACCCTCAACGATTCTTCAATTACCTTCGATCCAGAAACCTCTGTCGCATTGGGGTTCGGGTTTCGGTGCGGATTCCTGGGCCTTTTGCATATGGATGTAGCCAAGGAACGGCTGCGCAGAGAATTTGGAGTGGAACTCGTCGCTACAGCTCCCAACGTTGTCTATGAGATTACGCCCCAAAAAGGAGAGCCAATAGAAGCCCATCGTCCCTCGGATTTCCCGGATGTTTCTGAGATAGAAGAGGTGAGAGAGCCTATCATTCGCTTAACGAGCTTTCTTCCTTCAGAATATGTTGGGAAAGTTATGCAGCTCTGCCAAGATAAGCGAGGTACCTTTATCTCTATGGACTATCTCTCTCCAGAGCGGGTACGGTTAGTGTACGATCTGCCTCTGGCTGAATTTATTCTTGATTTTCATGACAAGCTCAAATCTCAGACTCGTGGGTTCGCCTCGCTGGATTATGAATATCGTGGTTTTAAAGCAGCTGACTTGGTGAGGGTAGATGTGTTGATCAACAACGAAGCGGCAGATGCCTTCTCTTTTATATGTCATAAGGATGCAGCCTATCATCGAGGGCAGGCAGTGGTTCGAAAGCTTAAGGAGCTCATTCCACGTCAACTTTTTGAGATCCCCATCCAGGCGTCCATAGGCAGGAGAGTCATTGTTCGTCAAAACGTAAAAGCCCTTCGTAAAGACGTGTTGGCCAAGTGCTACGGAGGAGATATTTCCCGAAAGAGGAAATTACTTGAGAAGCAGAAGGAAGGAAAAAAGAAGATGAAGCAGATAGGAAGAGTATCCATTCCTCAAGAGGCATTTCTAGCCTTCCTTAAAGTGGATGAGGAGGATGAACAATAACATCTTTATCTGTGTATGTGCACGTGCCTTTCTGTGTACGGAAGTGCCCTTATTGCGCATTTTATAGTATATGGGGCAACGAAGGAGAGAAAGAAGATTTTATAAGTGCTCTTGACGTAGAGTTACGAGGGTGGCAAGAGAAGCTGGGGGGCCCCCTGAACGTATCGACACTTTATATTGGTGGTGGAACCCCTACGCTTTTATCTTCGAAGCAGTGGGAGCGTCTTATTGAGATATTGAAGAAACATATCGTTTTCTCCCCAGATGTGGAAATTTCCGTGGAAGGGAACCCAGATTCTTTAACGGGAGAACATTGCTACATATGGAGAGAGTGGGGAGTGAAACGGGTAAGTCTTGGTGTCCAGAGTCTCCATGACGATGAGCTACGTTGGCTGGGGAGACCCCATTCGGCCTTGCAGGCTTTGCGCGCCTTAGACCTTTTACAAGAAAAAGGTTTTGATGTAAGCGCCGATCTGATGTTTGGACTAGCAAATCAGACGTTGAGAAAGTGGCATGAGTCTCTTTCTTGCCTTGTCCATTTGGAGATACCTCATCTCTCTATTTATCAGTTGTCCATTGAGGAAGGATCCCTCTGGGGGCGGACTCCTCCAACAGGTGTTCAGAATGGGTATGTTCACTATCGATGGGCTCAGTGGTATCTTGAACAGAAGGGGCTTCTTCAGTATGAGATAGCGAGTTTCGCTAGAAAGGGGAAAGAATGTCGTCATAACCAAGCCTATTGGTTCGAGCGAGATGTATTGTCTCTTGGGCCTTCTGCATGGGGATATTTTCGAGGGACTCGTTTTTGGAACGTGAGAACGCTAGAGGAATATTTGAAACGCATATCATCTGGCATCTCTCCCTTAGCAGGAGAAGAACGCCTGAGGAGGGAGAAGCGGGGAAGAGAGGCAGCTGTTTTGGCATTGCGAACCCGTTATGGAATCCATCTACCGTCTTTTTGCGAGGAATATGGAGAGGTGTTACTCCAGGATATTTTAAATAATTTGGAAAATGTGCCACCAGAATGTCTTGCTTTCAGCGGCGAAACATTGGCACTCTCCCAAAAGGGAATGCGAGTTGCTAACTCTATATGGTCTCTCATCATATAAAGAGTGAGGAAGTGAGGGAATGTATTGGCTTTTAAAAACCTATTCTGGCGATGAAAATTTTTTTGAACATATCCTTTTGCGCATTCCGCGTTTTTATTTTCAAGAATCCCTGTACCCTCAAAGTTATGGAGTTCGGGTAAACGAGAACCTTCAAGGTGCCCTTAGCTATATGGCGAGGGAGGAAGCTACGCTGTTTTTCCCTCTTCATACGATGGTTCGTATTTATGCTGCAGGGCAGAATAACGAAACCTTTGTTATGTTTGTAGGGCAGGAAGTGGACAAATTGGGGGTATGGTTGGAGAAAGAGAAAAAAGTCCAGGATAGCGCTATGAGTCTGGGAATATCGTCTGATATCCCTGATATGGAATGGACTATTTTGGGGATCACATTCCCTAGATGGATTGTTTTGTTCGACGAAGGGGTTGCTATGGCGTGTCGCGATGAACTTGACGATAACATTGGGGCAATTTATGTTCCAGTTCCTGAAGACCTTTTAGATGAAATAAAGCCAGAGAAGGGAACGGAAGAAGTGGCATCATTTTTAATGAATGCCGTCTTTAGTTCTCTTCCGTTCCGGAACCTCGTCGATTTTATATCGAAATAACTTTTGTTGCCTTGAGCAATGTATCAGTAATTTCAAACATGTTAGAAATAGTTCCCACTCCAACTTGCTCGGTTACTCCAAAGTGATTTGTGCATGTTCCACACACGAGAATAGTTGTCCCCTTCTCCGTCATTTCTAGAAGATGGTCGCACGTAGATGTCCCTTTCAATGCGAGGAGTACACCCTCGTTCATAAAGGCTATAAAACGGGGAGGGCAGTCCATTTGAGCCAAAGTGCCGAGGAACCCTTTAATGAGGACTTCTCCCAATTCTTTGTCGTGACCTCCGAGAATGTTTCTTGTAATAAATATAGCCACTTCTTCTTTGTTCCCTTTTGAAGGGTAAGAAGGGGCAGATTTCTCTTGGGATCGAGCATGAGTGTTTTCTCCCGCAAGAGCTTCAATGACAATAGTGTCCCCCTCCCTATGAGGGGATACGGAAAAGCCTTCTTTGGTCAAGAACCGTTGAACATTGGAAGCCGCTACGTCATTGTCTACTAAGACGGAAAGTTCTTTTTCTCCTTTTTCAACTGCGGCTTTGGTCATTATAACCGGCTGTGGGCATGCTTTCCCCCGAGCGTCAATTTCAGTTTTCATTATCATATCCTCCGATCTCTATTTTAAGAAATATAACAGGTCTGTATATCTGCCTGTCTTGCGAGTACAATGATAAAGACTCGAAATTTATAATACCCTTGTTTGGGAATAACAATTATAAATGTATCTCATCCCTCTCTCTTTTTCCAGCACTTCTTCATAGAAAGGTGTTGTGAGAAGCTCGAAATGTTGGATTTGATTGAGACGGTGACGCCGGGCACATTTTCATAGGAAGGTGCTATGGGAAGGGATGAGGCACAGGAAGGCAGGGAGTGCATATGGACGCAAAGAAAAATGAAATCTTAAAAAAACTTCCCGCTATGGACGGGTTGTTAAACCAACCCTGGGTTTTCTTATACGAAAGACAGCTTGGCAGGGAAATGGTAAAAGGTGTTTTCTCACAGATTCTTTCAGAAGTCCGAAAAGCAGTGTTAGAAGACGTGCCAGTAGACGCTTCTCTAGAAGGAGTGAACACGAAAGCTGAGGCCATTTTACAGAGACGAACCACGCCAGGTCTGCAAGCTGTAGTGAATGCTACTGGGGTGGTTGTTCATACTAATCTGGGCCGTTCCTGTCTTCCCCAGGAAGCGGTAGAGGCTGTAAGTCACGTTGCAGCTCGGTACAATACACTTGAGTTTAACTTGCTAGAGGGGAAACGAGGACAGCGGAATGCTCACGTAGAGTGGCTGCTTTGCCAAGTAACAGGGGCTGAGGCTGCCATTGTCGTTAACAATAACGCAGGTGCCGTTCTTTTATGTCTTGCTGCGCTGGCTCGGGAAAAAGAAGTGATTGTCTCTCGGGGGGAGTTGGTAGAAATAGGGGGCTCTTTCAGAATACCGGATATTATGGCTTTCTCAGGAGCCCGTCTTGTAGAGGTAGGAGCGACAAATAGGACGCACCTTCGTGACTACCATCGAGGCCTTTCTGATAATACCGCCATGGTTCTGAAAGTTCACCCATCCAATTTTAAGATAGAGGGTTTTACCGCCATAGTCGATAGAGAAGAATTGAGCTGTTTTGCAAAAGAAAATGGCCTCATTTTCATGGAAGATTTGGGGAGTGGTGTTCTTGTGGATCTCTCTCCTTGGGGGTTGGTGGGAGAGCCTACTGTTCGAGATTGTATTAAGGCGGGAGTAGACCTTGTAACTTTTTCCGGCGATAAGATGTTAGGTGGCCCTCAAATCGGAGCTATTGTAGGGAAAAAAGAGCTTGTGGATACATTGCGAACGTACCCCCTTCTACGAGCATTGCGCGTAGATAAAATGACATTGGCAGCCTTTGAAGTTATTCTCAGAATGTACCTTCAGGATCGGTGGCAAGAGGTTCCCACATTAAAGATGCTTACGTTGGAGTTGGAAACTTTAAAAAAGAGAGCTCGGCGTCTTAGGGGCATGCTGAAAAGAAGATTCCCGCATATAATTGCGACGGTGGTGGAAACCCAAGATGCAGTAGGTGGCGGAGCTTTCCCAACCACAATCATAAAAGGCTATGGAGTGGCGTTGCAGATCCCTGCATTAGGTAGTGCTGGAAGCCTCCAAGCCCTTTTGCGTAATGCAGCCATGCCAGTGGTGGCAGGAGCGTCAGAGGATTGTTTGATACTTCATTGCCGTACATTAATGGAGGGCGATGAGAGTCGGATCGTGGAATCTCTCTCTTCTATTGGGGAGGTGGGAATTTGTGAATAACCGCGAAATTTCTTTAGTTTTGGGCACGGCAGGACACATTGACCATGGAAAAACTACCCTTGTTAAAGCTCTTACAGGGGTGGATTGTGATCGGCTCAATGATGAGAAAAAACGAGGTATTACAATTGAGCTGGGTTTTGCTCCCCTTAAACTTTCAGATGGGCGTATTGTAAGTTTGGTGGATGTACCAGGTCATGAAAAATTTATTCGACAGATGGTGGCAGGAGCTTCTGGTGTAGATGCTGTTATGCTTGTTGTTGCTGCAGATGAAGGCGTTATGCCGCAGACGAGAGAGCATCTTGCCATTCTTAACTTGCTTGGTGTCTCAGATGGTCTTATTGCCATCTCTAAAGCGGATTTAGTAGATGAAGAGCTATTAGATCTTGCTATAGAGGATGTGGCAGACTTTGTACGAGGGACGTTCTTGGAAGGAAAGGCTATAGTACCAGTTTCTTCCGTGACGGGAAAGAATATCCCTAAGCTTATGGAAGAGTTGAGTGCTCTTGTGGATAGAGTGAAAGTCAGAACTCGCCAAGGCCCTTTCTTTATGCCTATCGACAGATCTTTCCCTATCTCTGGTTTTGGAACCGTTGTAACGGGAACGGCCTACCGAGGTCAGATTTCTCCGGGGATGGATGTGTCTATTTTGCCATTGAACCGAGACGTTCGAGTTCGAAGTGTGCAGGTTCATGGGAGCTCCGTAGATGTGGCCTGGGCCGGACAACGAGTGGCCATTAGCCTGTCGGGTGTATCTCTTGAAGAGTTGAGCAGAGGGGATATTGTTTGCGCCAAAGAAATATTCCGCCCCACTCGATGTTGTGATGTGGAGCTTTCTCTTTTATCGTCATCGCCGGAACCTCTCTCCCATTGGCAGCGGGTAAGGCTTCATGTAGGTACAGCAGATGTGCTTGCCAGGGTATCTCTTTTTGACAAGACAAAACTTTTGCCTGGAGAAAAAACGGTAGCGCAGCTCGTAATGGAAGAAGATATTGTAGCTTCCATAGATCAACGATTTGTTATCAGGTTTTACAGTCCCCTTGTCACTATTGGTGGAGGCAAAATACTGTCTCCCTATGGGCACAAGCCGAAAGGGAAAGGCGCCAAGGAAGATTATATGGATGGCCTTAACCATTTCTTGGAAGCTGAGGATTCTGAGAAAAGATTGGAAATTCAAGTTCATTCACACGGAATCCTTAAAAAAAGTGATGGAGTGCTTGCCCTTCAGGAATTACCGGAAGATTTGGATAAACTGGCCCAAAGTTTGGAAAAAAGAAAAAAAATAGTTATTCTTTCAGCTGGGGCCGATTATTATGTCTCGTGGAGCGAGTACAGTGATCTATTAGAGAGGACAGTATCATTCTTGCACTCCTTCCATAAAGAGCGTCCTCATCAGGAAGGAGCCATTATAGATGACTTGTTGACCGGGCCTTTGAAAACTGTAGAGCGCAGATTGGCTCGTACCTTTCTTGATCACTTGCAAGCTGATGGCGTGTTAGTGATAGCAAACAAGAATGTAGTAAGGCTTCCAGATTTCGCACCTCAAGATGATTCTGCTTTTTTTAAGGATCTGGATCGTTTCAATGCCTTTTGTGACGAAAAAGAGTTTCAGCTCCCAATGATAGAAGAAGTTCAGGAAGGGCTAGGTATGAAGGAGAAAGATTTTTCTCGTTTTCTCAAGGATATACGGGAGCGAGGAGAGGCATCTCTTGTGGGAGGGAAATATGTACTGTCACAGCGGGTAGAGAACAAGCTTCTTCATGTCCTTAAGGAAATAAAAGATAACATAACGATAGGCACGGTACGTGACATTACGGGGAGCAGTCGTAAGTATATACTTCCTCTTTTGGAATATATGGATGCTAAGGGCTTTACTCGCCGAGTTGGAGAGAAAAGAATTCTACTCTTGCAGCGCTTAGAGAAAAAAAGTCAATGATAAGGTAACAATTTAGCAAGGTTCTAGCCTCATAGTTTGTGTTTTATGCGATTTTGTGTTATAATTCATAAAACTTAATATTAGGGGTGACCCTGGATGGCTGGAAACCTTGCCTCAATTCGGGAGAAAGTAGCATTGTACAAGGGTCTACGTGTGAAATACCGGACATCCAAAGGACGTCGCAAAGTAGAGGAAAAACAAGGGATTGTCCTTGAGACTTATCCGAATCTCTTTACTTTATATGTGGAGTCGCAGGATAGCAAAGTCTCCTTTAGTTATGCAGAGCTTTTGACAAAAGAAGTAGAGCTCGTGCCATTGTCCGGAAACCATAATAAATAGCCTTGTAATGCAGCTTTGAATGCCCTGGCGTACGAAACGCCAGGGCATTTCGTATGTATGTCGAGGCAATATACATAGAGGAGGGTAGGGCTTTGGTAACATATTCCGTGCAATCAGATGCGAAAATAAATCTGACCCTTCGAATAACAGGGGTTCTGCCAAGTGGGTATCATTCGTTGGTCTCTCTGTTTTTACGTCTTCCATCTGCTGAGTTATTGACAATTTCAACTCTGGAAGAAGATAATGTTAAAGATATTGTAACGACTCGAAATATGCAGATAGAAGGGGAAAATATTTTAGAAAAGGCTCTTCGTGTCTTGCGAAGAGAAAAAATGTGTCTATCCCCTTTCAAAATTGAAGTGAAAAAAAACCTTCCTCCAGGAACTGGCTTAGGGGGAGGAAGTGGGAATGCGGCGGCATTTCTTTCTTGGGTCGAGAAGTATTATGGTATAAAAATATCTACAGGTTTGGCCTCTCAGATAGGAGCAGATGTTCCGTTCCTTCTAAGCGCTTCTTCTCTTGCTCTTGTTCAGGAGATAGGAGATCAATGTACACTTTGGCCGGCGTTGCCTTCTTTTCTGGTTGTTACAGCCATACCTAAATGGAGAGTGGCTACGGCGGAAGCATATGCAGGGCTAGATTCCTTTTATGAAAAACAGGGGGGATTCCCTCTTAATACCTCAGAGTGTCTGGATGAAATTCACGGCATATATGAGAAACTTGCACAAAAGAAGAGAGTGGGGTTCCTGCCCAATGATTTCTCTCCATGGCTATTAAAACGGCACCCTGAGTATGAAGATTTTTTTAGGTTTAGCGAGGAACAGAAAGCGTTAGCTTATGGCTTTTCAGGGAGTGGAAGTAGTGTTTTCGCTCTTTTTGATCCAGTAAAATTACAAGTACGGCTTTCCCGATTTGAAAATTTTAATTGGGTTGAACAAATTCTATTATGGAGTGATGATCGTTGAAAGGACAGAGAACGGAACGTCTTATTCGGACAGTATCCCGTTTTTTGGTAGCACCATCACGGCAAATTTCACTCACAGCTCTCTCTGGAGATTTTGGGGTTTCAAAAACTGTTATCAGTGATGACGTAGTTATGATTGACGCAGCTTTAACTCAGGAGGGGCTTGGTGGAATTCAAGTTGACCGGGGGCGGACTGGAGGAGCTTCTTTTGTCCCAGCCATGTCAGATGAGATGAAGAAGCAGTTTTTTGAAGAAATAGTAGCCTTACTTTCTCACGAGGATCGGATTTTACCTGGCGGTCTCATCTACTATAGCGATATTATTTTCAATCCATACTATGCTTCTCGTTTAGGGCTTGCTATGGCTACTCTTTTTCAGAATGCGAAACCAGATATTGTCATGACGTCAGAAGTGAAAGGTATCCCTCTTGGGCTCTTTACCGCATATTCTTTAGGTGTTCCATTGGCCGTTTGTCGTTTCCGCAATCGACCTAGCGATGGATCTGCTGTGGCTGTGCATTTCCCCACTAAAACTGGAGAGGTTCGGCCTATGTACATGGGTACCAAACAACTAAAACGCGGAAGCCAGGTTCTTGTTGTGGACGATTTTATGAGGGGAGGCAGTACTGCCGCAGGAATGCTGCTCGTAGCAAAAGAGTTTGGTGCTGAAGTTTGTGGCATTGGTGTTTTTCTTGCAGCGGCAGAACCGGAAGAGAAGGCAGTGTCGAATTATACAGCCTTATTGAGGCTTAAGGGGATGGGGAAGTCTTCTCCTGAAGTGTGTATTTGGGAGTGATTTTTCGCAGAGAGTTTGACTCCCTCCCTTACCTGAGATAAAATCCTGTTTCAGGAGGAGGTGACCGGTCTTCATGCATGTGACTTTAGACCGAAATGAGTGCATCGGTTGTGGCGTATGTGCTCAGATTTGTCCCGAGGTGTTTTCTCTCGACGAAGATGCCGGGGTAGCGAAAGTGATGAAGCCGGAAGGTGCCGAGTGTGTGCGTGATGCGGCAGACAGCTGTCCAGTCGGCTGTATTTCTGTAGAGGAATAGATTATTAGATACAGATTTCCCCCCACCTTTTCTCAATAATGTTATAAATAAAGAATTAGGGGCTTGTCATAAAGGGGGAAAGAGGCGTATAATTGGCAGCGTTCTTTTTTGGGCCTATAGCTCAAGTGGCTAGAGCCACCGGCTCATAACCGGAAGGTTCCTGGTTCGAGTCCAGGTAGGCCCACCATTGAAGATAAATGCCGTTTCCCAGCAGGAGGCGGCATTTTTTTATATGCAGCGGGGGGTCTATTATGAATGTTGAGGAAGTGCTTCTGAGGATCGAGTCGTTTGCTCCTTTAGAGAAAGCGGAGTCTTGGGACAATGTAGGTCTCATGGCAGGAGACACTCAATGGTCTGTAACAAAAATAGGCGTAGCCTTAGATCCCTCTCTGTCAGCGGTAGAGGAGGGGGTCCAAAAAGGATGTGACCTTTTAGTAGTCCACCATCCCCTGATCTTTTCTCCCCTTCAGAAAATAGACCTTAAGGAACCTCTCTGCCAAGCAATTCTTTGGGCCCTTGAAAATCATCTGGCTATTATAAGTCTTCATACAAACTGGGACAAAGCGCCGGAGGGAGTTAATGTACAATTAGGCAGAGTTCTTTTTAAAGATGGTTTCCTTCCCTTAGTTCCTGAAGAAAAAACGTGGGGTCTTGGTGCAGTAGGAGAATTGATCCACCCCCTATGTTTGAGGGATCTCATGGCGAGTCTTCGTTCTTTGTGGAATCTCTCTTGGGTAGTTGGATATGGAGATGAGAATAAACCTTTGTGTCATGGTGCTCTCTGTGGAGGATCTGGTGGAGATCTTTGGAAAGAGGCGATGGACAAGGGAGCTCAGGTCTTTATTACAGCTGATATGAAATATCATCAGATATTGGATGCTTGTTCAGCAGGTCTATCTTTGTGTATAGTTGATCATGGAGAAATGGAACGTTTCTCTTTGGCCTCCCTTGCAGCATTATTGAGGACTCCTGAAATAGTTGTTTTTGAATTGGAGGATAAAGGGCCGTTAAGGATTGTAAGCGAATAGTAAAAGAGATTTTTTATAAATAAATGAGGTGGAGAAAACATGGCTAAAAGAGTTTTTAGTGGCATGCGCCCTACAGGAAAGCTTCATTTGGGACATTTAGCCGGGGCTCTTACTAATTGGGTTCGGCTACAGAATGAATATGAATGTCTTTATAGCATTGTAGATTGGCATGCTCTTATGTCAGATTATGCAGATAGTAGCAAAATAAGGGATAACAGTAAGGAAGCCCTTCTAGACTGGCTTGCGGCGGGCCTTGATCCAGAGAAAAGCATTATTTTTGTACAATCTCATGTCCCTCAGCATGCAGAGCTTCATCTAGCCCTGTCCATGGTGGCACCTCTCGGATGGCTTCAGAGAAATCCGACCTATAAAGAGCAAATTTTAAATATACAGAATAAAGATTTAAGCACGTATGCCTTCTTAGGCTATCCAGTGCTTATGGCAGCCGATATTCTGCTTTATAAAGCAGAAATGGTTCCAGTAGGTGAAGATCAAAATGCCCATCTTGAGCTTAGCCGAGAAATGGCACGGCGTTTCAATAATTTCTATGGCAACATTTTCCCAGAGCCACAAACACTTCTGACCCCAACCCCAAAGGTTCCTGGAGTTGATGGTCGTAAGATGAGCAAGTCTTATGGGAATGCCATTAATATTTCAGATACTGCAGAGGAAATGTGGGAGAAAATTCGTACCATGATAACCGATCCCGCGCGACAGAGACGTACGGACCCAGGCGATCCTGAAAAATGCCCCGTTTGGGATATTCATAAAGTGTTTAACAACGATATGGAACAGCGTCAGGAGATTATAAAAGGATGTAAAACTGCAGGGATTGGTTGCATACAATGCAAGAAAATGCTTATGGAACATATTAAGGAAATTATGGCTCCTATCCATGAGCGTCGACGTTACTATGAATCTCATGCAGAAAACCTTCGAGATATTGTTTTATCTGGTGCTGAAAAGGCTAAGGTAATTGCTCAGCAGACTATTGATGAAATAGTAGAAGCTATCGGGTTTGTTCCGAGAAAGTAGAGAACGTATATGGCAGGGAAAGGAACCTTTCCTCTCCAGGTAGAAGTAGAGGGGTTTTCAGGGCCCCTAGATTTGTTATGCTACTTGGTGGAGAGCCGTCAATTTCAAGCGACCCAGATTCGAGTTTCAGATTTAGTGCGGATCTATGGTAGTTACTTGGCTCGCTCACAAAAGACTTCTTTGTACGTTATTGCGGAGTTTCTTTCCCTTGCTGCAGGGCTTGTGTTAGAGAAAGTTTTGGCTCTCCTTCCGGAACAGGAGCAGGATGACTCTTTGTCGTGCAGTGAATCGGAAGAAGAGCCTCTATCAGAGGAAGAGCTTTTGCAACAGCTATCTCGATATCGCCCTTACAGACGAGTATCTTTTTGGCTTATGGAAAGAAAAGAGTATAGGGATCGTTTTTTTAGGAGAATGTTGCTTGAAGAAGCTCCAGTATATGATGTAGGTGATCTCTATAGCTTGTGTCGTTTGTGGTGGGAAATGCTCGCTTCTCATCAAAAAGAGGAGTCATTGCAGGCTGCTTTACGGGGAAGAATCGTTGAAGGTTGGCAGGGGATCCCTTCGGCTGTGCCGGAAGAGGTACAGATAGATAAAAAAATAGAGGAACTTTCTACGTATTTGAGGGATCATGCGAGCCTCTCTCTTTCAGTGGTTTTGGAAAAAACTTCTTCCGTGTCAGTGGTGGTAGTAACGTTGTTGGCTCTTCTGGAAATGTCTAGGACAGGGAAAATCGACCTGTTTCAAAAGGAGCTGTTTGGAGATGTTGTCATCTCTTGCCAAACAAATTGAAGCTCTTTTATTTGTAGCGACGACCCCTGTCTCTTCTGAAGAACTGGCTTGCTTTACACGTAGAGAACGAGGAGAAGTAGAGGGCGCGTTACAGGAGCTTTCATTTCATTATTCTGATGGTCATGGCCTCGTTCTGTGCAGAGTGGCGGAAGGCTGGGAGATATGTACAGCTCCAGATCTGGCCGGTATAGTTTCTGATTTTCGAGAGATAGTTTCTCATCAGAAGGTTCGTTTGAGCCGTGCAGCAGTGGAGTGTTTGGCGATTGTCGCTTACAATCAGCCTGTAACGCGAGCGGAGATAGAAGAGATTCGGGGAGTGCGCTGTGAAAGAGTACTAGAAACTCTTCTTTCTTGTGGGGTTATTCGTATTGCCGGGAGACGAAAAGGAACGGGCTCTCCTCTCTTGTACAGGACGACAGACGCTTTTCTAGAGCATTTTGGCCTATCGGCTATATCAGAACTTCCTACGCTAGAAGAAGTGGAAGAATTTGCCCCGCAAAAGGATGAAGGGGAATGAATAATAATGCGGTTAAATCGTTATCTTGCAGCGTGTGGGCTGACATCTCGCCGCAAGGCCGAGAATCTTATTCGTTCAGGGCGAGTGTCTATTAATGGTGAAATTGTTTGTGAGTTTTCCATAATCGTCAATGAGAATGACGTTGTTTGTGTAGATGGTACTCAAGTTGTGCCAGAGAAAAAAGTATATATTGTTATGAATAAGCCACGAGGGGTTGTTTGTGCGGTAGAAGACCCCTTCGATAGAACTGTTATAGAATTGTTGCCGAAAGAATATGAAGAGGTGAGGATCTTTCCTGTAGGGCGTCTCGACAAAGAGAGTGAAGGGCTTTTAGTATTGTCAAATGATGGGGATTTTGCTCATTTCCTAATGCACCCTTCGTCGAATATACCTAAAAGTTATGAGATTTTTTTGAATAAGAAGGTTTCTGAAAGAGATCTTGTATCTTGGAGAAAAGGGGTCACCATTGAGGGTGGTTTTGTTCGCCCGCTTCTCGTGAAAGTTTTAAAACGAGAACCGTTGGGGATGTGGCTTTTTATCCAGATCGGGGAAGGATTGAAACGAGAGATCCGATTAATGGCCGAAAAACTCGGATTCAGGGTAAGGGTGCTTATTCGTCGAAGAATTGGTAGAATGGAACTAAGAAACCTTAAAACAGGGCACATAGTTAAGCTGTCGCAAGATGTATTATTAAAAAAGATACAACAAGGTGGTTTTGTTTAAGCTCTTTCACATAGATACGGAGGGTGGAATTATGACCTATATGGACGATCGGTCCAGGGAATTGATCAAATCGCGAATAGTCAATCGTGTTAAAGAAATAAAATCATTCCCTCAGTTTGTTATAGAGACCCTCAGATTATTGAATGACCCTGAAAGCAACGCCAAAGATGTAGCGACAAGTCTGGCTCGTGATGAAGGGCTTGTAGTGCGTACTTTGCGTTTAGCGAACTCAGCAGCTTACGGTATGTCTCGAAGGATAAGCAGTGTTGCGGAAGCTATTTCTCTTCTAGGGTATAAAAATATAAGTAATATTGTACTTGCTGCTTCAGTATACTCTTTTATGGATAAAAGTCTTAACGGTTATGCTCTTAATCGGGGGGAATTGTGGCGGCACTCCCTTACTGTAGCTTATGCGTCTCGATATTTGGCCCAAAGGGCAGGAAAAACCACACCAGAAGAAGCGTATGTCGGCGGTTTACTTCATGATATAGGAAAGGTGGTTTTAAACGATTACGTTCGCTTTGGATATAGCCTTATCATGAAACTTATAGACGAAGAAAAAATATCGTTTCTTGACGCTGAAATTCAGGTGTTAGGTTTTGACCACGCTCTTGTAGGTTCGCTCTTGGTAGAGAAGTGGGGATTGCCTGAACAATATCAGTACGTTGCAGCCTGCCATCATACGCCGGATCGCCTTCCTGATGAAGTCAAGCAACATCAACCCCTTATAGATACTGTACATCTTGCCAATTCTTTATGCCTTATGTTAGGGGTTGGTATTGGAGCAGAAGGCCTTCAGTATCCTCTCTATCCGGATGTTTTTGATCGGCTTGGTATTTCTGATTACGAAGCATTACTTTCAGAGATAGTTGATTTTGTGACGGTTGCAACGCAAGAGCTGGAAGAGATGGGAGATTTGTAATCGATGAGAATGAAAAATCTGGTTGTTGCCATTGATGGGCCAGCGGGGGCTGGCAAAAGCACTGTAGCCAGACGGGTAGCGGAGGATCTTGGGCTGGATTATCTTGATACGGGCGCTATTTACAGGGCTCTTGCTTTTTACTTGAATACTATGGGGTTTGAGCCAACGGAAGGTGCAGAATTAGCCATCGTGCTTTCTAAAATTAAGGTTTCTTTAGGAGATGGCTGTGTCTATATTAATGGTGCCGACGTGACAGAACATATTCGGTCACCATGGGTAGATAGCATAGTATCGGGGTATGCGGCACTTCCCGCAGTGAGGGACTGTTTACTTGCCACGCAACGAGAACAAGCCGAAGAGACAGGACTCGTAGCTGATGGCAGGGATATGGGAACAGTTGTTTTTCCCGATGCTGCTGTAAAGATATTTTTAACGGCAAGTGACGTAGTTCGGGCAGAGCGACGCTATCAGCAACTTGTCGAACGAGGAGAGACAGTTACCTTCGAAGAAGTTCTTCGCCAGATTCGATGTCGTGATGAATTTGATACGAATCGTGCAACGGCTCCCCTTCGCAAAGCTCCAGACGCTGTGGTTATCGATACGTCTTATATGACTATTGAAGATGTTGTTGCTAAAATCATTCATATCGTGAAAGAACATACTCAACAGGTGGCTTTATGAACCATTTATTCTACAAGCTGGCAAAACTGTTTTGCTTCTTAGTGTTAAAAATATATAATAGACTTACTGTTATCTGGAAAAAATCTCTTATATCTACTTCGCCAGTAATAGTGGCGGCGAACCATTGCAGTAATCTAGACCCTGTGATTATCGGGGCTGTTTTCCCGAGGCGGCTGAGGTATTTGGCTAAATCCGAGCTTTTTACAATCCCAGGTTTAAGCCTACTTATTCGGATATTAGGAGCCATTCCAGTTGTAAAACAGAATAGTCAAAGTGCCGGTGCGGCATTAAAGGCTTTTTTAGAGCTCTTAGAACAAGGGGAAAATGTTCTTCTTTTCCCAGAGGGGGCTCGTTCCCGAGATGGGGGGCTTCAACCCTTAGAGGGTGGTGTCGCCTTGATAGCTATGAAGAGCGGTGCTCCTATCATACCAGCATATATCCAGGGGAGTTTTCAATCCATGCCTCCTGGCGCCCGTTTCGTTCGACCTACTCGAATTAAAGTAACGTTTGGGCCAGCTATAGTTCCAGCGGAGAGGACAATAGGACTCTCTTCCAAAGAGGGCCGACTCAAGTTATTAGAGGATGTTGAAGAGGCGCTGAAAAAACTTGAAGAAACTAATTGATACTCAGAAGAATCAAAGTTACAAGCGAGCTGTTGTGGCAGCTCTCGATTCTCCTGGAGCCCCTTTTGATTATCGAACTTTACTTGATGAACTTGCTATGCTTCTTAAGAACCTTGGGGTAATTGTTGTAGGAGAGATTGTTCAAAAAAAAGAGAAACCGGATCCAGCTTATATGCTGGGGAAGGGGAAGATTGAGGCTGCGGCTTTATTTTGCAAAGAAGTACAGGCCGATCTCTTTGTGTGTAATGAGCGGCTGACTCCAGGACAACGTTTTAATGTTCAGAAAATTCTAGGGCTGGATGTTTGGGACCGGCCTTTTGTTATCATGAAAATTTTTGAGAAAAGAGCTCGTACTACAGAAGCTCGTTTACAGGTGGAACTTGCTCTTTGTGAATATGAAATTCCACATTTGAAGGGGTTGGGCCGTCAAATGTCCCGACTGGGCGGGGGGATTGGAACTCGAGGGCCTGGAGAAACAGAGTTTGAACGGCATCGACGGAAGCTCGAAAGGCGTGTTCGAGGTATTAATGAGAGATTGGAACGTGTGCGTAAAAGACGAACGTTCCAACGGGATCGGAGGCAAAAGGCTGGGTTCCCTACTGTAGCGCTGGCTGGGTACACAAATAGTGGTAAATCTACCCTTTTGCGGCAGCTAAGTTCGAGTCGGGACCTTTTTGTAGCGGATCAGCTTTTTTCTACACTGGACACGTATGTTCGCAAAGTGTGGCTCCCTCAAGGCCATCAAATACTTTTTTCAGATACAGTTGGTTTTATTCGAGAGCTCCCTCCAGACTTAGTGGCAGCGTTCAGGACAACTCTTGAGGAAATATCTGCCTCGGCGTTGATTCTTCTTGTTCTTGATGGAAGCGCTCCAGATATAATGGAAACTCTTGATGTAGTTGAGGCCACTCTTGCTGAGATACAGTCGGGAGATATCCCTCGACTTATAGTGCTTAATAAAGTAGACAAGATGGATACAGATATAATTCCATATCTTCTGGCTCAGATCCAGGCACGAAGCTCCACCCCAGTGGTTCCTATTAGTGCTTTGAAAGGGGAGGGGCTTCCTCTTTTGCTTGAAGAGGTAGAGCGTTTGTTGTTTGATACGAACTAAAAAGGCAGAAAATGAAGGGGGATTCATCGTGCTCTTAAGCATGACAGGGTTCAGTAGAGAAAGTGAAAGTTTTAAGTGGGGGACGCTCTCTGTAGAGATATCCTCAATTAATCATCGGTACTTGGATGTTTCTATTCGTCTTCCCCGAGAATTATCTTTTTGTGAGCCTTCTATTAACGATCAAGTAAGAAGTTCCCTCAGACGTGGGAAAGTTCGTTTGTCTGTAGATGTCACATGGCCCTCTGATCTGTTGGCCGTGACCGTAAATTCTGATATCTTGAAAAATTATTATTATCAAATTCAAAAGATTCAAGAAGATCTCCACATATCTGATCCAATAAACATTGTTTCTTTGCTTCATCTTCCTGGAGTTACAGATTCTCCATCGAACAGACAAGATATGGAGAAAGAAGTAGAGCAAGCCCTTGAAGACATAGTGAGGAAGGCTGTGTCATCACTGCAAGTTATGCGTGAAAAAGAAGGAGCGCATCTGGAAGAGGATATAAATACGCACCTTTCTTCCTTTCATGGATTTCTAAATAATATTCAAAACAGATGGATAAATGCGCGAGATGAGGCTATGGTAGAAACTCGAGAGCGTATCAAAAAAATCTTAGAAGAAAACGGCCCAGATTTGGATGAAGGTCGCATAGCTCAAGAAATTGCTCTTATGGCGGATAAGTGGGATATATCTGAAGAGCTTACTCGAGCAGAGAGCCATATAAAAAAATTTCAATCTATACTGAAATCTTCAGAATCTGAGGGACGGAAGATGGATTTTCTTATCCAGGAGATGAATAGAGAAATTAACACTATAGGCTCTAAAGTAACGGATTCGGATATTCGTTGGCTAGTAGTAGAAGCAAAAACAGCTCTTGAAAGGATTCGAGAGCAAGTACAGAATGTGGAGTGATGGCCATGTCCTATCGATTAGTTCATATTGGGTTCGGAAACATGATTGTCGCTGAAAGGATCGTTGCGATTATTCATCCGAGTTCAGCTCCTATAAAACGTCTAAAAGAAGAGGCCAAAGATGAAGGGCGCCTTATAGATGCTACTCAAGGCCGAAAAACTCGGGCTATTCTCGTAACGGATAGCAACCACGTGGTCCTCTCCGCTATACAGCCGGAGACGATCGTTAACCGTTTTGAAGAAGAGCCAGACGATGAGGCAACAGAATAAGCGAGGAAGGCTCTTCGTCCTGTCAGGGCCAAGTGGAGCAGGAAAGGGGACAGTCCGCAAGAGGTTGTTTGAATCAATGCCGGACCTTATTTTTTCCATTTCATGCACAACACGAGATCCTCGGCCAGGTGAGGTGGATGGGGCGGATTATCGGTTCATAAGCGAGGGATATTTCAAAAGTCTAGTGGATCAAGGTCTTTTTCTTGAATGGGCTCATGTCCATGATCATCGTTATGGAACTCTGAAATCAGATGTGGATAAAGAGCTGTCCCAAGGAAGAGATGTCGTCCTTGAAATAGATGTGCAGGGAGCTCTTCAGGTTCGGTCCGCATGTCCTGAGTGTGTCCTTATCTTTATTATGCCCCCATCTATAGCGGAACTGGAGCGTCGACTTAAAAAGAGAGGGACGGAAGAGGATTCGGCAGTAGAATTACGGTTGCATAACGCAGTAGAAGAGATGAAGATGTCTGAGAAGTACGATTATGTAGTTGTAAATGATGAAGTAGAGCGGGCAGTTATGGAAATTCGAGAAATAATTTTAAATTACAGAATTAATCGTTAAAAGGAGGTTCCTCTATGAAATTTTATGACATAGATGACTTAGAGAAAAAAGTTGGAGTAAGTAACAAGTACCTCTTAACAGTCCTTGTAGCAAATTGGGCTCGCCGAGTAAGCGAACAGAAGAGCCGTGTACTTGAAGAAAACTCTGAGCAGTATCTTTCTCATGCAATTCGAGATTTTGAAAAAGCTAACATCAAAATTCATCTCCCTGAATCGCGCTCTGAGGGGTTTCTTTCAGGTGGTTCCAATGCTCAAATGGAAGGATAAGCGACGGATAGTATTAGGAGTTACAGGAGGTATAGCTGCATATAAAGCGCCAGAGATTCTTCGAGCCTTAGTAAAAGCTGGCTGTGAGGTAGAAGTTGTTTTGACAGAAAGCGCAGAAGCTTTTGTAAGCCCTATGGTGCTTTCAACCTTGGCAGGAAGACGAGTATGGAGACAAAGGGATTTCCTTTCAGATGAAAATGGTTGGAAGATCCCCCATATCCATCTTGCTGATTGGGCTGAAGTCGTTATTGTCGCCCCCTGTACAGCCGAAACCTTGGCACGTCTTATAGAGGGTAAGGGTGAAATGCTTCTTGATGCTCTCGTTTTGGCCTCAAAAGCTCCAATTCTTCTTTTTCCCGCCATGAATGTGCACATGTTAGAACATCCGGCTACGAAAAATAATGTAAAACGAGCGGCAGAATTAGGCTACAAAGTTATAGATCCGGAATCAGGAACGTTAGCCTGTGGTTATGAGGGGCAGGGGCGGCTGCCTGACACATCGGTTATAGTTGAAGAAGCATGGCGTGCCCTTTCTCCCCTCCGTGATTACGATGGAGTTTCTACTCTCATCACAGCTGGTCCGACATGGGAGTTTTTGGATCCTGTTCGCTTCATCAGTAATCCGAGCAGTGGGAAAATGGGGTTTGCTCTTGCTCGGACAGCTTGGTATAGAGGAGCACATGTACAACTTGTTTCTGGTCCTGTTTCCCTTCCACACCCTCACGGAATATCTTTTCGATCAGTGACGACTGCTCTTGAAATGCGTAATGCTGTAATAGAAGAGATGGAGAATATGGATGTAATCGTTAAAGCAGCTGCTGTAAGCGATTACAGAACAGCTCATACCTCTGAAGAAAAGATAAAAAGGGAGGGGAAGGATACTCTCAGTTTGGAGTTAGTTCAAAATCCCGATATTGCTGCAGAGGTGGGGAAGCGTAAAGGGCCACATCAGATTCTTGTGGGCTTTGCGGCAGAGAGTGGTCATTTAGTAGAACATGCCAGAGGAAAAATGGAAAGAAAGAATTTGGACCTCATCATAGCTAATGATATTACCGCTACAGATGCCGGTTTTGCCGCGGATACCAATCGAGTAAAAATCATTACTAGAGAGGGCGACATTACGGATTTTGAAGGCTCGAAAGAAGAAGTGGCATGGCATATCTGGAACATAGTGGCGGATCTTCGGCAGGGGAGACTGAGCCATTGACCTTAGTGGAGGTATCAGTTCCTGGTCCATGGTGGAACAGCCTTACTTATAGCAGTGAGAATGTGCTTCCAGAAGGAGTCCGTGTTTCTGTTCCCATGGGACCCTCAAAACGTATCGGTTTTTCGTTAGGCGTTGCTTCGGAACAAAAGAATTCTTCTAAGACGTATCGTATTCGTCCTCTCCATTCAGTGATAGATTCGGTTTCTCCTTTCCCCCAAGATCTTTGGCTTCTAAGTGAGTGGATTGGGGCTTATTTTTTTTGTGGGAGAGGAACTGCTCTTAAAGTAATGTCTCCATCTTTTCTCCTTAAAGGTGATTGTATAGACAGTAAGATTCTCGCGAATGGGGGGGGCATAAGACCTGTAAAACGTTATGCAGAAGAGTATTGTTATTTTCCGGAAGATGAGGGGCGTTATAAAAAATATATATCTCACCTCAAGGAAAACCCCGGTCCAGCCCTTCTCCTTTTCCCTGAAGGAAGAGTAGCCGAGCTTTTTTGTGCTCGTATGGAGGCTGAGGGATTCTCGAACGTCGTTTTTTGGCCCTCTAGTGGAGGGAAAAAACAGTGGGAAGCATGGCAGTTGGTTCGTAGCGGTGAAGTTAATACAGTGGTTGGGGGTCCTGGCGCTGTTTTTGCTCCCTTACCCCAGTTAAATACTATTCTAGTGGATGAAGAGAGCAGCCCTGTTTATCGCATGCAAGCTTACCCTCATCTTCATAGTCGTGCTGTGGCTATGCAGAGAGCTCGTATCGCTCAATGCTCTATATTTCTTGGAGGTCGTTTGCCCTCATCTAAAGTGTATCTTTACAAAAAGCTGGGGAGGAATAGCTACTCGCCAAAATCCAGACTTACTTTTGTTGATATGAAATGTTCCGGGCAAGCGGAAATTCCGGGTATTTCTCATTCGATACCTCTAAGTGAATCTTTGGTGAAGGGAACGTTAAACTGTGTTTCAGAGGGACATACGGCCCTTTGGATCCTTGACCGCAAAGGATATGCAGGGGAAATTTCCTGTGAGGAGTGCGGAGGAACACTGACATGTCATCACTGTGGAGTCCTTCTTCGTGCTGAAGAGAAAGCCTCTCGTCTTGTGTGTCCCTTGTGTGGGTATTCTGCGGCAGTGCCCGAGCGATGTCCTCGTTGTGGAAGCCTGCTGCTTATAGGTCGGCGTCCTGGGCTTGAGACCATAACGCCTATTGCTAAAGCCCTAGTTGGCGCCCATATCCCCGTGTTAGAATGGCATTCAGATAAGAATGTAAGCAAAAAGGCTCTTCGCGAAACGCTTTTAAAATTAAAAAAAGGTGGTATCGTTGTCGGTTCAAGGCTTGCTCTTTCTTTAAGTGATGAAGTAATGGTAGGTTTAATAGGCTGGATTGATGCAGATAGCGAATCACGAAAAGTAACGTACCGGTCCCGTTTTGATGCTTTTCGGCTTATATGGGAATCTTGTTGGAGGGGCATAGGAGCCGATGATCGTAAGGTTATTGTTCAGTCGCGCCGACCTGGTAAAGGTTGGCAGCGAGGGCTTATGAGGGGATGGGATATGTTTTGGCACAGGGAATTGAAAGAAAGAAAGGATTTTGATTTCCCCCCTTATAGCATGATGGCTGAGATAACAACTTCTTTGGCTATGAAAAAGCCATTGTTAGAATACATGCAAAACCACGAAGTACAAGTTATGGACCCAGGGGATAAAGATCCTTCTCTCTGGGTTTTTGTCCGTCACCCTAACGCGTTGATGGACATACTGAAACCTTGGTTTCATATTTCTCGATCTAAAGAGGGCTTTCCTAGCGTGGCTCTTTGGATTGACTAGGATATTTTTAAAGGAGGAGCGAGACTATGCCCATTGTTGCTATTGTGGGTCGCCCTAATGTAGGGAAATCATCGCTTTTCAATAGAATTCTTGGACGTCGAGAAGCTATTGTTGACGATATGCCCGGGGTGACTCGGGATCGAATTTATGGAGAAGTAGAGTGGAAAGGAAAAAATTTTTATATAGTTGATACGGGTGGTCTCCTTATTCGTGATGACCATCCACTAGTGGATGGAATTCGTAAACAGGTGACTTTAGCCATCCAGGAAAGCCAGGTTATACTTTTTGTTATTGATGGGATGGAAGGGCCAACGTGGATGGATGAAGATGTGGCGCAGATTCTTCGTCAGTCTGGCAAACCTGTTGTTGTAGTGGCTAATAAGCTCGATGATGGAGTGCATGAAGATCGTGTTTATGATGCCTATACCTTTGGCTTTGAACATGTAATAGGGATCAGCGCTCTTCATAAACGGTATATAGATGATCTTCTCGATATGGTTGCCTCTTTTTTACCAGCGGAAGAAAAAGAAATAGTGAACCCTGACGAAATTCGCGTTTCTATTGTTGGGAGGCCCAATGTAGGGAAATCGAGTATTATTAACGCTCTAGCTGGAGGCGAACGTGTTCTGGTCAGTGATATCCCGGGAACGACTCGAGATGCCACAGATACTGTTATAGAGACAGAGAAGGGAGACTTTCGTCTTATAGATACGGCAGGGCTTCGTAAAAAGAGCCGTTTTGATAGCGATCTTGAATATTATTCTTTTGTAAGAACTCTTCAGGCGGTAGATCGTAGTGATGTAGCTTTGCTTATTATGGATGCTTCCGAACCGGCTACTGATCAAGATAAAAAAATGGCAGCCCAGGTGATAGAAAAGGGGAAGGGAATTATTCTTGTAGTTAATAAGTGGGATACCCTTAAAGTGTCACCTAAACTTGGGGATGAAATGAAGAAAAAAATATATGAAGAGATGCCATTTTTAACATATGCACCTATTCTTTTTGTTTCAGCATTGACTAAACGTGGTCTTCACAAACTTTTAGAAGCTGTTGTTACTGTCCACGGGAATCGTAAGCGTCGCATAGGTACTACAGAATTGAATCGCCTTATGAGAGATGTTTTGGCCTTTCAATCGCTTCCTACCAATAAGCGTGGACGGGCCCTTAAAATTTATTATTGCACCCAAATAGAAATAGAACCTCCAACATTTGTTTTCTTTGTAAATGATCCAGAAATAGTTCCTCTATCTTTTAAGAGACATATAGAAAACAAAATAAGAGAAATGTCTACTTTTGATGGATCCCCACTGCGACTTTTTTGGCGTATAAGGCAATAAAATGAAATTCGGACTTGACCATATGCCATGTTACTGGTAATAATAAATCGTCGCAAAGCGTGTCTGTAACAAGACTTTATATTAAATCAAAAGAAAAGGAGGTAGTTTAGGGTGACAAAGACAGATCTTGTTAATGCGGTTGCCAAAGCAACAGGTTTGAATAAGCGGGAAGCTGGTGCCGCCGTGGGGGCAGTATTGGAGGCTATTGAGAATTCTCTTGCCAAGGGCGATAAAGTTCAACTTGTTGGTTTTGGAACCTTTGAAGTGCGAGAGAGAGCTGCCAGAGAGGGACGAAACCCTCAGGACCCCAAAAAGATTATTAAGATTCCTGCAAAGAAGGTTCCTGTTTTTAGACCGGGTAAGGCTCTTAAAGAAAAAGTGGAGTAGGAATTTTTAAATTTTTTTCGTAAAAATGGAGCCCTTTCTACAGAGAAAGGGCTCCATTTATTTATGTTATTTTTTTATAAAGAGATTTCCAAAGAGCAAGCCATTCTTCTCCTGTTAAATCCTCAGCTCTTAAAGTAGGTGGGAAATGAAGAGTGGAGAAACTTTCTATGAGACTTTCTTTATCAATGCCATTTCGAGCTGCTGAATTTATCAATGTCTTTCTTCTTTGTGCAAAAGAGGCGCGGAGAAGATTTCTCCAACTTTCTTGCCTGGGTAAATCAAAATTTTTCTCAACTTTTATATTTATAACGGCAGATTCCACATTAGGTTGAGGGAAAAATACCTGAGGCGGTACTTTTCGCAATATTTTTTGTACCCCCATCAATTCTAAGGTAATACCTAGCGGATATCTATCTTTAGTTTTAGGAGGAGCAATTAAACGTAAAGCAGCTTCTTTTTGAACCATAAAAAGCATAGACTGTAACCCCTTGCCTGAAAAAGCCTCAAGAAGACGCCATATAAGTGGAGTAGTAATGTGATAGGGGATATTTGCGACAACCTTATTAGGAATAGCCGGCAGATTTTTTTCGTAATCGAATGTTATGGCGTCCGCCCAAAATATGGAAAGGCGAGGTTTATATTGTTCTTCAAGTGGGTCGAGATATTCATGAAGTGTTTTATCTATTTCCAGAGCAAAAACAAACGCACAAGGGGACAACGCTAATTGTTGGGTTAAGACGCCTTGTCCAGCTCCAACCTCCAATATAATATCTGTCTCCTCAATAGAGGCCCACTTGACAATCTGAGCCAGAATGTTTTTGTCTTGTAGGAAATTTTGTCCTAAGCTTGATTTATGTTTAAACGTTTGGTCTTTCATTTTTCCTCCGCATCTATTTTCCTTATTCATCAACCGATTTCGTATTATGCCATAAATTATAGAGAGCGCAAACATTCTTAGAACAAAGAAGTAGGAAATATAGTAGACGCCATCTGCATCCTCCTGAAAAAGGGTCCTCAGAAGTATACTTTGCCTGTCGAATTTATTATCGCCGTTTTTATTGGTAACGGGAAAAAACGGAAAATTTTACCGCACTATTATCGAAAACAGATCTCCTGGTTCTCCTGCCAGGAACACTAGGCTTCCCCCAGGTACGAAGAGCTCGCTGCTGTCTATAATGCTGTCGTAAACTTTCTCCACCTGCCGTCCGGGAAAAACGATCACTCTGCCATTTGCAGGCTTTTCGATGGACATAATACCTCCCTGTTCGACCTTCCTCCATTCGTTTTCGCCTTCAGATCCGATCATTATGGTATTTTCCCCCGGTACTAGCGTTCCTGCGATATCCTCGCTTGAATAAACGAACTGGATTGCCTTCAAACGGATAGCTTCGTCTTTCTTATAGAGCTGGATATTGCACTGATCGCGGAAGCCTGTTGCGGCAATTGCCCCAAAGTCGGGGGTTTCCGCCCTGTTCACTCCAAAGAATTTCACATACCCGGGAAGATCGCCGTATACTTCGGATTTTACCAGCAAAACATCAGGAAGTTGCACATACTGAGAAGCGTTGCGTATCAGCCAAAACCTGCCGTCCATTTCCACTGACAGACTTTTTGTTTTTTCTACTGGATCGATCTTCTGGAACATGGGAATATCTGCCCCGTACCGCGGGATTTTTTCCGCGACAAGATAAACTGTCTTCTCTTTCGTTAGAAAGTAATATCGGTAACCAGTTGCAAAATCATGAAATAAGCCTCCGTTGTGAACCAGTGAAAGAATCGGCTTTTGTTTATTCTCTTTCGACTCTTCGTCTTCCGAAGGAGAAGCGAGGGAGTAGACGTTCAGCGTATGACTCTCATTGTCAAAGACCATGCGAACAGCTTGTTGTGTGTTTACATAGAATCCTTCGAGTTTCAAAAACTCATCGGGAATAGGCTCTGGCTTTTGAGGTTTGACGGGAAAAACCGGTTTCGGTTCGAGGAGCCCCCTGTCTTTCATGAGCGCCTCCATAATACGGAACGTAGCTTCCGCGGCGCTAGCTTGTCCGGAGTAAATCACTGCAACCGCCATCCGTTCCTGTGGAAGAATCTGGAGATTGGTTGAATAGAACAAGGTCCCGCCGCTTTTACCCAGAACCTGGTACCCATTCTCCCGATAGGCCGGAAGGAGTGCATAATCCCACCCAAAGGCGTCCAAAAGGGCATCCCCCTTCAGTAAAGAAGAAAAGGGGGTAGGCTGTCCCTTCAAAACATCCTTTAGCGAGGAATCTGAAAGAATGTTCTTTCCGCCGGGGGCAAAACTGTCCCCAAACCGGCAGAGGTCCTCCGGAGTGGAGGAGAGTCCGCCTGCGCCCAGCACCGTTACTACCTCGGGGGGATATTTATTCCCCTCTTCATCGTAGAATTCGGCAATCTTTCCTCCAGTAACGCCGACACTTTCACTCGAGTTCCACATCTCAAGGGGAGTAAATATTCTTTCGGTGACAAACGAGGCGAATGACTTCCCTGAAACCCGCTCAACGATCATCTCGGCCAGGGTGAAACCGTCATTGCAGTAAATACTCATTTCACCTGGGGTGTGCTTGAGATCCGCATTCTTCAGTGTTTCAAGCAATAGGGTCCGGTGATCCTTGTCAGCCTTGTACCCAAAAACAAATGTGGAGCCAGGCAGGCCTGAAGAATGATTGAAAAGCATCCGCACTGTAATGTCCCGGTATCGGGGATCTTTCATTACGAATTCAGGTATATGCTTTACCACAGGGTCTTCGAGGCTTAATTTACCCTCATCTGCCAGCAGCAGAATTGCCACGGCAGCGAACATTTTGCTCGTTGAGCCTATATTGAACCGAGTGTCTTTGTCCACGAGACGGTTAAGTGAGCGGTCTGCCGGTCCAAATCCCTCCGAATACACTATATTGCCCCTGTCCATCACTGCTACCGATGCGGAGTTTCCCCCTCCAGAGATAATAGTTTCCCATATTATTTCTCTTGCGGCCGAAACTGTGTTCGGGTAATTAGCGACATTGCCAGAACACGGCAGGATGAAGATGATAAGAATTAATATAACACACGGAAGACTCATAAGAACAGGCAACGCTTTACGGGTTCTCATTAATGTTTCCTCCCTTTCACACGTTTTACTGCTTCAAGTTTGAAATCCGGTGTGTAATATTTGCCCATCTTCTGCGGCACCTCTCTGATCTCCAGTATATCGTCTCTTTATACTGTCCATTAATTCGGGGGCGCTACGATCAGGTGTGCACGTAATCCGAGTTTTCGCATTGAGCGCTTTTTTGTGATAGGAAGTCTATAGTAAACGCACCTTGTTTTTTCTCCCAACGTTGACCACCCAACAACGAGGTGTATTACTATCGAGCAAATAACATAATTGTCAATATTGTTCAAACGATCATAGCACCTTCTTGCAGAAAATGTAAGATTTGTGTCTTGTTTGGGGGTGGATGGGAAGGCAAGCGATCAAAAGTAAGCGCAAACAAGCAAAGACGGAGATACAAATGATCGCGTTACCCTTGGGGATATGGCGTAATGTTGAGCTTCAGCGAAATGGGACTTTCCCCCGCCTTATGAGACACAGTATGAAAAAAAAGCGTAAGATCTTTAAACGGACATTGTATGCATTCCGCCAAGTTTTAGGCGGAAATGACTTAATGTTACCCACAGTGGCATATCCCATGTCATCAACCCCCTTGAATGTAAGGCTTTGACATTGAAAATCCGCTTGTTTTTGACCCCCTGCTGGGGGCTTTTTAGCCCTTGGAGAGAAAAAACTAGAGAATGGTTAAAAGACACAAAAAAGGGACGCCTACTAGATTTAGCGCCCCTTGTATATTCATGGTCGGGACGAGAGGATTCGAACCTCCGACCACCTGCACCCCATGCAGGTGCGCTAGCCAGGCTGCGCTACGTCCCGATGACTTGGGTATTGTACCTAATCTTCCTCTCGTGGTCAAGAGTTGAGAAGGTCTTTCTATTAGAAATTGTCCACGTGTTCTGGAGGATAAAAAAGAGGCAGTCTCTTAAGAAGACTGCCTCTCACGTTTCATTTACGTGAAGCTATTTACGCTTCAGTTTTTATTGTTTCCTTACCCATTTCAGCTAACTGCTTGTAGGTTTCATACCTCTCTCTTGCTTCTTTGGCTGCTTTGTCAAAGAGCTGGTCGGCAATGTCGGGGAAGGATTTCATCAAAGAAGAGTATCTGACCTCGCTCATCAAGAACTCTTTGAAATCGGCCTTAGGTTCTTTAGAGTCGAGGATAAAGGGGTTCTTACCCTCCTCAGCAAGAAGAGGATTATAGCGATAGAGATGCCAGTAACCAGCTTCTACAGCTTTCTTCTCCTGAGCCTGAGATTTGCCCATTCCTACTTTAATTCCGTGGTTGATACATGGAGCATAGGCAATGATCAGAGAAGGTCCTTTATAAGCTTCAGCTTCAGTTATAGCTTTCATAAGCTGGTTCTTATCAGCACCCATTGCTACCTGGGCTACATAAACGTAACCATAGGTCATGGCAATACGGCCAAGATCCTTCTTCTTAACTCTCTTGCCGGATGCAGCAAACTTCGCTACAGCAGCTGTAGGTGTGGACTTAGATGACTGCCCACCAGTATTGGAGTAAACTTCTGTATCGAACACAAAGACATTCACGTCTTCTCCAGAAGCCAACACATGGTCAAGGCCACCGAAACCAATATCATATGCCCAACCGTCTCCGCCGAAGATCCAGACAGACTTTTTCACAAGATAGTCTTTCTTTTCAGCTACTTTGGCGAGAAGCTCATTTGCTTCTTTGCTGCCAAGATCCTTATTGAGGATGGAATATATTTTCCCAGCAGCCACTTTAGATTTCTCTCCGTCGTCTTTGGAAATTAGCCACTCTTCAAAAATAGCCTTTATATTAGTAGGAATATCCAGAGCGAGAAGCTCTCGTACAACCGCTGTCAGCTGCTTTACTGTATTTTTCACAGAGAGATACATTCCAAAACCATGCTCAGCATTATCTTCGAAAAGCGAGTTAGCCCAAGCTGGCCCCTGGCCTTTCGCATTGGTGGTGTATGGCATGCTTGGAGCAGAGCCTCCCCAAATGGAAGAACAGCCTGTAGCATTAGAAATGAGCATTCTGTCTCCGTAAAGCTGGGTTATTAATTTTGCGTAAGGTGTTTCTCCACAGCCAGCACAAGCACCAGAGAACTCAAGAAGAGGCTGAGCAAACTGGCTGCCTTTCACCGTGTTTTTGTTTGTGAGATGGGATTTGTCAGATACTGTTATGGCAAAATCCCAATTAGGGACCTCTGCTTCAGTCTGAGAAGCGATAGGTTTCATCTCAAGAGCGCTTACAGGGCAGATATCTGCACAGTTCCCGCATCCTAAACAGTCAAGGGAGTTGACCTGCATACGGAACTTCAGCCCGGCAAACTCTTTCCCTTTAGCGTCTACTGTGACGAAAGTCTTGGGAGCTTTTGTTGCTTCTGCTTCGTCAAGAAGCACGGGACGAATGGCAGCATGAGGACAAACCATGGAGCACTGGTTGCACTGAATACATTTATCTTTCAGCCATTCAGGAACGTTGATGGCCACTCCTCGTTTTTCATAAGCAGCTGTGCCGGAGGGGAAGCTGCCGTCTTCTCTGCCAACGAATGCACTTACAGGAAGTTTATCTCCTTCCTGTTTGTTAATGACATCGCAGACATTTTTAATGAAGTCGGGTCTCTCTTCGCCACAGCAGCAACACTCATCTTCCGCATCTTTCCAGCTTGCAGGGATATCGATTTTTATAAGAGAGTCCTTACCCGCATCTACGGCTTTATTGTTCATCTGGACAATTTTTTCTCCCTTTAGACCGTAGGTTTTCTTGATAGCATCCTTCATATATTTTACTGCGTCATCAATAGGAATGACATTAGCGAGCGTAAAGAATGCGGACTGCATAATCATATTGATTCTGTTACCCAACCCTATTTCTACGCCAAGATCAACTCCATTGATAATGTAGAACTTAATATCATTCTGAGCAAGGAATCTCTTTACATTTCCAGGTAAATTTTTCTCCAGCTCATCTATAGTAGTCCACTGGGTGTTCAGAAGGAAGGTGCCTCCTTTTTTCAAACCCGCCAAGATGTCATAGAGATGTACGTACTCCTGCTTATGGCAAGCAATAAAGTCAGCTTCATCTATGAGATATGTAGAGCGGATGGGTTTTTTCCCGAATCGTAGGTGGGAGATGGTGACTCCACCAGACTTTTTCGAGTCATAGGCAAAATATCCCTGAGCGTACATATCTGTGTTGTCTCCAATGATCTTAATGGAGTTTTTATTAGCGCCAACAGTACCATCAGATCCAAGCCCCCAGAACTTGCAACGAATGGTTCCTTCTGGAGCTGTACTAATGTTCTCTTTTACCTCAAGAGAAGTGTGAGTTACATCGTCTACTATGCCAATAGTGAAATGATTTTTAGGTTCCTCATTCTTAAGATTATCGAATACAGCTTTAATCTGGGAAGGAGTGGTATCTTTAGAACCAAGACCATATCGGCCACCGACAATAATCGGTTGATGGTCTCTATCGTAGAAGAGTGTTCTTACATCTTCATAGAGAGGCTCACCAAGAGCACCTTGTTCTTTAGTACGGTCAAGAACAGCTATTTTCTTTACAGAAGCGGGCAGGGCCTTAAAGAAGTATTTAGCGGAGAAAGGACGATAAAGGTGAACTTCAATGACGCCTACCTTCTCTCCCTTGGCATTGAGATAGTCTACAACCTCTTCTGCCGCCTGACAGGCCGAACCCATAATGACTATGACGCGATCAGCATCGGGAGCTCCATAATAGTTGAAGGGATGGTACTCTCGACCAGTGACTTTTGTGATTTCCTGCATATATTCTTCCACCATGTCAGGAAGATCAGTGTAAAATTTGTTCGCTGCTTCTTTTGCCTGGAAATAAATATCAGGGTTTTGTGCCGTACCTTTCTGATAAGGCCGCTCGGGGTTTAAGCCGCGGGCTTTAAATCGTTTTACAGCATCCCAATCTACTAATTTAGCGAGATCTTCATACTCCATAACCTCTATTTTCTGGATTTCATGAGAAGTTCTGAATCCGTCGAAGAAGTTAACAAACGGGATGCTTGATTTAATAGCTGCAAGGTGAGCCACTCCGCTAAGGTCCATTACTTCCTGAACACTTCCAGAAGCAAGGAAAGCAAATCCAGTTGCTCTGCAAGCTGTTACGTCACTGTGGTCTCCGAAAATGGACAAGGCATGTCCGGCAACAGCTCGTGCAGATACATCAAAAACACCGGGCAACAGCTCTCCTGCTATTTTGTACATATTGGGGAGCATTAATAAAAGCCCCTGAGATGCAGTAAAGGTTGTAGTAAAAGAGCCTGCAGAAAGAGAGCCGTGAACTGCTCCCGATGCTCCGGCTTCTGACTGGAGCTCAACTACATCGACAGTTTGTCCGAAGATGTTTTTCCTTCCATGAGCTGCCCATTCATCGATAACCTCTGCCATAGGTGAAGAAGGCGTGATCGGATAAATTGCAGCAACTTCTGTGAACGCATAGGAAACGTGTGCAGCTGCTGTGTTTCCATCCATTGTTTTCCACTGCTTAGCCATTCATGTACCCCCTCTAAGTATTTTCAATCATGAGCTTTTTCACTACTGGTCCAACCAATAAGTATAAGCCCTTCTATTGAAATATAATAATAATTAAGTGCTAAAAAAGAAATAGGTATTGATAAAGGAAAAATTTTGACAAGAGATGGACATTTTTCACACAAGTGCATTGTTTTTGCATTTTTTACTCTAATCAATTTTTTCTAAATAGAGAGATAAAGGCTCCCTTCTTTGGGGTCATATTATCACAACGAAAGGAGCTGTCAATGTTATTATATTAACATTCTATTCGTGGTTTATCATTGTTATAATAACTAATTCCCAAGGGATTATGAAAGGCTGTTATAATCTATCTGCTTTATTTTTCACGGCGAAGAGAGATGTAAGAGGAGGAGGCGTTTTAGTGATTTCCTTGCCTTTGGAGAGCGTTATATTGCGTCCAGAAATAATGAGCATCCCTTTTGATCTTTCCTCTTTTGGGAAAGGGCAAAATGTTGTTGAAATAGGTTTTGGGAATGGAGAATTTCCTGTCCATATGGCTCGGACATATCCGGACGATACGTTTTTTGGTATTGAGGTTTCCCAAACATGCGTTTTGAAAGCGGCAAAGCGTGTACGACAGTTAGGACTTGAGAATGTATATCTTATGTGTGGAGATGCCCGATTTCTTATGAGGGAATGTTTTGAGAATGGATCTATCCATAAAATATATATGAATTTCCCTTGCCCGTGGCCGAAGTCTCGCCACTCTAAGCGAAGGGTTACTGCTCCGGGCTTTTCTGATGTGCTTGCAGGAGTCTTGGCTCCTAATGGAATTTTTGAGCTTGTTACCGATGAAGAGTGGTATGCTTTGGAAGTACGGGATGTTTTATCTGTTCACCCAGCATTGGTTCTTTATTCTTATGTTAAAAATCCTGTCCGGCCTGTTACTACAAAATACGAACGAAAATGGTTGGCGCAGGGGAAAGATATTTATAGGATACAGATTCGCAAGAAAGAAACATTTTTAATGGAGCGCCTGGTAAAAGAAGGTGAGAGGATGCATACTAAAGTTGATGTTATAGATTGGAGTCGCTCTTTTTTTCAAACAATAAAAGGAGAGAGCGAGAGTGAAAACGAGTGTCATTGGACATATCGAAATTCCTATTTTTCTCCCGAAGGAGTTATTTTACTCGAAACAATTGCTACGGACGGAAATTTTGAGCAAAAATTCTTTTTGAAAATAGTGAAAGAAGAGAAAGAAACTCTTATTAAGCTTGATGGAAGCTGCTTGGTGTATCGTACGCCAGCAGTCAAGAAATCTATATTTTACCTTGCCGAACGATTGCGTCGTGAGGGGTTGAGACAGTGAAGGGGTGTACTTTTTACCCTATAGGGGTTGTTCATTCGCCAGTGAAAGACCCGGTTCACCCTGATCTTTTGAAAGATGTAGAGGCTAAGATCGAGATTAAACCTTTTTATGAGCTGGGATTAGATGACCTTAGGGAGGGACAGGAGATCATAATAGTTTTTCGTTTTCATAGATCTTCGTCTTTCCACTTCCACGTTCATCCCAAAGGAGATCTGGCGCGTCCCTTAAAAGGGGTTTTTGCCACGTGTTCGCCTCGACGGCCTAATTTCCTTGGTGTCAGTCGATGTGTTTTAAAGCGCAAAGAGGGGTGTTGTCTTCACGTCTCTGGCCTTGATGCTATAGATGGAACGCCGGTACTCGACATTAAGCCTTTTGCTCTATATGGAGGAAGGGGATAATGAAAGATGTACGGCCCACATCTTCAAAGGTGCTCCAAGCGTTGTTTAATATCCTTGACTCCCTTAATGGAAAGGCTTTTCTTGACTTATTTGCTGGATCTGGCCGCGTAGGGCTTTATGCTTATGAAAAAGGTGCCAGACCTGTTGTAGAAGTAGAATTGCTGAGAAAAAGAGCAACTGCTATTAGACAAATGTTTCGAGGAGAGGATACAGATTTTATTGTTCTTTCTATGGACATCCGTCGAGCGCTTGGGTGGTTAGCGAGAAGAGAGTTTTCTTTTGATATTGTTTTTGCGGATCCACCTTATGAGGAGGGGTGGCCCTCTAAAATTATCGAACTTATGACCGAATACGAAAGATTATTGAAGGACGATGGAGTGTTAATTATAGAGCACTCAGTAAGAGAGTGTGTTGAAGTGCCATTACATTTATTTGTGCTTGATGACCGTCGTACGTACGGAGATACTGTCCTGACATTTTTAAAAAAGGAGAGGAAGGAGGACTCCCGATGAGGCGCCCTATTAGGGCTGTATACCCAGGGTCTTTTGATCCAATTACTAACGGGCATATTTATATCGCAGAGAGAGCGGCAGCCCTTTTTGATGAGTTGGTAGTCAGTGTTTTATTGAATCCTCAGAAACAGTCTGCTTTTACGGTGGAAGAGCGCCAAGCAATGGCTCGTGAAGCTTTGAGTCATCTCCCCAACGTGAAGATAAGCTCTTTTAATGGGCTGCTTGTTGATTTTTTGCGTCAGGAGCGGAGCCGCATTATTATTCGGGGACTTCGTGCCCTTTCTGATTTTGAGTATGAATTCCAACTTGCTTTAATGAATCGTCAGCTAGCCCCGGATATAGAAACGCTCTTTATTGTTACTGACGCTAAATATTCTTATCTTTCAAGCAGTGCCGTGAAAGAGATTTTCAATTTTGGGGGGCCAGTACAGGAGATGGTTCCACCTGGAGTTTACAGGAGGCTTCGAGAGCGGTTTCCTCGTCCCATCCAAAGTCAGAGGTAAAAAGGATACCCTAAAAGCGTAAAGGGGTGGCTTTGATTTCGTGGTTAACTATAGAGTTGGGAACTAGGTTTTCCCATAAAATCGAAGCTTTATTTTCTATCTGGAGGAGTTGGGCTGCTGGCCCTTTGGATGAAGGCATATGTCCCCTCGTTATAAGAGGGATGGAGCCGTGTTTCTTTATTTCTCGTAGTATATCCTGTCCACGATCTGAGAATCCTAATATTCTGATATATTGTGGCCCCAAACGTTGAAAAGCTCGATTTTCCCAATGAGTCAGCCCAAGAAGGAAATGAATGGCTAAGCGTTGCAGAGTACTTCTTGTGTAACGTCGAGATGTTGCCCTTGAGAAAAAATCATCCCAAGAGGAACTAGTGAAGGCCAGTTTGTAGAAGAGATTTTCCAGCCCTTCCCGCATCTCTGCGTATTTCGCTATTTCCTTAGGGGTAGATCTAATAAGGGATACTTGAAGAAAACGCCATAGGTTTTCGAAAGAAAGAAGACACCGGCCGCTTTTAAGAGACGTATTAATGATCTTTCTGGAGAATTCTGGAATTCCTTTCTCTCCCTGTTTGTAGTTACCGCTCCAGTAAGCTTTTCTGATAGCTGTTGCGCTGGCCCATGTTCCTGAATGGGGATCATGATAACCATACCCCACCCGTTCTATGGCGAGAGGATATAAAGGGTATTTTTGGGTTTTAATGCGGCGGAGATAGGCCAGAGCTAGAGAATTATTAGGTAGAGAAATGAATTGTCCGCCCCCGGCTACAATGCTATCCAGAGCCATAGCTCTAGCCTGGACATAAGAATATCCTTCATCCATGAGGTTGCGGAGTTCTCTCTTGAAAGGTTCGGGTTCGTGAATTAGAATGTCAAGGATTGTGGAGATATGGCAGTTGCTGTTTTCCATACCAAAAGCAAGGTGAGTTACGCACTTGCAAGCAGCGAGAATGTCTACAGCTCCTGCTGCAAAAATGCCGGCATTATGGCACGAAAAGAAAACTGGAAGTTCTATAACGACATCAGCTCCGGCTTCAAGAGCAGAAGCAGCTCTTTGCCACTTATCGATGAAAGCCGGTTCTCCTCGTTGTGTGAAATGAGAGGAGAGAACAACGACAACCCCTGAAGCTTCTGTTCGCTTCACGGCTTCTTTTAAATGGTAGAAGTGTCCATTATGGAACGGATTATATTCAGCGATGATTCCCACAATTTTGGGATTCATACGTCATCACGCTTTCTTTGATTATGATCCATTTAAGATACCTTGTAGAATACTATCAGGTCAAGAAGAGGGAGGAATCTAGAAATAATGAAAGTCTTAGTTATTAACTGCGGCAGTTCTTCGTTGAAGTACCAACTTTTTGATATGGAGACAGAGGACGTACTGGCTAAGGGGCTTGTAGAGCGTATAGGGATAGAGGGATCTCGTATTAAACATACGAAAGTTGGCATGGATCCCATCGTTCAGAACGTAGATATTCCCAACCACAAGGTTGGTATAAAGTTAGTTCTCGATGCCCTTCTCGATGAGAAACATGGTGTGCTCAAGAGCCTTGACGAGCTTGGAGCCGTAGGCCATAGAGTGGTACATGGTGGTGAAAAATTTGCAAGTTCTGTCTTGATCGATAAGGCTGTTGTTGATGCGTTGCAGGAATGCGTGCCTCTTGCGCCTCTTCACAACCCGGCTAACCTTATGGGAATTGAAGCGATGCAGGAAGTACTCCCCAACACGCCTCAGGTGGGGGTATTTGATACGGCCTTCCATCAGACGATGCCTGGCTATGCCTATATGTATGGTGTCCCCTATCATTACTATGAAAAATATAGAGTTCGCAGATATGGTTTCCACGGTACGAGCCACTATTACGTTTCTCGCAGAGCTGCTGAGTTCCTTGGGAAGAAAGTGGAAGATCTTAAAATAGTTACCTGTCATTTAGGTAACGGGAGCTCTATTGCGGCAGTAGATAAAGGTAAATCTATCGATACAAGTATGGGCTTTAGCCCTCTTCCTGGAGTTATAATGGGAACACGAGCTGGAGACGTTGATCCTCTTCTCTTGACGTTCCTTGCCGAACAGGAAAATATTGATCCTAAGGCAATGAGCCATATTCTCAACAAGGAAAGCGGCCTTCTTGGCATCTCTGGAGTGAGCAGTGATCTTCGTGATATTGAAGAAGAAGCTTCTAAGGGAAATAAGAGGGCAGAGCTTGCAGAGTCCATGCTTTACTATGGCATTAAGAAATATGTTGGTGCCTATGCAGCAGCTATGGGCGGTATAGATGTACTTGTATTTACTGCTGGAATTGGTGAAAATAGCGCAGCAGCCCGAGAAAAGGTTTGTAGTGGCTTGGACTTTTTGGGTATTTCTATTGACCCGGAAAAGAATAATGTTCGAGGGAAAGAAACTCTTATCAGCACCGATGACTCTCGGGTCAAAGTGCTTATTATTCCTACGAACGAAGAGTTGGTTATCGCCCGAGATACTCAAAGCATCGTAGAAACACTTAAATAAGGAGTATTTTAGGGGCTGTATGAGGAGGGTTTGCTGTGCCTATTAGTGATCTGCCATCTGACTGGTCGCTGCGAATGCAAATTCCAGAGCAGGATGTGCATCTCGGTACCACAGAAATGGATTGGGACGTGGCTATTCGAGATACAATCTCTTATGTGGGGGAGCTTTATTCTTTTAAAACGCCCCTTCATGTACACGCCGAGTCTCGTTGGGCTGATGAGTCGTTGATGGTGGATATATATTTAGATTCGACTATTTCAGTTCCCTGTATTCGATGTCTTGAGATGACAGATATTGCATTGAAGACACATTTCATGTATCTTTACTCTTTGCGAGATAAAGAAACTGCTGCTGGAAAAGATGACGAGCATCTTGTAAGGGTTGATATGCTGGAGAAGCAATTGGATATTACGCAACAAGTGTGGGAAAGCTTGATTTTAAGTCTCCCCACTAATCCTTTGTGCAAAGAGGACTGTCGAGGACTTTGTCCTATTTGCGGAGCTTCTCTGAACAAGGGCGATTGCGGTTGTCGCCAAAACAATATCGATCCACGTCTCGCGGACTTGCTGAAGTTTAAAGACGAAGATTCTGAAGTTTAAAGTAAAGGAGGGAACTGACATGGCAACACCTAAAAGAAAAGTATCACATGCGCGTACACATAAACGGAAGGCTGTTTGGCTTGGTTCTGCTACTGCTCCAGGGCTTACCACATGTCCTCATTGTGGGGAGATGATTATGAACTATCGTGCTTGCCCCGAGTGCGGATATTATCGTGGCCGCAAGGTTGTCTCTACATCTGAAGAAGTAACGGAAGAAGCATAAGTTTGCTACAGTAACGAATATAAAAGCAAAAATGATGGCGGAAGGCATTTATAGTGTAAGCCTTCCGCTTTATTCTTTTTCTGTCCTTGATAGTTGCTCATGGTGAGGTATATGCACGCTAACTGCGAGCTTTCGCTTTGTCCTTTTCTGCCCTCTATAGGCGAAAATCTTCTTGACCGGCAGGAAGAAAAATATTATACTGACCCAGTCATCAGATCAGATGTTGATACCTGGTCTTAAAACTGGAGGGAGTTTGTTATCCGTTCAAAAAAAAAGAAACTCAGGCAGGAAAAACTATTGAAACTCCTTGAACAAAATCCGCTTTATACAGACAAAGAACTGGCACAAGCCTTAAAGGCTAGTGTCAGCACTATTCGCCTTGACCGGGCATTGCTTGGCGTTCCAGAGTTGCGAGAGAGGACCAAGCATATGGCGCAGCGGGCAACAAGTAAGCTCCGTTCTTTAAAACAGAGTGAGGTTGTAGGCGATCTCCTCGAGCTCGAACCTAATAAATGGGCTCTATCTGTTCTTCAGACGAAAAAAGAAATGGCGTTCCGTCACACGGATTATGTTTGCGACCACTATGTCTACTCTCAAGCCAGCTCTATAGCTATAGCTGTAGTGGAAGCAGACATGGTTATAATCGACTCTATGAGAGGCGAGTATAAGAGGCATGCCAAAGTGGGCGATGTGTTAATTGCTCGGGCAAAAGTCGGTGTTCATAAAGACAATAAATATATAGTGAGCGTAAGAACTCGGGTTGGCGATCAGGAAATTTTTGTCGGCCGTTTTATTGCTGTTGCCATCGACTCCCTCGAGCCACAAGATTAGAGGGGAGGACTTTTTATAATGTTGCTAGCTCTCGATGCAATGGGGGGCGACAACGCTCCTCGTGAGCTTTGTAAAGGTGCTTTGTTAGCCTGTAAAGAATTTGAGGATCTTGAGATTATTCTGGTGGGGAATCAACGCCAAATTGAACCCTACGTTACTAACGCTGAAAATTCGGTACGGAAAAGAGTATCTATTGTTCATACTGAAGAGTATATTGCTATGGATGATCACCCTAGTCAAAGTATTCGCAAGAAGAGGCATTCTAGTTTGCGTCTTGCCATGGAAATGACGAGAAGTGGCGAAGTGGGTGGCTGTGTTTCTGCAGGAAATACAGGAGCCATAGTGGCTGGCGGTGTTCTTGTAGTAGGACGTATTTCTGGAATTGATAGGCCTGCTCTGGGTGTTGCTCTTCCCACTCTAAATAAATATACCTTTTTGCTTGATGTAGGCGCCACAGTGCGGGCAAAACCAGTAAATCTTTTCCAATTCGCTCTCATGGGAGATATTTATTCAAAATGTATTCTAGGTGTTACTTCTCCAGAAGTGGCGCTTCTCTCTAACGGATCAGAAGATATAAAGGGCGATGAAGTTATAGCAAGCGCAAGAGAAATGTTAAGAGCGAGCGCTTTAAATTTTACCGGCTATATAGAAGGAGACGAAATCCCCTTTAGTAAGGCCGATGTAGTTGTTTGCGATGGGTTTTCTGGAAATGTTGTCTTGAAATTTGCTGAAGGTGTTATCCAGGCAGTGTATTCCATCGCTAAAGATGAGATCGATCGGAGGATGTTGCCTAAAATAGGACTTCTTTTTATGGTTCCGATGTTAAAAGATCTCTGGAGTCGTTTTGATTATGAAAAGCATGGAGGGACACCCCTTCTAGGCGTAAATGGAGTTGTAGTGAAAGCCCATGGACGATCAAAAGCTCCGGCTGTGGCCAGTGCTATACGAGTTGCACGTAACTTTGTGCTTCAGAAAGGCGTTGATCTGATATCTAACGAGCTTAACAGGGAGGTATAACAAATGGGCCTGTTTAGTGGACGTGAGGTTTCAATTTTGGGGGCAGGCATGTATGTCCCAGAGCGTATTATGACTAACGACGATCTGTCGAAAATGGTGGAAACGAGTGACGAGTGGATACGAGAAAGAACTGGCATTCGGGAGCGTCGTATAGCAAGAGACGATGAACTAACAAGCGATCTGGCATATAATGCCTCCCTGGTGGCGTTAAAGGACAGTGGCGTCCTTCCATCAGAACTAGATATGGTTATTGTAGCTACCAATACTCCTGATACTCTTTTCCCTGGAGTAGCTCCTAAATTGCAGGGAAAACTTAAAGCATCTCGGGCCGGCGCTTTTGACGTGCAGTCGGGATGTACCGGATGTATTTATGCCATAACGGTGGCGGTTTCCGGGATAGCATGTGGACTTTGGAACAAAGTCCTTGTGGTAGGAGCAGAGGTGTTATCCCGTATTATAAACTGGCAGGATCGCAATACCTGTGTTCTTTTTGGGGATGGAGCAGGAGCTCTTGTCTTAGGCCCTTCTTTATCGGGGCAGGGGCATTTTATATCAGCAGAACTCCGTTCTGATGGTGCGAGGTCGGATCTTATAACTCTTCCAGGAGGTCTGATAGAACATCCTGCCTCAGAAGAGACTCTCCGTGAAGGGCTTCATTATGTTCATATGAAGGGGAATGACGTCTTTAAGTTCGTGAACAGACTGCTCCCTTCTTTTTTGAAGAAAATGGTACAGACTGCTGGTTATCAGTCCGATCAAATTGATTGGTGGCTTTTCCATCAAGCGAACCTCCGAATTGTAGAGGGCGTTTTGCGACGTCTGGATGTGGACATGGATAAAGCTTTCGTTAACCTTGATCGTTATGGAAATACATCAGCAGCATCTATATTTTTAGCATTGGCGGAGCTTTTTGATAGTGTAAATTTGGTAAAAGGCCAAAAATTAGTTTTATCGAGCTTCGGGGCAGGCATGACTTACGGAGCGATTTTGTACGAGATGTGAGGTGAACATATTTTGGTTTGGAATAACAGAGTAACTCAACTTCTCGGCACCAAATATCCTCTTATTCAGGGGGGGATGGCATGGGTTGCAAATTCTACCCTTGCCGCAGCGGTGAGTAATGCTGGCGGCTTGGGACTTATAGGGGCAGCCAATATGCCTCCTGAGATACTAGATCAAGAGCTCCAGAGAATAAAGACGTTAACTGATAAGCCTTTCGGCCTTAATATTATGCTGATGTCTCCTACGGCTGATGACGCAGTAGAATTAGCAGCTAAACATAAGGTTCCTATAGTCACTACAGGGGCTGGAAGTCCAGGTAAGGTAATAGAAAAGCTTAAACCCATGGGAACTGTAATTATACCGGTTATTGCTTCAGTAGCTCAGGCTAAAAGGGTAGAAAAGCAAGGTGCAGATGCTGTAGTGGCAGAAGGGACAGAGGCAGGTGGCCATATTGGTGATTTAACGACTATGGTGCTTGTCCCACAAATTGTGGATGCTGTGCAACTTCCCGTTATTGCGGCTGGTGGAATTGCAGACGGGAGAGGGATAACTGCGGCTTTTTGTCTTGGAGCAGAAGGAATTCAGATAGGGACTCGTATGGTGTGTTGCACTGAGTGTACGGTCCATCAAAACTACAAACAAGCAATTATCAATGCAAGAGATCGTAGCAATGTGGTTACCGGACGTAGCACGGGACATCCAGTTCGTTGCTTGCGCAATAAATTGACAGCTCGGTTTGAAGAACTAGAAACAAGCGGAGCTTCGGTTGAAGATATAGAAAAGCTGGGAACAGGGCGACTTCGCGCCGCAGTGGTAGATGGAGATATAGAGTGGGGATCTCTGATGGCTGGCCAAAGTTCAGCCCTTATTCATGATGTGAGGCCAGCTGCCGAAATTTTGCAGAATATGTTCGCAGAGGCAGCTGATGTTATTACTCGATTACCCCGTTTTGAGAGCTAGAGAGTCGAGGTGACCGTATATTGAAATATGCATTGGTTTTCCCAGGTCAGGGAGCGCAGGAAGTTGGTATGGGGAAATCCCTTTTCGATATGTTCCCAATAGCAAGAGAAATCTTTCAAAGGGCTGATAGTTCTTTGGGATTTCATTTAAGCCAGTTGATATTTGACGGACCTGAAGAGAAGTTGACACTGACAGCTTATACTCAGCCAGCTATTTTGACAGTAAGTGTGGCAGTCTATGAGATTCTTTCTCAAGAATTTGGGTTGCACTTTTCTCCAGCCTATATAGCGGGCCATAGTTTGGGAGAGTATACAGCTCTTGTTGTGGCAGGAGCTCTATCTTTAGAGGATGGAGTTCGTCTTGTCCATCTCCGAGGTTCTCTTATGCAAGAGGCGGTTCCGGAGGGAGAAGGAGCGATGGCTGCCTTGCTTGGTTTAGAGTCAGATATAGTAGAAGATCTGTGTAAAACTATCGCTCCTCATGGAGAATGCCAGGCTGCAAATTATAATTCCCCAGGGCAGGTTGTTATTTCTGGAGCAACGGCCTTTGTGGAAAAAGCGGTTGAGGAAGCGAAGGAAAGAGGTGCTCGTAAGGCAGTGCTGTTGAAAGTGAGTGCTCCTTTCCACAGCAAAATGATGAGGCCAGTGGCAAATAAATTGAAAGAGGCTTTTAACGGCTGCCAATGGGAAGCCCCCCAGTGGCCTGTTGTGGCTAATGTTTCCGCACAACCTGTTTCCACTGTGCGGGAAGTGCAGAATGCATTGTTCCATCAGACATATATGCCTGTTTTATGGGCAAAATCTGTTGAATATATGGCATCTCAAGGAGTTGATACTTATTTCGAACTCGGACCGGGAACGGTTCTAGCCGGTCTTATCAAGCGCTGCCAAAAAGGGTCTAAAACCTATTCTGTAGCTACAGAAGAAGATATAAAGACCATCACTTCTCTTTTTAAGGAGGTGGTAGAGTGATGGGTATGGGTCGAGTTGCTCTCGTCACTGGTGGGGGGAGAGGAATAGGCAAACATATTGCGCTGGAACTTGCTGCCCGCAGATATCATGTGGCTATTAGCTATAACAAGAGCGGCACAAGTGCTATGGATGTGTGCGATATGATGCAACATTTGGGAGTAGATGCTTTCGCTGTACAATGTGATGTAACGAATCCGGAGCAGGTAGCAGAGATGTTTGTGCAGATAGAGGGGAATCTCGGGGCGGTAGACATTTTGGTTAATAATGCAGGTATTACTCGAGACAACCTCCTCATGAGAATGAAAGATGAAGAATGGCAAGACGTTATAGCTGCTAACCTGACATCAGTTTTTTATTGTACAAAGCAAGCTATTAAGAAGATGGTAAAAGCACGATGGGGAAGGATTATTAACATCTCATCAGTGGTGGGGCTCATTGGCAATCCAGGACAGTCTAATTACTGTGCTTCTAAAGCGGGTATTGTAGGTTTCACGAAAGCTGTTGCCAGAGAGTATGGCGCTAGAGGGATCACTGCAAATGCCATTGCTCCTGGATTTATTGAATCTGATATGACTTCGGTCTTGAAAGATGAGATTAAACAGTCTATGCTGGCTCAGATTCCTCTTGGTCGGGCAGGGACTCCTGATGATGTGGCCAGAGTTGCGGCTTTTCTAGCTTCAGATGATTCTGCATATGTAACTGGTCAAGTTATTGCCGTAGATGGCGGAATGACCATGTGTTAAGAAGAGTAGTGGAAGGGGGTGAAGGAGAATGAAGAAAGAAGAAGTTGTTGCTCGCTTAAAAGAAATTATTATGGACAGACTTGATGTTGAAGATGGCCAGATTGTTCTCGAGGCTTCCTTCGTGGAGGATCTTGGTGCTGATTCTCTTGACATCGTTGAGCTCATTATGGGTATTGAAGAAGAATTTGATATTGAAATACCTGACGAGGATGCTGAGAAGCTCACTTCCGTAGGGGAAGCTATGAAGTATACCCTCGAAAAGCTTGGAGTAGAAGAGTAATTTGGAATAAAGGCATTTCTGGGCCGGAGGAATATAGATCCCCCGGCCTATTGCAACATCGCGGTGCCCTATCCCTGAACGGTGAGGAGTGACGTGATTTGAGAAGGGTAGTTATTACAGGGCTTGGAGTAGTGAGCCCAATCGCGAATGGAAGAGTAGATTTCTGGAAAGCTCTTGAAGAAGGACGAAATGGCGTCGGTCCTTTAACGACCTTTGATGCCTCTGACCTTCCTGTAACTTTCGGAGCTGAGGTCAGAGACTTTGACCCAACTCATTGGCTTGACAATAAAGAGGTAAAACGCTCCGATCGGGTGATCCATTTTGCTGTAGCTGCTTCAGATATGGCTCTTGAGGATGCCCATCTGGATGTAAAAAGCCTGGATTCTAATAAATTTGGTGTTTATATTGGAACTGGACAAGGCGGCATAGAGACGACTTTTAATAATTTTCAGACCCTTATTGAAAAGGGCCCAAGACGAATAAGCCCCTTTTTCATTCCTATGATGATCAGCAATATGTCTACGGCTTACGTAGCTATTCGGTACGGCGCAAAGGGGCCCAATCTATGCGTTGTCACAGCATGTGCTACAGGAACCAATAGTATAGGAGAAGCTTATTACGCCATACAGCGAGATGACGCAGATGTTATTTTAGCTGGGGGCACGGAAGCTGCTCTTCGTTCTATCAGCATAGCTGGCTTTGCTGCTATGAAAGCTCTTTCGACCCGCAATGATGAGCCTCAGCGAGCATCTCGTCCTTTCGATCTGGACCGAGATGGCTTCGTAATGGGCGAGGGTGCGGGCGTTCTCGTGCTGGAAGAACTGGACCATGCTCTTCGTCGTGGAGCCCATATATATGGCGAAGTTGTGGGATATGGATCTACGTGTGACGCTAGCCACATTACAGCGCCAGATCCAAAAGGCGAAGGGGCAGTACGAGCGATGCGCCAAGCAATAAGTCAGGCAAAATGGCTTCCAGAAGATGTGGAATATATTAACGCTCATGGAACCTCTACCGGTCTAAACGATAAAATGGAATCTATGGCGATTCGTACCGTCTTTGGAGAATATACACCCAAGATTTTGGTTAACTCTACAAAATCTATGATTGGACACTGTCTCGGTGCCGCTGGAGCTCTTGAGACGATAGCTGCAATTCAATCTATTGTAGAGAACGTTGTCCATCCTACTGTTAACTATGAAACGCCAGATCCGGAATGTGATATTCATGTGGTAGGGCCTCAAGCGGTGCATAAACCAGTTTCTCGAGTGCTCGTCAACAGTTTTGGTTTTGGTGGGCACAATGCTGTTGTTGCTGTCCAGAAGTACGAGAGGTAAGAGGTCCTGTGAAGAATAGTCCTGAAAAAGAACAATGGTGGAATCAGAGTCTTCTCTCTTTTCAGGAAAAATTAGGATACTCTTTTTTAAGAAGAGAACTTTTAGAAGAGGCCCTCACCCATGCTTCTTATGCTTATGAAGAGGGCCTCCCTTATTATAATGAGCGTCTTGAATTTTTAGGAGACGCTGTGTTAGAGCTTGTGGTTTCAGCAGAACTCTATGGTGAGTATCCTGATCTTGACGAGGGGAAGTTAACTCAATTTCGCTCAAATCTTGTTCGAAAAAAAGCTCTTTTTATATGGGGGAAAAGTATGGAATTACCCCGACTTATTCGGGTGGGGAAAGGAATAGAACATCAAGGCATTAACTCTTCTATTATTGCTGATGCAGTTGAGGCAGTGTTTGGTGCTGTTTTTTATGATGGTGGATTTCAGGTAGCACAAAAAGTAATACGCAGATATCTTTTTTTCCAGTCTACTGTTAATCCTTATGAAGAAAATCAGGATCCTAAATCTCTTCTGCAAGTTGAAACTCAAAAAAGAGGAATGGGACATCCTGACTATGTAGTGGCCTCCTCTGAAGGGCCTTCGCATTTACCTAAGTTCACCGTACATTTAAAAATAGATGGAGTTATCTTTGGATGTGGAACGGGGCACTCGCGAAAACTAGCGGAGATTCAAGCAGCTGCCCAGGGGTTGGGCAAAATATCCCTCCTCAAAAGAGAGGGTATAGAGGGGGGGGAGGAAAAGGAGATTGACCATGGATCTTATGCAAAAAGCAATTATAATGACCAAAGATGATATAAAAAGAGTGTTAAAGAGGATTGGCAATGAGATCATAGAGTGGAACAGGGGAACAGAAGGGATAGCATTACTCGGAATACAAAGGCGCGGAGTGTATTTAGCTAAGCGACTTCAGGATGTGTTACTCCAGCAAGAAAAAGTAAAAATTCCCACAGGAGAACTTGATATAACCTTGTATAGAGATGATTTAACGTTGCTTCACGAGCAACCTATGGTCCATAGCACTTCCATTCCTTTCGATGTCAGTGGCATGAATCTTATTTTAGTAGACGATGTGATCTATACGGGACGGACTGTGCGGGCGGCTTTGGATGCTCTTATGGATCTTGGGCGTCCTTCCTCTGTGCAACTTGCAGTATTAATAGACCGAGGACATCGTGAGCTGCCAATACACCCGGATTTTTGTGGTAAAAAGGTTCCAACTTCCTCTGATGAAATTGTGGAAGTAAGAGTGGAAGAGCTTGACGGCGTAGATGATGTGGTTATTTGCGAAAAACAAAGTGAATGAAAAATTCTCCCCCACGAGAAAAGTGAGGTTGTTTTTTGCCTTTTTGCTCCTATTGTTCCTCGTCCCTTGCAGAGCTTTAGCTATGGACTTGTGGGTATCATCTCCATGGTTGTCTGTTATGTCCAATTTTATGGGGGGCGTATATGTAACAGTCCATCCTATGGTAGTGTGGTCTGAAGATGGATTGGAAAAAAGAGTGGCGCCAAAAAAAATGTCAGAAGATCTCCCCTTACTGGTATTAGATTATTCAGACGCTCAAAAATATGGAATATCTGAAAAAAGGAAGAATCTGTATGTTCTTTATCGAAATCTTCCTTTCCCTAGAGAGAAGTTAGATAGCTATTTTGCCGATCCCTCAGTGCTTCCCTTTATTGCTCAACGAATTTTGAATGTTTTTTCCAGCCTCGACACAGAGCATTATTTTTTCTACCAACGGCGACTAGCGGAGTTTCAGGGGCGTTTAGAGAGCACAGTCCTTCTTGGGAGACAATTACTGCAAGGTAAAAAAGTCTACGACCTCTCAGCTTCATATGGGGAGCTTTTACGGGCAGCCCGATGTGAAATATTGCGTCCTTCGGGGGAGAATGTAACTCTTTGGAAAAATGGAGAGTCTTTGGATAGCTTCAAACAAAAAGTAGAGGAAATTATAAAACAAGGTATTCCAGTAGTTTACGATGCACAAACACCTCGATGTATGCAAGATACGTTGCTAAAGATCAAATCTTCTCAAATTATTCTCCTTAAGCGACCTACTATAGAGGAAGATCTTATTATTTCTTTATATGACCAATATCTGTCTATATGGAATATAGCAGCTTTTTCCGCTACATCTAATTAGCTTTTAACAGCGGATTCTTTACACCGTCTCGACTGTCTGTCCCTTTTATCTCACAGGATTTCTAGTTAACAGCAGATTCTTTACCGCTAGCTGTCTTTTTAGGGAAAAAGAGGAATGGAATTGTAGCAGAAAAGATCATAAAACTTAAAATATGAAAGGGACTAACTTTTAGCCCAGACTCTACTACAAATCCGTCAAGAATTGGGCCAGTCATCATTCCCAGACTAAAGAAAATATTAAAAATACTCATAGTTCTCCCACTTCCGAATTCAGCGCTGTTTTCTGCTGTGATGGCAGCTAAAGAAGGAGAGGAAAGAGCGTGTCCGACCCCGAAAATGATACTGGCTACTGTAAGCCCTAAAAAGCTGCGGAAATAGGGTATAACCAGGAAAACAACTCCAGATAAAATGCCACCAAATACAATCAGACGATGTCGTTCTATGGTATCGGAAAGAGGGCCGAAAAACCGCTGCAGAGCTCCAGTTGCTATGGAGTTAAGAGAAAGTATTATCCCAATTTGGGAAAAAGATAGAGAGTATCCTTGAGCTAGAAGAGGAATAAGCATAAGGATGGTTCCCCGGCACATGGCAAAACAGAATTGATAGTAAAAACAAATTCGGAGTGCCCAATTTCGTAGCATTCCTTTTATAGCAGGGAACATCGTTTGACCAGTAGCTTGGGCTCGAGTAGGTATCCTGTGAGGAAGTTTCCGTATAACCATAAACAGAGCAAGACTTGTTAGGACTGTCATGAAGTAAAAAGGGAGTTGCCATCCCCATCGATCGGTGAGTATGCCGCTGATGAGAGGACCAAAGCCTACTCCTAAAAAATGAGCTCCTTGCAAAGTCCCAAAAAGACGACCTTCATTTCCCTCTTCAGCAACGTCGGCGCCAATAGCCATAGCTATTGGTATAACAAAAGCGGAACCCAAGCCGTGAAAGAACCTTATGGCTACTAATGCTACTGTATTGTCGGCTCTTACGTAAGCGAGAGATGCTAAAGAGTAGACCAATAGGCCTGCACCAAGAAGGAGTTTTCGATCAAAGCGCTCAGCTAACTCACCAGAGATGAGCATCCCTCCGGTTCGGGCAAAAGAAAAGGTTCCAAAAACAAAGCCAAGAACAATACCACTGGCGCCAAGTTTGGAAGCATATATAGGTAAAATAGGACTAATGACGCCTACTCCAAGCATGGCGCAAAAGAGAGAAAGAGAAAGTGTTAACAGAATATAATTATGAGATGTTTGAGAATTTGTCATGAGTTGCCCCTTCAAAAGATCCCCTCGCATATGTGAGGGGATCTTTGGATAACTTTATTGTACTAAATATTATCAACGATTTCAATCATACCTTCTCCCGGTTTGAATCTACCTATACATATACTTCTTTCAAAACCAGCATTTTTTAAAGATTGTATTATCCCTTCTGCCTTGTCAGGGCTCACAGCCAACAAAAACCCACCAGATGTCTGAGCGTCATAGAGGATATCTACTTCCTCATCGGGGAAAGCCTGCATTCCATGAACCATATCTTCGTATTGAATGCGGTTATTGTATGTTCCTGCTGGAATCAACCCGCTCTCTGCCAGCTCTATTACACCTGGAAGTAAAGGAACATTGTGAAGTCCAAGAACTAAATTAAGATTCTTCAGGGAAAGCATATCCAATGCATGTCCGATCAGACCAAAGCCTGTGACGTCGGTACAGGCATGGATAGCTATTTTTTGGTCTTCTGAAAGAATCATAGGAACATTGTTAAGGGTTGACATCCATCGAATGGCCTCTGACGGGCCTTGAGGATCTTCAATCATGTCAGCTTTAATGCCAGTAGCTATAATTCCTGTCCCAACAGGTTTTGTAAGAATAAGAAGATCTCCAAGCTGAGCTCCTACAACTTGCCATGGGTGCTCTCGTGCCACTTCTCCATATACAGCGAGCCCATATTTAGGTTCTTCGTCTTCTACGCTGTGTCCTCCCACTAGAAAAGCACCGGCTTCTCTTACTTTAGAATACCCACCTTCTAAGATTTCCCTTAATATTTCTATATCGAGTTTTTTTACAGGGAATCCTACTATGTTCAAAGCTACTATTGGATGTCCTCCCATAGCAAAAACATCACTGATAGAGTTACATGCAGCTATTTCTCCCCACTTTCTCGGATTATCTACGATTGGCGTGATAAAATCCAAAGTGAGAATACCGAGTCGTTTTTCATCTATAATCCAGAGAGCAGCATCTTCACCAGAAGCCCAAGTAGAAATGATCCTTTCATCATGAACTGGAGGAAGATTTCGTAGTATTTTTTCCAGGTCCGCCGGACCTATTTTAGCAGCTCACCCACTTGTTCTTGATAGTTCAGTTAATCGCATGGTCGATCCTCCTTTTCTTCGAAAGAAATTATAACAAATTTCAATCGAAATTATTCGATGAAGCTATGAGATACCACAAATAATTTACAGCGGAATTATTAGTGTTTTCCCTTATTAGGTCGATGAGAGAAGGGCTCTGGATGATATAATGAAACACTTGAATAAGAAACTGAGGGTTGTATATTGATGAGGAGGCTCATTATTTATGGTTAATATCCCGAACTCTACAGTATTGGAGGAACTGCGTTCCCTTAAAGAAGAACTGCAGGAAAGCCTTTGACCTCGTTTTTTTGGAATTTCGTTTGCAAGAGCTTGAAAAAAAGACAGTTGCTCCTTCTTTTTGGGGGAGTGGAGAGGCACGAGGCATAACCCAGCAATTGTCTTGGATACGAGACAAACTAGGCTCATGGAGTCAGGTCGTCTCTGAGTTTCAGGATTTAGAAACATTGGAAGAGATGTTACGAGAGGGAGATGATAAGGAACTCCAGAGTGAATTTGATAGTCGGTCGGTGGCTTTGAAGAAAGAAATAGAAAGGATGCAACTTTTGGAGCTTCTTAACGAAGATTATGACCATGGTAATGCCATTCTTTCGATTCATGCTGGTTCAGGAGGGCTTGATTCTCAGGATTGGGCCGACATGCTTTATAGAATGTATGTTCGATGGATAGAACAAAAGGACTTCCACATAAAAATCTTGGATTTGTTGAAAGATGCGGAGGCTGGAATTAATAGCGTTACACTGCTTGTGGAAGGGAACTATGCCTATGGGTATTTAAAATCAGAAAAAGGGGTACATCGTTTAGTCCGTATATCTCCTTTTGATTCAGCGGGGAGACGACATACAAGTTTTGCTTCAGTAGATGTGGTTCCGGAGCTTCCAGAGGATGTGGATATAGAGATTCGCCCTGAGGATATTCGTATCGATACATTCAGATCTAGCGGGGCTGGTGGGCAATATGTGAATATGACCGATTCTGCAGTGCGAATAACTCACTTCCCATCTGGAATTGTGGTCAGCTGTCAAAATGAGCGTTCTCAACATATGAATCGAGCAGTAGCCATGCAAATTTTAAAAAGCAGGCTTTATCAGCGGGCTCTTGAAGAACGCCACAATGAATTAGAAACCATAGGAGGAGAAAAGAAGGAAATTAGCTGGGGAAGCCAAATTCGGTCATATGTGCTCCATCCATATACATTAGTTAAAGATCATAGAACTGGCTGCGAGACTGGAAATGTCCAGGCAGTTTTAGATGGGGAGTTGGAAGACTTCATTATGGCCTATCTACGCTGGAAGAAACAAAGCCGCAAATAAGTAAGAGGAGGATGGTTCCGATGGAGAGAAAATATAGTTGGCACATTTTATACGTTCCTATCCTAACCTTTTTAATTGTTTTTTATGCAACTGCGGGGATAGCCGCTTCGGCTCCTTTTCCTCCAAAAACTCCCATTCTTCCTTTACAAGAACTTCGTCCGGGTATGAAGGGTACAGCGTTGACGGTTGTACGTGGGGAAGAAGTAGTTTCTTTTCCCGTGGAGATTGTTAGCATTGTCCCCCAAATGGAAAGTCGGCCTCGCCACCTTATTATGGTTCGGGTCAGCGGTAACGTCATAGAGAAGACAGGTGGCATAGCCGCAGGTATGAGTGGAAGTCCGGTTTATATTAATGGGAAATTGATAGGAGCTATTGGTTACGGGTTTAATTTTAGTGAGCACAACATAGGATATGTGACTCCTATTAAAGATATGGAGTCTATCTGGGCGTGGCCGGAGGACCCCCCCTCTTTTCCTCAGCCTCTATCCTTGAAGGAAGATGGAAAAGATGCAGAAAAAGGGGTTGAAGAGGAGGAAGCAGAAAACAACGAGGAAACTGCGGAAGAGAATAGTGTTGAAAATGAAAATACGGAAGAGACTACAGAAGGAAACGCAGAAAATACGAATTTATCTTCAGGTAGTGAAAAACGAGCTCTTCCTCTCCAGGTAGGAGGAGTAAGCCAGAGGATAGCGAATCGGGTAGGGGAACGTCTGGGGGAAAAAGTGTTTTTGGCAGGTGGCCTCAACGGGAATGAGCAATTGGTGGATTATAAAGGGACCTTTGCGCCTGGAGAGGCCATAGGAGTTTTGTTAGCGTGGGGCGATGTTACCATAGGTTCCATTGGCACCATCACATCTGTTGATAAGGATGGTCGATTTCTTGCTTTTGGGCACCCTTTTCTGGGGAAAGGAGCTGTGGCGTTCCCTGCTGTGAAGGTGAAAGTCCATAATGTAGTACCCAGCTTAGAGTCTCCCTTTAAAGTGGGGAGTTTTTCTCATATTGTCGGAACAGTAACCCAAGATCGTGCTGAGGCCATAGGGGGGCGCTTAGGATATTTTGCTCCGTCCATTGAAGCATCCCTACGCTTTAAAGATATAGATAGAAATGAAAGAGATATGAAACGCTTCCATGTCGTACAAGATCCTTTCCTTGGCATGGATCTTGCCAGTACCCTTTTCACAGGACTTATTGACAGGTTATGGGGGCGAGTAGGGGAGGGGACGGCCCGGATTTCTCTCCAGGTAGAAGGGAAAGAAATTTATAAGGGCTGGACGAGAAGTAATATGTATTTCTCCGAAACTGACGTAGCTGATGAAGCCTTGCAAGAAGTGAGAGATTTAATGAAAAACATAGCCATGAATCCCTTTATGGAAATTTCTCCGATGGGAATCCATTTATCTGTGGAAATTACCCGCCAACCGAAGCTTATTTTTATAGAGGGATTGAAAATAGATGGAGAAATCTTTGTTCCCGGCCAGAAAGTACCTGTAGAAGTTACCATCAGGCCGTACCGAGGTAAGCAGTCGAAGAAGAAATTAGAGCTTACAGTACCCCAAGATGCTTCTGGGCCCGTAGAAATAGTTGTTCGAGGGGGAAATATAATGGCTCTTGAAGAGGATGCTATTGTACAGGGCTGGAAAACTATAGATAATTTTGATCAAATGTTGAAAGAAATGAGCTCTTTGGAAACAAATAATGAGGTTATAGTAGAACTAAACTATGCAAAAATTCCTGATAGTCCTGAGGATATGATACCCACCAAGGAAGACACGGAGCTTTTGAGCCAGGTTAAGGAGAGGCGCCTTAATGAAGGAACAATGCGTATCTTTAAGACTGATTCTGTGGTGGAAGGGCTCTTAAGGAAAATAATACAGGTTCAACCTTCTGATGGGCAAGAAGTGGCTGTAGAAAAGGAAGAAGGTTAGAAATGTTTATTACCCTGGAAGGCATCGATGGGTGTGGCAAAAGCACTCAGGCCGCCATTTTGAACGAGAAAATAGCAGCGTCTACGGGGAAAAATGTTTTTGGGACCCGAGAGCCTGGCGGATGGGCACAAGGAGGGCTTATTCGTTCTCTTTTACTCGAAGAGGATCTTTATCACCCCTTGAGCGAATTATTTCTTTTCGTAATTGACCGCTGCGAGCATGTGAGGCAGGAAATAGTACCGGCTCTTTCACGGGGAGATATAGTCGTATGTGAGCGTTACTCAGATTCAACGCGAGCTTATCAAATTTGGGGGAGAGGTATTCCGGAAGAAAAAGTAGAAACTCTTTTTTCTTGGTGTGAATTTCCTGAGCCAGACCTAACGTTATGGATGGATGTTCCTCTGGAAATGGCTTTTGCTAGGATAGAGTCTTCTAGAAGTTCTCTTGATCGCATAGAGTCAGGGACAAAAAGTTTTTTAGAGCGTGTATGCCGTGGGTACGAAGAATTGGCTCTTCGCTATCCTAAAAGAATTGTTCGCATTGATGGAACGCAATCGTTAGAAAATGTTGCCAATCAGATTTGGAACTCTCTGGAGGTGTTTCTGAACCAGTGAAAGTACGAAGGAGTTCTGATAGGAAATTAGATACAGGGATAGATAAATCTTTGACAGGCCACTATAAGGTGGAACGGCGGGCAGATGAAGTTTTCCCTTGCTTTGACGAATCTTTAGAAGACGCAGAAATTCAGGAACTTTTTGATCGTTTAGAGAAGCTGGGGGAACAGCTATCTCGTTTCCCTGCGGAAAGGCTATTAAGCACCTACAGAACTGTTGTTAAAGAACTGCTTCGCCGGGCTACTGGTCGACTACGATTGAAGAAAGATCTTCGCTGGAGACGATATGATAAAAATATTTTTGTTTTGATGGAAAAAACAGAAACAGATTTACAGGAGCTCTCTGCGGTTTTAAGCAGAGAGGGAAATCGTATGAGAGCTTTACGATTAGTGGAGGAGATTAAAGGATGTCTCATCTCCCTTTTTTTATAATATCAAGTATTATGTGGGCAGAACTATCAAGGGCTCTTGAGGCAAACCGATTCCCTCAAAGTTTGGCTTTACGTGTACCCCAACAGTATCATTTTACGGTGGCGACCGAACTTGCCCATTTGATTTTATGTGAGAAGAGATGTAACTGTGGAGTATGTGATGCATGTTTAGCTTGGCATGAAGGCGTCCATCCAGACCTTCTTTTGGCTGGGACAACGGATAAAGCGCCTCGCATTGAGGCTTGTCGGCAATTGACAGAGGAGCTTACCCTTCGTCCCGTGGCTTCCCCCCGTCGTTTAGCTGTTGTTTTTGCTGCTGATACCCTTCCGTTAGGTGCAGCTAACAGCTTGTTAAAAGTGGTAGAGGAGCCTCCGAGTTATGCTGTCATTCTTTTTATACATGAAGGAGAAGGGCTGCTACCCACACTCAAAAGCCGGTGCTGGAACCTTTCAACTATACATGAATCAGTGCCTGAACAAGAAGTCATGCCAAACTCTGAAGAGTCTTGGTTTGCCTGGGTTCGAAATAGCGGGAAAATTTCGGTAGAAGAGTTAGAAATGCAACTTGGTCGGTGGGGTTCTTGGGCTTTGGCAGAGGGGCATTTTCATCTTATAGAACCTATTGAACGTCTTCGTCTTTTAAGCCAGACAGGGCGTCTTTCTCAGTCCATGCTTTTGGATTATATAGTATTAGTACTCAAGGAGGGTTTTGCGTTTGAGCATATATTTGACGATTTTCGGTAAGCCTAGATATTTAGGACTTGTAGAGATTGAGACCCCTTCTCCCGAAAGAGGATCCCGTATAGTTGCCGAAACCATGCGAGGGCTTGAGTTGGCCGTTGTTGGAGGGCCGCTCTCATTGGAACAAGAAGATCGTTATAGGAACACGTGTACGGAAGATACTTCAGAGGGCCAGCCTAAGGGCGGAGAGCCTATGCTTCAGAATATAACTTTTGTCCGTATGGTTACAGTTGAAGATTTAGAAATAGATCGGAACCAGAGGGTTGAGGAAGAGCTCGTGCTTATAAAAGCCAGAGAGATTCTTTCGCAACACGATCTTCCTATGAAGCTTGTAGATGTCGAGTACCTTCTTGATCGAAAGAAACTTTTCTTTTATTTTACGTCTGAGCAGCGAGTAGATTTCAGGGCCTATGTTCGAGATCTTGCCCGTGAATTCAAAACAAGAATCGAATTGCGTCAGATAGGAGTACGTGACGAAGCCAAAACAGTAAGAGGGCTTGGTCCCTGTGGTAAAGAATGTTGCTGTGGATACTGGCTCCATAAATTTGATCCTATTTGTATCAAAATGGTAAAGGAACAGAATTTAGCTCTGAACCCTACAAAAATATCAGGGATTTGTGGGCGTCTTATGTGCTGTATGGCCTATGAGCATGAGACGTATGGTTCTATTTGGAAAGACCTTCCAAACCCAGGCTCGAAAATTAAGACCCCTACTGGTAACTACGTTATTCTTGGCGTTGATTTGCAGCATGAGGCTTTTCGGGCTAAGACTCCTGAGGGGACGGAAATACTAGTTCTAGCCCGAAATTTTGAAGCTTTTAAAGAGACGGTAATGAGAGGGGAAGTATGGGATAGTACCATTGGTGAGAGCGGTATACCGGCCCTTCCTGTCTTGGGAGAGGACGAATCTGGCGAGTCCCTTGTTTTCTCTGAGAACGATGTTATGGCAACAGCCATAACGGATGTCTCGTCAATTGGGATATTGAAAATTGAAGGAGAAAATGATCATTCTGTCTTAGAAAATTTGGAAGATGTTCCATGCCCGCCTTATCGTGAATCGGAAGAAAAGAAAGGCGACAATAGGAAGGGAACGGGAGCTGTTTCTAAATCAGGAGGAATAAAACGTCGGCGGCGACGTAAAAAGAAACCCCAAAATAATAAGTTAGCGACTCCAGATCGTGAAGGAACAAGATCGGAGGAACAGAGCACTGAAAATAGCGTAGCTAAACGAAATAGGCCTGTGCGGAAGAAAGGACGGCGTCCTTTTCGAAGGGGAAAAAACTCCAAAAACGAGAGCTCTTCTAGCGAAAAAGAAGGGCCCAACGGTGAATAGCTTAGGATAGGGGGGATATCATGTTTCTTTGGGATAAACTTAAGAATGGGCTTAAAGGAGTAAAAAATCGTTGGAGTGGGGGGCTCATTTCTCTCTTTTCTGGAACCTCTATCGATGATGAGTTTTGGGAGCAAATGGAAGAACTTCTCATTTCCGGGGATGTAGGTTTAGATTTGACGGAAGAGCTCATAGAGTCTCTTCAAAAAGTAGTAAAAAAAGAAGGGCTCAAGACATCGGATCAATTAATAGATTATTTTATAGATATGCTTACAAGCCATCTTGAAAAAATAGAAGGCATGGGGAAGGAAATTGTTCTTGATGTAAAGCCTAAAGTAGTAGTGCTTGTTGGCGTAAACGGAAGTGGCAAGACCACGACAGCTGCTAAATTAGCAGAACAATTTCGGCGCCAAGAGAAAAAGGTAGTGTTGGGAGCAGCAGATACCTTTAGAGCAGGCGCTATAGAACAGCTGAAAATTTGGGGAGAGCGAACAGGAAGTCGAGTTATAGCCCAACAACAAGGGAGTGATTCTGCTGCAGTAGCGTATGATGCGTTACTGGCAGCTCGGGCATCCTCGTCAGATCTCCTGATAGTGGATACAGCTGGTCGTCTTCATTCGAAGCATAATCTTATGGAGGAACTATCTAAAGTTATACGAGTTTTAGCCCGGGAAGTGGATCAAGAAAATATAGAGATTCTTCTCGTCTTGGACGCAGTTATGGGACAGAATGGCTTTGCACAAGCACAGGCTTTCCATGAAGCCCTTCACTTAACTGGCGTCATCTTATCTAAATATGATAACACGGCAAAGGGAGGCATTATTCTAGCTATAGCCCATCACTTAGGCCTTCCAATTCGGTACGTGGGACTGGGCGAAGGAGTTGATGATCTACGTCGTTTTGAGCCTAAGCTTTTTGTATCTGCTTTGCTGGAGAGAAATAGTGATGAAAACTGAGGAAGAGCAGCTTCTTAATAGTCTCTCTTTTTCGTCTCCTCTTTCCATCGTTTTGAGGGCACTCTTTTGCTTCTCTCTTACAAGAATAGTGCTGCATAAGAAAAATCGCTATAAATATTTTCTGCAAGAGGATCTCGTTGCATTTTTACATAAGACGGGAAAGGATAGTCACGTTTCCAGCTTATTTCGTAGCTTTGAAAAAGAAGAGGATCCATCTCACACTCCTTTTTATACATTGCCCAATAAAGAAACAGTGTTGTTTTTATCAGCAGAGGGAGGAGCGTCTATCTCTACTGTAGGGGAGCTTAAACTAATGGTTACTTCCCAAACAGGGGATCTTCCTGAATGGTGGAGTGTTCCTATCCCTTTATTAGCCATTCAGAAAAAGAAAGTGATTCTCAATGAAAAAGCTTGTTCTCATTTAAAGGGGTACACTTTTTCTTATGATGAAGTAGAATCTGCGTTGCAGTCTGAGGAACCCATGTTGGCTATAGATAACGCAGAGGGGAGAATGGTCATATGCCCCATAGAAATAGCTCCCCATGTTTTTATGCTTGATGATGTCACTTGCGATTTGGATACTGCTGAAAATATGATTTGGTGGGCCGCAGTTGGTCAGGCGTGGGCTCAGAAGAAACGTAGAGCAGGGTATCGAATTCTTCGCGTCGATGAAGAAATAAAAGAGCCGTCTCCCCTTGATCTTCTTGGCGCCGATGAATATATGACGTGTATATGGGATGGTAAGGTAGTAGGGCACTTATGTCTCAGAAAGGAAAAGGAGTCTTCAGAATGATATATCCTGTGAAATTGATTACAGGCGTTCTTTATCCAGATGAATGGTGGTGGCAGTGGGTTTTGCAGGCGTTATCCCCTATTTGGGGAGAGCCTGAGCGAATTAGCGATGCCTTCCCCTTCGATAAAACAGACTATTATCATGATATTGCACCTGTCTTGTATCGGCGCTTTATTTCCTTCCCAGGTCTTCGTAATGGGGATGAATTGGTTCGTTGGAAAAAGGAGAGTGGCCTCGTAGAACAGCGGAGTAGCCTCGCTCGAGAAGAAAGAGACATACGAGCCGTAAATATTGATCCAGGATATATTAATGGGGCTCGATTAGTTCTGGCTTCAACTAAAGATCATGCCCATCGGATATACCTGACAGAAGGTATTTTCGCGGAAGTAACAATGCGCTATCGTTTCAAGCAATGGGTTGCGTTTGATTACACTTTCCCCGATTTTGCTAGTGGCAGGTATAATCCCTTCCTATCGGCAGTGCGGGAGGATTGGCATAGAGATATGGCTATGAGGAGGCATGAGGAATGATAGAAAGATACGAAACAGAAGAAATGAAACGTATGTGGAGCGACCACAACAAGTATCAGACGTGGCTTCAAGTCGAGCTGGCAGTGTGCAAGGCTTGGACAGAAGAGGGGCTTATTCCAGAAGAGGCTTTGAAAGATATTGAAGAGAAAGCTGATTTTGATATAGAGAGGATCTACGAAATAGAGAGCCAGGTACATCATGATGTCATTGCTTTTGTGTCTGCTGTAGCTGAAAAGGTGGGGGCCAATGGGCGATATATCCATCTTGGCTTAACAAGCAGTGATGTGCTCGATACAGCTTCTTCCCTTATGTTACGAAAATCTCTCGACGTAGTTTTGGAAAAGGTCAATAAGCTTGCTGGTCTTATATGGGAAAAAGCGAAAGAATATAAGTATACCCCCTGTGTTGGACGCACTCATGGTATTCACGCAGAACCCATGACCTTCGGGCTCAAACTTCTCAACTGGTATTACGAGCTTATTCGAGATCGAGAGAGAATTCTTCAGGCGCGAGAACAAATTAATTATGGGAAAATATCTGGAGCGGTGGGAACATACGCTCATTGCCCTACTAAAATAGAAAAACGGGTGTGTGAGCTCCTTGGTCTTCATCCAGCTGCGGTCTCCACTCAAATCTTGCAGCGCGATCGTCATGCTCATATCATGAATGTTCTGGCACTTCTCGGAGCTGGCATAGAGAGAATGGCAGTGGAGATTCGACACCTTCAGAAAACGGAGGTCCTTGAAGCCATGGAGCCTTTTGGGAAGAAACAAAAAGGTTCCTCGGCTATGCCTCATAAAAGAAACCCCATTCTTTGTGAACGCCTAACAGGGATGGCTCGTCTTTTAAGGGGATATGCTTCTACAGCTATGGAGAATGTGGCACTTTGGCATGAGAGAGATATAAGCCATTCTTCTGTGGAACGAATTATTTGGCCTGATGCGTTCCATCTCGTGACGTATATGCTGAAGAAAATGTCTCAAATAGTAGAAGGCATGGATATCAGTCCGGAGAATATGGAAAAAAATCTGTATCTGACCCAAGGTCTTGTCTTTAGTCAGAGAGTTTTGCTTGAACTCGTAGAAAAGTTCAAGCTTAGCAGAGAAGATGCATATGCAGTGGTGCAAGAGAACGCTATGAAATGTTGGCACGGAGAAGGATCTTTTGCCGACCTCCTTTGGTCGGACTCACGGGTGAATCGCTATCTTTCCAGAGATGAACTCGACAAGCTGTTTGATATTGATTACTATTTTAAGGCAATAGATGAAATATTTTTAAGATTTTCTGAATAGGAGGGGCCATAATGTCAGTGCCGGAACGTAACTTGGCTCTCGAGCTTGTCCGTGGAACAGAAGCTGCAGCTATGGCAGCTGGTCGCTGGATGGGGAGAGGAGATAAAAATGCCGCCGATGGTGCAGCGGTAACGGCTATGCGATATATGCTCAATACCATTGCGATGAACGGCGTTGTAGTGATTGGCGAAGGGGAGAAAGACGAAGCTCCCATGTTATTTAATGGGGAGCGCTTAGGAACAGGAGTATCTCCTGAGGTGGACATCGCTGTAGATCCTATTGATGGAACTCGGCTTACCGCTTTGGGCTTACCAGGGGCTATAAGTGTTGTGGCTTTATCGGAAAAGGGAACGATGTTTAATCCTAAAAATATTTTTTATATGAACAAATTGGCAACTGGCCCTGATGCGGCAGATGTTATTGATATAGACGCTCCTATCGGAGAAAATATCAAGAGGGTTGCTGCAAAAAAGTCGAAATCCGTGGGAGATATTACAGTTGTAGTGCTTGATCGCCCCCGCCATGACGAAGTTAAAGAGCAGATACGAGAAGTAGGGGCTCGGATTAAATTAATCCCTGACGGAGATGTAGCAGGTGCTCTTTTAACATGTAAAGAGCAGGGAGGGGCCGATCTCCTCGTAGGTATTGGAGGTTCTCCTGAAGCGGTAATTACGGCGTGTGCTATTAAATGTTTAGGTGGGAATATGCAGTGCAAGCTTTGGCCTAGAAATGAGGCAGAAGCGGAAGAGAGCCGGGCCAGAGGGCTTGATCTCAATCAGGTGTTAACTCTTGAAGATCTTGTTACGGGAGATAATGTTTTCTTTGCTGCTACTGGCGTAACAGACGGAGACTTCCTTAAGGGTGTTCGGTACGAAGGGCGGCGGATACGAACATTTTCCATGGTTATGCGTTCGAAGAGTGGCACTGTTCGTTACGTAGAAGCCATCCATCACCCCAAGAAACTATGTAAAATCAGTGGTATCGACTACGCTCCCGAGAGTGTCGATAGATAAATTAATATTTTATGTTTTATAGGAGGGCCTTTCTCTACTGAGAAGGGCCCTCACACCAATATTCTAGCCCTATCGCAGCTTGTCCAACTGAAACGCTTTCATCATTAGGAGATAAAAGGTGATGAGTAAGGGGCAGTAACCCTCTTCGGCGTAATTGAGAGAGGGTGAGCACGAGAAGGCGCCTGTTTTGCCATACCCCTCCGGATAGAGCTACATATTTAACCCCATTGTTGTCAGCAATGGAGCGGCATATTTCAGCTGTAGCCGCAGCCAATCCTCCGTGGATTGCAGCAGCTTTCTCTTCAACAGAGAAGGAAGCGCTCCTTTCCACAAGCCACTGTATAGTGGGGCGCCAATCGAGAAAGAACTGGTGTCCTTTTTCCATTATGGAGAAGGGGGCGAGAGCGGATCCTTTTGCACATCCTTCTAACTCCATAGCGGCTTGTCCATCGTAGGAAATGATAGGGCATATCCCTAATAAAGCGGAAACGCCATCAAAGAAACGGCCACATGAAGTGGTGATGGGAGAGTGTTTCATAATAGCCTTAAGGGAGTCTAAATAACGGGCAGCCCAAGGCCAGAGATTTTGTGCTATATGGCAAGCTTCTTCTCCGTATACAGAGAGAAGCATGGCAAAAGCGTAACGCCAGGGCTCTAAAACGGCTCGTTCTCCTCCGGGAAGAGGGCATGGAAGAAAAGAACCTTGACGCTGGAAATCACGAGTATTTCCTACAAGAAATTCTCCGCCCCAAATTGTTCCGTCGGCACCATATCCAGTCCCATCAAAAATAGCACCTATGGCTGTACCATTAAAACGGTTCTCAAGAAGACAGGCTGCCATATGGGCATGATGGTGTTGTACAGCCATAGAGCGAGAAGAGCTTATTCCAGAGATTTCCTGTGCTACAGACCGAGAAATATATTGAGGATGACGATCATAAACAAGGTATTCAGGATGAAGGTTGTATAACTTCAAGAAATGACGGAGAGCCTTTCTGTAATACTCTATGGTCCCTATCTGTTTTAAGTCGCCAAGATATTGGCCAGGGAAGATAGTTCGATCTTGTGTGAGTGTAAAAGTGGATTTCATTTCAGCTCCAGCAGCAAGAATTACCGGGCCTTTCCGAGGAGATGCTAAGGGAAGGGGAACAAATCCTCTTGCTCTTCGTATAACCACATACTCTCGTCCCTGAGCGGCTATAACAGAGTCATCTATAGCCATATGTATGTCTCTATTATGCATTAAAAAAACTTGAGCAAGAGGCGCAAGAGAAATCAATGCATCTTTGTTGTTAGAGATAATGGGCGCATCGCTCATATTAGCACTAGTCATAACGAGAGCGTCAAAATTTTGTAACAGCAGGTGATGAAGTGGCGTGTAAGGAAGCATAATACCTAAAGAATTTTGTCCTGGCGCTACGAGTGGAGAGAGCATTGTGTCTTGTCTCATAGGACAAATGACAACAGGTCTCTTGGTCGATGAGAGAATTTTAGCTGCGGTATTCGTGATATACACAAGTTGTTGCGCTTGTTTGAGATCAGGAACCATGAGGGCGAACGGCTTATCCTTTCGATGTTTCGATTCTCTCAGTTTTTTAACGGCTTCGTGTTGAAAAGGATCACAAGCGAGATGAAACCCTCCAAGTCCCTTAATGGCGGCAGTATCCCCTTGTTGAAGTCTTTTACAACAGAGAGAAAGCGCTTCTTCACCTCTAGCTATTATATTCCCTTTATTATTTGTAAGCCATAATGAGGGGCCACACTGAGAACACGCATTAGGTTGGGCATGATAACGTCGGTTAAGTGGGGCGTCATATTCTCTCTGACACTCTTCGCACATAGTAAAACTGCTCATTGTCGTGAGTGGGCGATCATATGGAAGATCTTGAATAATAGTATATCGAGGGCCGCAATTCGTGCAATTAATGAAAGGGTAATGATATCGTCGGTTTGATGGGTCGTTCATTTCCCGCAAACAGTCATCGCAAGTTGCTATATCTGGTGGGATGAGGACCCGCTGATGTTCAAGGCGAAGGCTTTTTTCTATAGTAAAATTCCCATTATCCTCTTCTGAACATGTCTTATCTGAGAGGAATTCTATAGACGCTATATACGAAGGGCCGGGTTTTTCGTCTTGTAAGCGCTGAAGATAGCTTTCGATGGTTTCTGAAGTTCCTCGCAAGGTGATAAGCACACCATCGGAAGTGTTTTTAACACTTCCCCCTAAAGCCATTTCTTGAGCTAATCGGGCGCAGAAAGGCCTAAAACCTACCCCTTGTACAATGCCTGTCACTAAAAAAGTTGTGATCTTGAGCATTGACAAACCTCCATTCTCAGGGCATTTTAAATCAAGATGGGCAGAGACTCAAGAATAAAAATAAAGAAGAAATGAGGAATCCCTATATGACGAGAGAACACTCCGAAGAGCTAGGTTTAGTTCAGATTTATATGGGAGATGGGAAAGGAAAAACTACTGCGGCTCTTGGTCTCGCTCTACGAGCAGCAGGATGGGGCTTTACAGTAGGGATTGTTCAATTTATGAAAGGATGGCCGCACTACGGGGAACTCGTAAGTTTATCACGTATTCCTGAAATTAAAATTATCCAGACTGGTCGTCCTGATTTTGTTGACAAGTCTGCTCCTCTCCAGGTGGATTTTCTTGAGGCCCAGCGAGGTTTGGAGATTGCGGAAAAATGGATTATGGGAGGGCAGTTCAATATAGTAATATTGGATGAGATCAATGTTGCTCTTGACTATGGGCTCTTGAAAGCAGAGAGACTTCTTGCTCTTTTGAAGAAACGCGCCTCTCATGTAGAAGTTGTTCTTACGGGACGGAATCCGCCTCAAATACTTATAGACTATGCTGATCTCGTTACGGAGATGAAAGAGATCCGTCACCCTTTCCAGAAAGGGATCTATGGCCGTAAGGGGGTCGAGTATTAATTGAAAAGCCAAGAGAACGGGAAACCCTCCGCTCCTTACGCTTTAGCTGCCGGAGATTTCTTGGAACGTATGGGCGTGGATATTGAACAGGGGCTCGGTGATGAAGCAGTGGAGGCTGCAAGGAAGGAATATGGGGGCAACGTTCTTTCTCAAGAGGAAATTCTTCCTTGGTGGCGTTTTTTTCTCAGACAGTTTGCTTCCCCCATGGTTTACCTTCTCTTTGTAGCCGCTCTTATAAGTTTTATGATGGGAGAACTTCTCGATAGTATCGCTATTTTGGTTGTTATTTTTATGAACAGCCTTATTGGATTCTTTACAGAATTTCGAGCAGAAAAGGCTCTACAGGCATTGAAATCCATGACCTCCCTCCATTGTCGAGTCTTACGGAACGGGAACATATCCCTAATCTCTTCTGCGGATGTGGTTCCAGGGGATATTATGGTACTGGAAGCTGGAGATGTGATCCCAGCTGACGGGCGTATTTTCAAAGAAGCGAATTGCACGGTAAATGAGGCCTCTTTAACAGGAGAATCTTTACCAGTAGAGAAAATCATAGAGTCTCTTCCCATTGAAACACTATTGCCTGACCGCGCTAATTGTGTTTATGCAGGTACGAATATGGTTAAGGGGACAGCAAGGGCTACAGTTTTTGCTACGGGAATGGAGACGGAGATTGGACGAATAGGTCGAATGCTTCAACAGGTCTCTTCTCAGGAAACGCCTCTAGAAGAACGTTTAGCTAAATTTAGCCAGTTCCTTATATGGGCAACAATAGCTATTGCGGGAATTGTTATTGGAGCAGGGATTTTTCAAGGACGCGGTCTTTTAATGATGCTTAGTACCGGCATAGCCCTCGCTGTAGCTGCTGTTCCAGAAGGGCTACCTTTTGTGGCTACTATGACGTTGGCTCTTGGAGTTCACAGGATGGCAAAAATAAATGCCCTGGTGCGGAATTTGGCTTCTGTTGAAACGTTGGGGTCTACAACTGTTATTTGTACTGATAAAACAGGAACGCTGACAATGAACGATATGACTGTTCGTGCAGTTAATTTGTCTCAACCTGAGGCGGAGGAGCTTTTTATTCGTGTTGCTGTCCTCTGTAATGATGCAACTATAAACGACACGAAATCGGTGGGGGATCCTATGGAAGTAGCGCTTCTTCGTTATGCTGGGGAAAACAAACTATCTTTGCGAAACAAATTTCCTCGTATTGCAGAAGAGCCTTTCGACTCACAAACGATGCGAATGGTTACATGGCACAATGAAGGCGTGGCAATGAAAGGGGCCCCAGAAAGGGTTTTCCATGATTGCCCATTTATACTCACGTCGCAGGGGCCGGCCCCTTTTTTAGAGGAAACCAAGATAGCGTGGCATAAGAACGTACAAGTCTTGGCTCAAAGAGGCATGCGAACTATAGCTTTAGCTTGGGGTGATTCCCTTGAAAGCCTTATGTTTTTAGGAGTGGCTGGCATAGACGATCCCCCGAGACCTGAGGTTAACGAGTCTGTAACTCTTTGTCATAAAGCAGGAATACATGTGATTATGGTTACTGGCGATCACTTAGTGACAGCTGAGGCAATTGCCAAGGAGGTTGGTATATACAAAGAACCTTACTCTCTATCTATGATGGGTTCAGAACTTGAATCTTTGTCAGAGGAAGATGTAGTTGCACGAGCGAAAAAACTATCTGTAGTAGCCAGAGTGGCTCCAGAGCATAAAATGAGAATTGTAAAAGGCCTTCAAAAAGCTGGGGAAGTCGTAGCTATGACTGGTGACGGAGTTAATGATGCCGTAGCTTTAAAACAGGCCGATGTAGGGATAGCTATGGGTATACAGGGTACTGAGGTTAGTAAAGAAGCTTCAGACATTATTCTTCAAGATGATCGTTTCAGTACTATCGTTGAAGCTGTGCGGGAAGGCCGGCGAATTTTTGATAATATTCGTAAAGCAGTATTATTCCTTTTATGTTGTAATCTGAGCGAAATCCTCACTGTTTTTTTAGGGATACTTCTCAAGTTGCCTACGATCCTTATCCCTTTGCAAATTCTGTGGATCAATTTGGTTACAGACGTATTGCCTGCACTCGCGTTGTCTCTTGACCCGGCAGAACCTGATGTAATGCTTTGTAGTCCTAAAAGGAGAGACGAAAATATTGTTACGAGGTCCCATAAACTGCTTATATTTTTCTATGGAGCAGCTATCACGAGTGGAGTTTTTGCCGCATATTATTGGTCTCTCTGGTATCATAAGGGAGATTTCTTGCGAGCTACGGAATTGAGTTTTCATACACTTGTGTTAGCTCAGCTTTTCTTTGTGTTAAACGTGCGTAAAAATAGTCTTTTAAGTCATCCAGAGCGGTTCTGGGAGAACCCGTGGCTTTTGTTGGGTATAGGGGGTTCTGTCTTATTGCAAGTTGTCATTACGTATATTCCTGTATTCCAGAATGTTTTGGATATAGTTCCTCTTGGAGCGCTAGAATGGGGAGTTGTAGTAGGATCCGCCTTGCTTCCTACAGGACTTGCTCAGTTGAGAAAAATATTGTTTGGTCTTTAGGTGGTTTTATTCGTGGAGAAAAAAATTTTAGTGGGCATGAGTGGAGGAGTTGATAGTGCGGCGACAGCCCTCCTGCTTAAAAGAGACGGGTATGATGTATATGGGCTTTACCTCCATCTCTCAGGCCCCGAAAATAGCTTAGCTCAGCAGCAAGCTTGCGAGCTTGCTCAAAAACTCCATATCCCTTTTATTACTCTTGACGGGCGAGATATTTTTACCCAGCGAGTGCTATCTTTGGTGGTTTCTGAATATGCCAGAGGGTTGACGCCGAACCCCTGTATTCTATGTAATCCTGCCGTCAAGTTCAGGCTTCTCTTCAAAGTTGCAGAAGAAAAAAATATACCTCTTGTAGCTACAGGCCACTATGCTCGTATCCTCTCTAATAATGACGATTTTGTTTTAGCTAGAGGAAGGGATATAAAAAAAGATCAAAGCTACATGTTATATCGTCTTCCCATGGAATGGCTTCGTAGTATTCGTTTCCCTTTAGGAAATATGACGAAAGCTGAAGTGAGAGAAATAGCTTCATCAAAGCTTCCACTGTGGGTTGTAAAAAAAGAGGAAAGCCAAGATGTTTGCTTCGCCCCCCAGGGATTGATGCTCTTCTTGCGAAAGTATATACGGGAGGAAACTTCTCTTCCTGGGTCTATAGTTGATGGAGATGGACACGTTCTAGGGAAACATCAGGGACTTTGGCGCTATACTATAGGGCAAAGGAAAGGTTTGGGGCTTTCTGGGGGGCCATGGTTTGTTGTGGGGAAAAACCTGGCGCATAATATTTTGTATGTCAGCAATACCAGAGAACACCATCCTGGCTTTGTTCAGTGTGTTCACCCGGTCATTTCTCCTTTGTTAAAGCTAGGGGAGGTATATATGGCCCAGCATCGGTATAGAACCACCCCTTTCCCCGTAAAAGTGGTATCGATAGGAGAGGATTCTCTTCGCGTTCAGGTTGTATCTGAAAGTCCTATGGTAGCACCGGGGCAATCGTTAGTTTTGTACAATAGGGATGTTGTCTGTGGAGGAGGCATTATAATTTCATCTGAGGAGGTGTTCCCGTGCCTAACATAACGGAAGAATGTAAATTACCTTTAGAGAAGCTCAGAAAACGAGCAGATATAAATGCTCTTAACTTTCAAACGACTGAAGAACTTCCATGCCTTGAAAAATTTATTGGGCAAGAGCGGGCTGTAAAAGCCTTTTCTTTTGGACTTGCTGTAGAGAGTAAGGGATACAATATTTTTGTCCTAGGGAATCCAGGAAGTGGACGCACAACCTATTCTCTGGAGCGGCTTCGTGAAACGGCCCTTGAAAGAAAGGCCCCTGACGACTGGATTTATGTTTATAACTTTGATGATCCGAGTCGTCCCCTGGCTATCAATCTCTCTGCTGGAAAAGGTAAAGAGATGGGAGCAGCTTTCGAAGATCTCCTTGAGGAGCTGAAAATTGCCATAAGCAAAGCCTTTGAAAAGAGTCAGTATGAAGATGCCAAGGCTCAACTGGTAAAAAAGTTTCAGGAACAGGTTAACTCTTTAATGGAAGAGGTACGGGCCTGGGCGGGAGAAAAAGGTTTTGCTTTAAAAAGGACGCCTCAAGGATTTGTCAATATTCCTCTCACTGAAGAAGTCAGTGAATCTGGAGAAACTTCACGGCGGGAGCTACAACAGGACGAGTTTGAATCTCTTCCAGAGGAAAAGCAGAAAGAGCTCCAGGTCAAATCGGAGGAAATTTCTCAAAAAACTCTTGATACATTGAGAAAAATTCGAGATCTAGAGAAAGCGTTAAAAGAGGAAATTAACAAATTGGAGGCTGAAATTTGCCGCTCAGCAATTACTCCATATCTGCAAGACATTAAAGATAAGTATGGTACAACAGAGATATTATGCAAATGGATAGACAACTTAACGGAAGACATTATCAGTAATTTTAATATTTTTGTGGCTGCAGCAAAAGATGAGTCTGCGGAGATAGACTTTAGTCGATATACCATTAATGTTTTTGTGGCCAATGACCCCGAGAATGGGGCGCCTGTTATTTGGGAGACAAATCCTACGTATTACAATCTTACAGGGAAAGTAGAATACGAAAGCAGACAGGGGTATCTTTACACAGACTTCCATAAAATTGTTCCTGGCGCTTTCCAAAAAGCAAATGGAGGGTATTTGATCCTTGACGCAGAAAAAGTTCTCTTGAATTTTATGTCATGGGAAGCTTTAAAACGTGCCCTCCGAACGGGAGAAGCCAATATAGAAAACTTGGGAGAACAATATGGAGCTATACCAGTTTCTTCTTTGCGCCCTCAGCCGATCCCCATCAAAATGAAGGTTGTAATGGTTGGTACTCCGTACTTATATGCACTGCTTCAGTATTACGATCCTGAGTTTTTAAAGATGTTTAAAATAAAAGCAGATTTTGATAGTGACATGCCGCGAAATTTGGAAACAGAGCAGCAAATGGCTCAATTCATCTGCAGTTTTGTAAGGAGGGAGGGGAAAATTCCCTTTACTGTTGACGCTGTGGCTGAAGTTATTGAATGGGCCAGTCGTTTAGCTGATCACCAAGATCGTATTACCACGGAATTTAATAAAATTATTGAAATAATAGTGGAATCTACGGCGTGGGCTGTTGCTGAGAATGCAAAGCTTGTAGAAGCTAAACATGTTCACAAAGCCATAGAAGAAAAGAGATTTAGAAGCAATTTAATTCAGGAACGGATACAAAGGGCCTTTGAAGAGGGAGTTATTCATATACAAACA